>NZ_JBEYTP010000069.1:0-22553 GCF_040643125.1 Micromonospora sp. NPDC047465
GCCGCCGCAACAGCCACCCCACCCCACGCCACGACGTCCACACCGCATCCGGCGCGACCAGCACCTCGACAGGCAAGGCGAAAACGAAACCGAAGACGACCCGCAAACCACGCCCAAGCCAAACAGGTTAAAGATCAAGTTAGAGGAGCGCTAGGGATCCGGCCAATGGCTTCGGGTCAGGTCCGCTTGCGGCTCGCGATTTCGTCAGAGAGCTGCTGCACATGGGCGGGGTCCGCGTCCCGGGCAAGGGCGACGTAGTGGTCCATGACGGCCGGCCGGTAGCGCACGGGCAACGTCTGTCCTGGGGCGAGTCGGGAGAGCTCGGTGATCGTGAGGTCTTCGTCTGCGATACCGCGGAACGAGATGCCGTCGGCGGTCTCCACGTCGAACATCAGGACCACGCGTGGACTGCCGTCGCTGCTGACCTCCCGCCAGTCGACGAGAACGCCGAGCGCAAGCGCCCCCGTACGCAGTTCCGCATTGCGCTTCCGTGCATCACTGCTCAGGAGCGGGTTCGGGGCGACGCCCGGGAAGTCGGGCCCGACGCCGAGCGATTCCCGACTCAGGTCGGGCCTGAGCTGCGCCATCAGATCGTTGAGCTTCTTCTTCAAACCGAACATCCTGACCCCTCCCTCACACCGGTGCCGGGATCTCGGCCTGGCGCTTCGCCTCGCCGCGATTGTACGTCCACGGCCATTCCCGACCACCGTCGCATCGCCCCGTCCCGATGGGGTCGCCGTCTGCGGTCGCGGACAGGCTCGGTCGAGAGCAACTGAAAACGCGACACGGGACCAGAGTTTCAGCCAGAACGCACCATCACCATCTACGACGCCGACAGCCCGATCACAGCCGTGCCCCGCCGCAGCACCACAGAGCTGTGGGCTTCCCCCTGAGATGTGGACACCCTGAGACTGGACGCTGGTCCAGAGGAAGGGGTGTCCCCGTTGGGACGTCCATCGAAGTACACGGAAGAGTTCCGGCGTGACGCGGTCGATCTGGTCCGCTCGTCAGGACGACCGATCAACCAGGTCGCTCGTGAGCTCGGGATGAGTCACGAGACGCTGCGGAACTGGGTCCGTAAGGAAGATCAGCGCACCAGGTCGGCTGGGGCGGTGTCGGCCGGTGACGGGTTGTCGGTGGCGGACAAGGACGCCGAGATCGCCCGCCTACGTCGCGAGGTAGCTGAGCTGCGGCAGGAGAAGGAGATCCTGCGCAAGGCAGCCGCGTATTTCGCGAAGGAGATGGATCGGTGACCAGCCGCTTCCGGTTCATCTCCACCCACCGCGCCACCTGGAGCGTCAAGCGGCTGTGCCGGATCCTGGCCGTGTCCCGTTCCGGGTTCTACCGCTGGGCCGCCACCGAACCGGCCCGGCAAGCTCGCGCCGCCGCCGAGGACGCGCTCGCCGAGCAGATCAGGATCATCCACGCCGACTCCGGCGGCACCTACGGTTCGCCGCGGGTGACCGTCGAGCTGCGTGACCAGGGTGTGCGGGTCAACCGCAAGCGGGTCGAGCGGATCATGCGGCAGCGGGACGTCGTGGGCCGGCACCTACGCCGCCGCAAACGCACCACCATCCCGGACCCGGCCGCCCCGCCGGTGCCGGATCTGATCGGCCGGGACTTCACCGCTACCGCACCTGACCAGCGGTGGTGCGGCGACATCACCTACCTGCGCGTCGGGGCCGGCTGGTTGTATCTGGCCACGGTCATCGACATCGCCACCCGCCGGCTGATCGGCTGGTCGATCAACACTCACATGCGCACCAGCCTGGTTATCGACGCCCTGGACGCCGCGGTTGCCGTGCGTGGAGGACACGTCGATGGCGTGATTTTCCACTCGGACAGGGGCGCCCAATACAGCAGCAGCGACTTCGCCGAGACATGCGGCCGTCACGGCGTCCGCCGCTCGATGGGGCGGATCGGCTCGTCGTACGACAACGCCCTGGCCGAGGCGTTCTTCGCCACCCTCAAACGAGAGTTGGACGTCGACCACCGCCGCTGGGCATCCGAGGCTGACGCCCGCCGCGACGTGTTCCGGTGGATGCGTTCTACAACCACCGCCGCCGCCACTCCGCACTCGGCCACCT
The DNA here is from genome assembly GCF_040643125.1 of Micromonospora sp. NPDC047465. Taxonomy (NCBI): domain Bacteria; kingdom Bacillati; phylum Actinomycetota; class Actinomycetes; order Micromonosporales; family Micromonosporaceae; genus Micromonospora; species Micromonospora sp. NPDC047465. The sequence continues at coordinate 2,088 of NZ_JBEYTP010000069.1, forward strand.
CAGCCCCGCAGACTACGAACAGACCCCCACACCCACTACGCTGCAACAGGCCGCGGCATAACCCGGTGTCCACATCCCGGGGGGAACCTCAGACGACCCGCAAACCACGCCCAGGCCAAACAGGTTAAAGATCAAGTTAGTCGATCACGCGGAGCAGTCGCCAACAGGCCGCTGAATCTCGTCGCGGGTCACGCACACGAAGGGCCCCAGGAGGTTCTGGGGCCCTTCGTCATTCCCATGGAGAAGGCCTGCGATCACCCCGGGGCAGCCGCCACCGCTCAGGTGCCGAACGTCGCTGCGGCGACCAACCACGACGGATCCCGGTCGAGAGAGTCGCGGTCCCGGTCGTACCGCTGGGTGGTGCGCGGGTCGGCGTGGCCCATAGCGCGCTGCCGGTCCTCCAGGTCAGCGCCGTTCGCGCGGGCGATGGTGTTCCAGGCGTGCCGGCAGGAGTGCGGGGTGATCTTTTGCCAGTTGGGCATCCCGGCGGCCTTGGCGAGCCGGCGCACGAACCGGGCCACCTCGTGCCGGTCAATCCGCTCGCCAGCGAGGGTCACGAACAGCGGCCCGGTCAGCTGGTCGACGGAGACCCCGGCTTGGCCGGCCCGGTACTCGAGGTACGCGTCGACCAGCTTCGCAACGGCCGGCGGTATCGAGCGGTTGCGGCGGGCTGCTGCAGCAGCTGACCAAGCGGGTTCTGGAAGCCGCTCTGGACGGTGAGATCACCGATCACCTGGGCTATGACAAGGGCGACCCGGCAGGGAAGAACGGTGGGAATTCTCGCAACGGGGTGCGGGGCAAGACGGTGCTGACCGAGGTCGGCCCGGTGCAGATCGAGGTGCCCCGCGACCGCGACGGCACGTTCGAACCGCAGATCGTGCGGAAGCGTCAGCGCCGGTTGTCCGGGGTCGAGGACATGGTGATTTCCTTGTCGGCAAAGGGATTGACGACCGGGGAGATCCAGGCCCACCTGTCCGAGGTGTATGGCGCGGACGTGTCCCGGCAGACGATCTCCACGATCACCGACAAGGTCGTCGACGGGATCACCGAGTGGCAGAACCGGCCCCTCGACCCGGTCTACCCGGTCTACCCGGTGATCTTCCTCGACGCGGTGCACGTCAAGATTCCGCGATGGGAAGGTCGCGAACAGGCCGATCTACGTGGCCTTGGCCGTCACGGTCGACGGCCACCGGGACATCCTCGGCCTGTGGGCCGGCGACGGCGGTGAGGGCGCGAAGTTCTGGCTCAGCGTGCTCACCGAGTTGAAGAACCGGGGTGTCACCGACGCGTGCATGGTGGTCTGCGACGGGCTCAAGGGTCTGCCGGACGCGATCGGGCAGACCTGGCCCGAGGCGGTCGTGCAGACCTGCATCATCCACCTGCTGCGGGCGTCGTTCCGCTATGCCGGCCGGCAGCACTGGGACGCCATCGCCAAGGCGTTGAAACCGCGCGGTCAGCGTCGCTCCGGGTGGGCGCGTCCGAGGGCGTCCGCCGTGCCCCACCGTCCGGGGATGTGGAGCAGTTCGATCCGGCCCATGCTCGGGGGCACGGCTGGTCTGGTCACCAGGTGCTCGCCGCGTGGTTCCATGCCGAGCATGGTTCGCAGCAGCAACAGGGGGGTGCCGCTGGACCACGCCTGCGGGCTGCACGCCGTGGGGTACAGCACGGGATATCGGGTCAACGTCCGGTCGTAGCCGCCGAACGCCTCGGGCAGCCGCCCGTCGAAGTACTCCGCAGCGTCGATGATTCCCTCGGCGATGCGCCCTGCCTCCTGGTGGAAGCCGTAGCGGCGGAGTCCCCAGGCGATGAAGGCGTTGTCGAACGGCCAGACGGTGCCGACGTGGTAGCCGATCGGGTTGTAACGTCCCTCGCCGGTGGCGAGGGTCCGCACCCCCCAGCCGGAGAAGAGGCGGGGCCCGAGGAGATGTTCAGCGATCTTCCCGGCGCGGGATTCGTCGACGATGCCGCTCCACAGCAGGTGGCCGATGTTCGACGACAGCGCGTCGACCTGGCGGCCGTCGCCGTCGAGGGCGAGGGCGTAGTACTCGCCGTCGGAGATCCAGAAGTCGCGGTTGAAGCGTTCCTTGAGCTGGGCCGCCTCCCGTTCCAGTCGGTCGGCGTACGCCGGGTCGTTCCAGAACTGGCGGGCCATCCGGGCGCCGCGGATCTTGGCGTCGTACGCGTAGCCCTGCAGCTCGCAGGTGGCCCGGGGCAGGCTGGCCAGCCGCCCGTCCCGGAACGAGATCGCGTCCCAGGAGTCCTTCCAGCACTGGTTCTCCAGCCCGTTGCGTTCGTTTCGGCGCTGGTACCAGACGTAGCCGTCGCCCATGATGTCGCCGTACTCATCGATCCAGTGCAGGGCGGCTCTCGCAGAACGTTCGAGGAGCCGAACGGTGGCGTCGTCGCCGGTCCACCGCTCGTATTCGTCGAGCAGGATGACGTAGAGGGTCGTGGAGTCCGCGCTGCCGAAGTACGGCGAATGGGGCTGCTCCTCGAACCCGGTGGTCTCCCCGTATCGCATCTCGTGGAGAATCTTGCCCGGCTCCTCCTCGCGGAAGTCATCCAGAACGGAGCCCTGGCGCACGGCCAGCATGCGTAGCGTCGTGGCGGCGAGGTCGGGCGCGAACGGCAGCGCCTGGATGCTGGTGAGGATGCTGTCCCGGCCGAAGATCGCCATGAACCACGGCAGGCCGGCGGCGGGGATGGCATGTGTGCCGGCGATCAACGGCGCGAAGTGCAGCGCGGAGAGGTCAGCCAGGCTGCGCCGGTAGGTCATCGCCAACGTGGGGGAGTCGCAGGTGAGGCGGGGTGCCTCCGTGAGTCGGTCGGCCAGGTCCTGTCGAATCTGCTCTGTGGTCCGACCGGGTCTGCCTTCCAGGCTCTCCCGAAGGTCGCGCCCGCCCAGGCCCAGCGCCCGCACGTGTAGGTCGGTGAACCACTGGCCGCGCGGTCCGAGCCGAACGTGATACGTCAGGCCCAGCTCATCGACTCGGGCCGGCGCGCTGGACGAGACCAGGGTCTCCCGGCAGAACCCCTCCCGCTGATAGCCGAGACGCAGGCACCCGCCGTCGATCCGGAAGTAGTACCTCCCCCTCTTGTTCCGCACATCCTTGATCTCGAAAAGGTCGGCGAAGTCGCTCTCGACGTCGATCCGGATCCGCAGGTCAACGGGCTCGGGTTCGTGGTTGATCACCGTCAGCCGCTCGGTGAAGCTTCCACCGATGGAACGGTCGCGAATGGCCGAAACGCCGACGTCGAGGAGCGGATTGGGGAGTATCGGGACGACGACAAAGCGGCTCTCGAAGTATTCGACCTCCTCGACGGTGAGCGCGTTGACCCGTTGGTCATTGATGGACAGGATCCATTTCGACAGGAATCGTGTGTCGAACGAGAAGAAACCGGTCGGGATGGTGGGGGACGCGTCGATGTCGCCCGTCTCCTCGCTGACCACGAACGTGTTGCCGTCCAGCAGTCGGACGAGGCCGTCGCTCATGCCGCACGTCTCCGCTCGCGGCCGAAATCCCGAGGGTGCTGGGCTCCAGGCGGCCCCGGCATGAGCCGTAGGAAGGTGCGGGACAGCAGGAGATCGCCCTCCGCTCTGATTTCGTTGCGCAGCCACGCCGGGTAGAGCTGAGACTGGCCACTGACGATGCGGTCGAAGGTCGCCCGGCTGCCGTGGAGGGCGCAGTCGGCCTCGCCCCCGTCCCGCGAAACGCGGACATCGCCCCGTTCGATCGCCACCAACCAGCGGTCGACGCCCTGCTCGTGGGTGAGGTCGAACCGGATGGTCCCGGTGACCTCCTCGAGGAGGGCTTCGTGGCCGCGTCGGCCGAGCGCTTCGAAAAAGCTCGTGCTGGGATTCGGCATGTGTCTCCCCTCCGGTGAGTCTCGACCCCGGACCAGCCGCCCACCCACCATGACCGGGAGCGGGACGCTGCCGCATCACCCGGGTCGGGTGAATTCACGGCGTCGTCCGGCCGCCCGTCAAGTTCATCCGTTCCGGGCGAGGTCGCCGCACCCTGACCCGAGTGACGCTGCCTCTTGGTCCGGCTAACTTTTGCGGAGGTGGCCATGTCGGAGGCGACAAGGAAGTTCTTCGACGCGCTCGAACGCCACGGCCACGAACGCCTGCTGAAGAAGACGAACGGCACCATCCGCTTCGACCTCGAGCGCGACCACGAGGTCGACCACTGGTTCGTGGAGATCCGCAGCGGCGCCATCGACGCCCTCGTCGAGCGGCTATCCAAACAAACAAAGGACGACAGCGAGCGCCGCACGGCCGACACCCGCGACACCAAACGCAAACCTCGCACGTCCCGCTCCGCCTGACAGCCACAGGTGGCTATGACGGATATCAATCACCTGGAATCGTGGAGGGCGTCGTTATGCGGCCCGGGCCTCCAGGACGCGGGTCTCTGATCGTTCGTAGTCGATGGGGGATTGCCAGTCGCAGACGGAGTGCCGGCGACGTCGGTTGTAGAAGTCGGTGATCCAGGTGGCGATCTTCAGTCGGGCTTCGGTGCGGGTGCGGAAGTGACGGCGGTGGACGTATTCGACCTTGATGGTGGAGAAGGTGGCCTCGGCGACGGCGTTGTCGAAGCACGACCCGACACGCCCCATCGACTGGCGCACCTTCCATCGGGCGCAGGCCCGGGCGAAGTCGGCCGAGGCGTACTCGGCGGATTCAACCGGTCGTCGCAACACCCTGTCGGAGAGGTGAAGCGATGGGTGTTGGGCCGGGGCAGAAGCGGGTTCGGGAGTATCGGGGTCAGATCCCTTCGCCGGGGCGGCCGACGGTGGCGTGGCGTGAGGACCGGGTCAAGTTCTGGGCTGCGATCCGATCCGGTGTGATGACCGAGGACGCGGCCGCGGCGGCGGGTGTGTCGTCGCCGGTCGGGTTCCGGTGGTTCCGGCACGCTGGCGGCGTGAATCCTGCGTTGCCGCCGACGGTGTCGGGCCGCTATCTGTCGTTCAGCGAACGGGAGGACATCGCTCTGTCGCGGGCGCAGGGCATGGGTGTTCGTGCGATCGCACGCCAGCTCGGCCGGGACCCGTCGACGATCTCGCGGGAGTTGCGGCGTAACGCCTCGACCAGGACGTACCGGTTGGACTACAAGGCTTCGACCGCGCAGTGGCATGCTGAGCGTCGAGCCCGCCGGCCGAAGACCGCGAAGCTGCTGGCCAATGATCGGCTCCGGGAGTACGTCCAGCAGCGGCTTGCGGGTGCGATCCGGACAGCGGACGGCCGGCTGGTCGCTGGGCCGCAGGGCCCGCAGTGGAAGGGCCGCAACAAGCCTCACCGGGCCGATCGGGCATGGACGAATGGGTGGAGCCCGGAGCAGATCTCCCGCAGGCTCAGGGCCGAGTTCCCGGAGGATGAGTCCATGCGCATCAGCCATGAGGCGATCTACCAGGCGCTCTATGTCCAGAGCCGTGGCGCCCTCAAGCGTGAACTCGTCACCTGCTTGCGGACCGGTCGGGCTCTTCGTGTTCCCCGGGCGCGTGCGAAGCAACGCGCGTGGGCGCACGTCACCAGCGGCACGCTGATCAGTGAGCGGCCCGCCGAGGTCGCGGACCGTGCCGTCCCCGGGCAATGGGAAGGAGATCTGATCATCGGGTTGCAGCGCTCCGCGATCGGGACACTGGTCGAGCGAACCACGAGGTTCACGATGCTGATCCACCTGCCTCGTGAGGCCGGCTGGGGTGTGATCCCGCGGACGAAGAACGGCCCCGCTCTCGCCGGCTACGGGGCCATCACGATGAGCAAAGCCCTCGCCGACACGATCATCCAGTTGCCCGAGCAGCTGCGCAGATCGCTGACGTGGGACCGCGGCAAGGAGCTGTCCGCGCACGCACGCTTCACGGTCGAAACGGGCGTCCCGGTGTTCTTCGCCGACCCGCACAGCCCTTGGCAACGCGGCACCAACGAGAACACCAACGGGCTGCTGCGGCAGTACTTCCCGAAAGGCACCGACCTGTCCCGGTGGAATGCCGACGAGATCAACGCTGTCGCCCACGCGCTCAACAGCCGGCCACGGAAAACCCTCGGCTGGAAGACACCCGCCGAAGCCCTCGACGAACACCTACAATCGCTCCAACAACCCGGTGTTGCGACGACCGGTTGAATCCGCCTTGAGCTCCATGATCGGTATGCATAATCGTCCCGTCGAGGCTGCCTCGGGTGCGCTGCGCGGCGTGGAGGGCGTCGATGACCAGGTCGGTGCGCATGTGGCCGGCGATCGCCCAGCCGGCGAGGCGGCGGGAGTGCAGGTCGAGGACGGTGGCCAGGTAGAGGAACCCACGCTCACCGACTGGTAGGTAGGTGATGTCGCCGACGTAACGCTGATTCGGCTCCGCAGCGGTGAAGTTCCGGCCGATCAGGTCCGGGGCCTTCGCCGCGGCCGGGTCCGGCACCGTCGTGCGGACGCGCCGGCGTAGCCGCAGGCCTTGCACGCCGAAGCGGCGCATCACCCGCGCGACCCGCTTACGGTTGACCGGTAGTCCGGCATCGCGTAACTCGGCGGTGATGCGTGGTGCTCCGTAGGTGCCGTCGTGCTCGGCGTGCACCGCCCGGATCCGGCCCACCAGGGCCACGTCCGCGGCATCACGGGCGGTCCGCGCTTCGGCGGACGAGCGCCAGTAGTAGAAGCTCGAGCGGGACACCCCGAGGATCTGACACAACCGCTTCACGCCATAGCGCTGCTGATGGTCGTCGACGAACTGGAAGCGGTTCACCAGCGCGTCTCCCCGGCGAAATACCGGGCCGCCTTCCGCAGAATGTCCCGCTCCTCCTCCAACTCCCGGACCCGCCTGCGCAACGCGGCGTTCTCGTCCTCCACCGAGCTGCCCGCCCGCGGCGCCGCCGGCCCGGCCGCTGCACCCCGACGCTGATCATCGGCGCGGACCCAACTACGCAACGTCTCCCGATTAATCCCAAGATCCTCGGCGATCTGCGCGATCGTCGCCTCAGGCCGAGACCGGTACAACGCGACCGCGTCGGCCTTGAACTCGGCGGGGTAGTGCTTCATCACCATCTGTCAGGGACTCCTGATCTCCCCGGACCATCACGATCCAAGGCTCAAGTGTCCAGGACCAGGGGGCAACTCCCGATCCACGAACATGAGAAACCATGATGCACCAACGACGGGTGATGCGGGCTATGTTGCCGCCGCCTCGTGACGATCGTGGCCCTCGTGCGCACCTCCAGCGGTAGAAGCACGCTCATGCCGCCGATCGCGCTTGCCAGCGAGGCGTTGTTAGAGACGGGACGCTGCTTGCCCGTACGATCTCGGCCGTGCATACCACCCCGCTGGCTTCGATCGATATGGACGCGGTCTTCCCGCAGTTGCGTGCGTTCGCGCGGACGACCATCCGGCTGCATCCACGCAAGGGCTCGCCGTCGGTCGAGCAGAGCTCCGTGGGCGGGCCGCTGCTGGGGCCGGCGAACGAGCCCTGGCCAACCTGTGACGGTGAAGGTCTGGACGATCATCCCGCCGAGGCTGGGGTGCCACTCGTGCCGGTCCTGCAACTGCTCGCCGACGATGTGCCCGAGCTGCCATTCCCGGCGGGCTCGGACGTGTTGCAGGTGCTGTGGTGCCCGTTTGACCATGATCCCTGGAGTGCTCCGCTTCCGCGCTTGCGCTGGCGGCGACGATCAGCGATCGGACCCCGACTGACGGCGATGCCCCCGCCACGAGGACGCCGAAGCGTGGTATGTGCCCGACGCGTGCGTCGTCGATCCCGAGCGGGTGGTCGAGTACCCGTCGTACGACCTGCCGCGTGAGGTGTGGTCGCAGATCCAGGAAGCGGCGCGGCAGGTCGAGGCTGACCACGGCTGGGAGTACGACACCGACCTGGCGGTCGCCTCCGGGATCAAGGTCGGCGGCTACCCCGGCTGGACGCAGTCGCCTGACTGGCCGGTTTGCATGTGCGGGGCTCGGATGGAGCATCTGCTCACCATCGCCACCTGGGAGTTCAGCCGGGGCGACGAGCGACGTTGGGTCCCGCTGGAGGACCGGCCCGCAATGATCGGCTGGGGCTTCGATAGCCCGGATGACCATCCGTGGCGGTCGCTTCAGAACCCGGCAGGATTGATGCTCGGCGACGCCGGCGGCATCTACATCTTCGTCTGCATATCATGTCCAGAGCGTCCCCACGACCACCGATTCGACTGCTTCTGACCTGACAGGAGTCACCGACAGCGTCCGAACCGGCATCCGGATCTGCCGCCGACCGGGCGCTACGTACGGTCGCCAGGCGGGTTGCGCCACCCGCTCGTGCCGAGAAGCGGACGTCGCGCTCGATGCCGTCGGCTCGCCGGGCCCGCGTGCCCTGCCGTCGTCGTGCACGACGGCGATCGGTACGACTAGTGCGCTGACCAAGAACGTTCACCGGGTTGGTAACACGCCGGGCGGCAACGCTGGGGCGGATCCCCACACTAGAGCTGCGTGGCGCTCACCCGGCAAGCGTTCATGACCAGCTCAGTAGGCTGGTCGGATGCAGAAAGTGGCGTTAGTGACCGGGTCGGCGTCGGGAATCGGGGCGGCGACGGCGCGACGGCTGGCGGCGGACGGGATGACTGTGGTGATCCATTCGCGGTCGAGCCGTGCAGCGGGGACCGCGTTGGCTGCGGAACTCGGTGGGACATATCAGCAGGCGGACCTCGCCGAGGACGCGGCCGCAGCTGGGTTGATCTCGCGGGTGCTGGCTGATCATGGGCGTCTCGACGTACTGGTGAACAATGCGGGTATCAGTTGGCCGGTTCCGCACGCGGACCTGCAGGCGCTGACTGCTGCCGACTGGCGCCGTCTCCTTGGCGTTAACCTGATCGCACCCTGGCTGCTTTGTACGGCAGCGCTACCCGCGCTCCGGGAGTCGAACGGATGCGTCGTGAACGTGACGAGTCACGCCGGCGTCCGCCCGAAGGGCAGCTCGATCGCGTACGCCGCGAGCAAGGCAGCGCTCAACCACGTCACGAAACTGCTGGCCGCGGCCCTCGGCCCTGACATTCGGGTCAATGCCGTCGCCCCCGGACTGGTCGATACGCCGCTGACCGCCGACTGGAGCGACGCTCACGCGTTGTGGAACACGGCCAGCCCCATGCGTCGCCCGGCCCAACCTTCGGACGTCGCGGACCTCATCTCCGCCGTGATCGGCAACTCCTACCTCACCGGTGAGGTGATTCTCCTAGACGGAGGCCTGAACCTTCGTTAACGCACTGACCAAGAAGGTTCACTGGGTCTGAGCGTCACGCGGCCTTGGCTCGCGGTCGGCCCCAGCGATGTTGGCGTTCGCTGCGGATGCGGGCTCGTTCCCGGCGTTGGGCGGCGAGGACGTCGGGGTGGCGGGCGTTGGCGTTGCGCCACCGCAGGTAGCGCTGCACTTCCCGGGCCAGGACGGTGTGGTTGGGATGGTTGGAGTTGGCCAGGGTGAACGCGCGTAGCGGCCCGAACTGGGCCTCGATCGGGTTGGCCCAGGACGCCTGGGTGGGAGTGAAGCTGAGTTCGACCTTGTTGCGGGCGGCCCACGCCCGGATCTGCGGGGTCTTGTTCGCCGACAGGTTGTCCAGGATCACGTAGATCGGGGCGCCGTCCGGGCGGGCGGCGCGAATCGACTTGAGCGCGGCCAAGCTGTGGTCGCCGCCCTTGCGGCGGCGCATCACGCCCCAGAGCTGGTCGTCGCCGAGGCTGTAGCAGCCGTGGAAGTAGCGGATGCCATGCGTGCGGGTGTAGGTCGCCGGCAGCCGGTCCGGTCTGCCGGCCGGCGCCCACCCGCTGCCGTGGTGCGGGCGGATCGACAGCGGCCCGAACTGGTCGAAGGCGAAACACCGGTCCGGGAACCGGCGGGTCACCTCCTCGATGCGGTCGAGCTTGGCGTCCTTGTCCGGGTCGCGGGACTCCTTCCAGGTACGGGTGCGCTGGAAGGAGACGTCGTGGTGGCGCAGGATCTGCCGTAGCCGTTCCCGACCGATGACCAGCCTCCGAGGCCGGTTGGCGGCCAGGTAGTCGGTGAGCTTACGGATACTCCAGTGCGTGAAGGGGCGACCCAGACTCTTCGGTCGGGTCGTGGCCGACGCGACGATGAACCGCCGGTCATCGGTGATCAGGCGGGGGCGGCCTCCCGCCCACTGAGGGTCCAACGCGCGGAGTCCGATCTCGTTGAACCGGTGGATCACGTCCCGGACGGTGTCCTCGTGCGCGGCGACCAGGCGGGCGATCGCCGGCACCGGGGTACCGGACGCCGACGCCATGATGATCAACGCCCGGCGGGCCCGAATCGACTGGTGCTTGCCACGCCGCACGATCTGCTGCAGCCGGCGGCCCTCCTCATCGCTCAACCGCCGCGCCCTCACCGGCTCGGCCATCCCGACACCTCACTCCCGACAGCGATCACGATCGCCATCGAGCCTGAGACCCACCCGACCCGACGCGGTGCACCCCACCCGGCGTGTCACCAACCCGGTGAACCTTCTTGGTCAGCGCACTAGCGCGCCTGCGGGATGTCGGAGCCGTAACGGGTCGGCCGCCGCCGACACGGCGGTCGATCCTTCGGGGCACCGAGCACCGTGACACACGACCGGGACACCGCAGGGCGCAACCTGTGTTGGAAGGGACAGCCGCCGGACGTCCGACGGTGCGCCCGAAGCCAGCGGCATGCCCATTCAACCGGCCCGAGGTGAGTTCCTCGCCTTATCCGGCCCCCCGGCGCTCCTGCTTCCGCGATTCGAGTATGCGGGCGCCGATCAGGTGCCGACGCGGCGTGTCTCGTAGGCCCACATGACGATCTCGACGCGGTTGCGGGCGTTGAGCTTGCGCATCAGGGCGGCGATGTGGGTCTTGACGGTGCTGAGGCTGATGGACAGCTCATCGCCGATCTCGCTGTTGGTCCGCCCGCGAGCGGTAGCCAGCAGGACCTGTTCCTCACGAGCGGTCAGCGGCTCGACAGGCTCAGGCGGCACCGAGCGCGAGCGGCTGTTCGCGAAGGAGGACAGGAGCCTCGCGGTGATGTTCGGTGCGATCAGGGCGTCGCCGCGGGCGGCGGCATGGATGGCCTGGGTGAGCATCTCGGCGCCGGCGTCCTTGAGGAGGAAGCCTCGGGCGCCTGCCTTCAGCGCGCCGTAGACGTACTCGTCGAGGTCGAAAGTGGTGATGACGACGACGGCCAGAGGATCGGTGACGTCGGCCCCGGCGAGCTGGCGGGTGGCTTCGATCCCGTCGACCTCGGGCATGCGGATGTCCAGCAGGCACACGTCGGGACGCAGCGAACGGGCCATGGCGATCGCCCGGCGGCCGTCGGCGGCCTCGCCGACGACGGCGATGCCCGGTTGGGCGTCCAAGATCATGCAGAGCCCTGCCCTGACGATGTCCTGGTCGTCAGCGACCAGCACGCGGATGGTCATGACGCGCGCGCTGTCCGAGGCAGCGAGGCGTTGACGCTCCAGCCGCCGTCCGGGTCAGGTCCCGCCCGGAGGGTGCCGCCGAGCAGGCTCGCCCGCTCGGCCATGCCGCGCAGCCCGTAGCCGGCGTGCGGGGAGCTGGTCGTACTCGCCTCGCCGTCATCGCGCACTCGCAGGTGCACCTGGCTGCGGGATGCGGTGACGTCGACGGTGACGTGGGTGGCGCCGGAGGCGTGGCGGGTCGCGTTGGTGACCGCCTCGGCGGCGATCAGGTAGAGGGCGGTGCCGACTGCTGGCTCAACGGCCTCGACGTCACCGGAGACCTGCACACGGACGCCCAGCACCTCTCCGCCGGGACGAGCGAGTCGTTCGACGTCCACCACCCCTCGCCGGGGGGCGAGATCGGCGTCTGTTCCGTCGCGCAGCACGCCCACGAGGGCTCGCATCTCCTTTAGCGTCCGGGACGCCTCTTCCTCGATGGTGACCAGGGTGGCCAGCGCGCGCTTCGGATCTGCGGCGGACAGCGCGCGACCTGCCTGTGCCTGGACTGCGATGGCCAAGACGCGGTGGCCGACCGTGTCGTGCAGCTCGCGGGCGAGTTCGTTGCGCTGGTGAAGCCGCACCTGCTCGATGTCGCGGTCGTGGCTTTTGGTGCGGTAGCGCACTGCCGCGCCGAGCACGGCCGAGAACAGGAAGAAGCCGTAACCGGCGACCTTCTCCGCGGGTGAGGTCGGGTCCGCGATGAGGGTGACGGGTAGCCAGATGAGGATGATGCCGAGTCCGAGGGCAGCCTCGCGCCCTGCCCCCCAGCGCAGCAGGGCGTAGGGCAACACAAGCAGCCCTGCGATGCCCAGCAGACCGGTGGCATCAATGACCGCGATCCTCGCGATGTCGAACGCGAGAACGGCTCCGAAGGCAACGGTGACTGCGGCCAGCGGCCGCGTGCGTCGCCACAGTAGGCACGCCGCGACCACGACGCTGACACCGACCAGCAGCGGCGCCCATGCCCTGTCGTCGCGCAGCAGTACCTCGACGAGCGAGATCGCGACCAGAGCCGAGGACAGCGCCCAGTCCCGCCAGACCCGCACCGGCGGGCGTGCGGGGCGAGGCTCAGCCCAGATCCCAGCAAGCATGCTTCCCCCTCCCGGACAACGTAAGGGGGCCACCGCTCGGGCGGATCAGTCGAAAGTACTGCGGATGTCCCGTGCCTGCGGCCAGGACAGCTCGAGCCCGCAAGCGGAGGTGGTGCCCGTCAACGCTGGTCATGCTGAAGACATCGAGTGAGCCGACCTGGCTGACGCCAGCACACAGGAGACGTGATGACCAGAACCGACAGACCAGCCGGTGCGCTCCAGGAAGCGCACATCCCGGTCCAGGCGAAGCTCGCCGCGGCCTGGGCCAGCTTCATGTTCCTCTACATCTACGTCGACTACCTCGCCCTGTACAAGCCCGGCTTCATCGACGACATCCTGGTCGGCGTCGTTCATGAGTTCGACACCGGCCCAACCTTTGTCGCCCTTGCGCTCACGCTCGTGGCCATCCCGATCCTCATGATCTTGCTCTCCACGACACTCCCCGCCCGTGTCAACCGCGCCACCAACCTCGTCGTGGCAACGCTCTACGTCCCCGTCTCGGTGTACAACGCGGAGGGCGAGTCCTGGACCTACTTCTACTTCTACGGCCTCTCCATCGGACTCGAGCTGCTGCTCCTGGCCTTCATCCTGCGCGCCGCATGGACCTGGCCCCGGACCATTCGAGCCACCGCCGGCCGCGACCTCGCCCAGGCCGGGGCGTGACGCTCGAGGCAGGCCCAGTGTGCGGGGTCGGTGACAGCGGCTCCGGCAACAGCGACCGCGAGCAGCAGCACGATCCAGAGCGGGACGGCGCCGACGTCGCGCAGCACCACTGAGTCGCCCGCCCCGTCGGTGAGCAGCAGCGTGAGCACGAACAGCACGGCGGCGAGGACGGCCTCGGCCGCCCTCGGCCAGCGCGTGAACGGCCTCGGTGCACTGGATCAACGTAGGCGCGTCCGGGGCTGCCGTCGCCGTCCCGCACTTGGACGTCGGTCCCCCGTTACCTTTTTGATCGTCCCCAGCCGGGGACTGCTCGGTCGCCCGGCCCGGTATGACTTACTGCCCCTGTCGTACAGATCAACCTCGCCGCCCGAACCAGCGGAAACGACGTCATCCTCGACGCGCTGCTGCTGCGGCTGCACACCGAGACCGCCTGCCGCCGCGGCGGCGCGCTCGGGCTACGGCTGGCCGACCTGGACACCGACCGCGGGCTCCTGCGGCTGACCGAGAAAGGTGCCACCTTGCGCTGGCAACCGATCACCCTCGACCTCGCCACCCACCTCGACGACCACGCCCGCGCCCGAGGCGCGGTCCTGCCCACCGACCTTCTGCTGCGCTACCGCAACGGGCGGGCGATCACCAGCCGCCGCTACGACCACCTGTGGAAACGCATCGGCCAGCAGTTGCCGTGGGTGGCCGCCCAGGCAATCTCCACCCACTGGCTGCGCCACACCACCCTGACCTGGGTCGAACGGCACTTCGGCTACGGCGTCGCCCGTGCCTACGCCGGGCACACCGACTCCACCGGGCCGGCCACCACCACGTACATCAAGGCTGATCTGCACGCGGTGGCGGCCGCGCTGGCCGCCATGACCGGCCAACCACACCTGCTCGCCGCAGCTGCGGACCGCGCCTCCGGGCCGTGACGGCCACCGGAAACTGACAGCCGCAGAACCGTCAGTCCGTACGGCCGCCAGCGGCCGCGATGCACGGTCACAGCACATCGGACTCCTTGAGGTCTGGCAGGCCGATGGGCGTCACCACGGCAGGACGCAAGAAGCCGATGCCGAGTCGGATCAGCCAGTCCGCACTGGCGGTCTGCAAGGTCCACGGATGGCACAGCAGGATCGAGCGCATCGCTCCAGGCGCGGCTATCTGAGATGGCGCGGCCGGCAGTTCGCTGAGCTGGTGCCCGTAACGGCCCAGTACTCGTGATCACGATTAAAGGCGGCACCCACGCAGTCGTTGACCAGCTGCGGCCAGGTCGGTGTGCCCCACCAATGCGCGCACGCCAGGGCTCCGTGCAGTGCGGCACGCCACAGGCTGCCGGCGACACCGAGGGTGTCGGCCTGGGCGAGCAGCCCGCCGAGTACACCTGCCGCGTGCTCCTCGTACTCGGCCATGTCGTCCCCGGCGAGGTCGCCGAGGACATGTCCAGTGGGCAGCTTCCGGCGGGGGTTGGCGAACCAGGCATAGAGGCGGGATCCCAGCCAATCGAAGTCGCCGGCGCTGTCATCGATGGCGGCGGTGGGCGTGTCGTACGGCAAACCCAGATCCCGACGCCAGCGGTGCACGAGTTGACGCACTCGCCAGGTCGAATGTGAGTTGATGATCAGCATGTCGGCGTCGCTCAGCGGCGCCCTGCCGGCGTGCCAGCTCTCCACCACGCTGTTACGCCAGGCCGAGTTCACGATGCCCACAGCGGCGACATCCAGCACCGGCCCGAGTCGATCAGGGTCGACCCCCATGTGCGTCAGATAGGCCTGCATCCACGCCCGCAGTCGATGCGTGGAAACGTCATCCGCCGTGGCGGTCAACCCGACACCTCCTTGTCGCAGATTGCCGTAGGCCAGTCGCATCGCCGTGCCGCCGGACGTTGCACCAGATGGCCATTACGCCGTCAGGGCCCTGCGCAGGCCGTAGACGGCGTCGAAGGCCGGGTTGACGTTCCCGGCGGTGGCGTCCTGCCACAGGTCGCGCCATTCGGAGTCCGCGGCCATGATCCGGTCGAGGGCCCTCACCGCGAGTACCGTCAGGTCGTCGGGCAGATTGAGCCGGCCGCCGTCGCGTAGGAAGTCCGGCGCGTACGGGGAGGTGATCGGCTGCCCGCCGGGCTGCTGCGCGGCCACGATCGCGGCGGCGGCGATCGCCTCGCAGGCGATGTCGGCGTCGAGGTAGCCGTCCTCGCCGGCGGCCCGGCTTAGCGCCTCGCGGATCAGCACTGGGCGCTTGGCCACGTCGGCGTCGTCGAGGTCACCACACCAGTCAGCGGCGGTGTCGTTGTCGAACGGTCCGCTGTCCCAGGTCCCCACGAAGCCTCCAAGATCGGTTGCGCGGCATTCTCGGCACCGGCCACGGACAGGTTTGGCAGGAAGGCGGCTATGGTGCCCGGATGGCGATCGGCAGGTCGGGGCAGCGGCGGCCGGAGACGGCAGCGGCCGAACTCGAGGCGTACCTGCGCGAGTTCCGGGCGGGCGGCTATCCGGTGGCCCGGGTCGTCCACGCGGCGTGTGCGCGGTGCGGCGGATCGGAGTTCGGGGTGCGGGTCGACGACGAAGCTGGACGCGGACGTGGAACACCGGGCGTTGAGCGACCACGACCGCATGTTCGGCCTTGATGAGGTGGCTGCCTGATGGCCGGCAAGACGAGCAACCGCAACGTCGCCTCCGAGATTGCGTTCCTCACCCGCGCTCTCAAGGCGCCGTCCCTGGCAGCGTCGGTCGAACGCTTAGCAGAGCGGGCCCGGGCGGAGTCATGGACGCATGAAGAGTTCCTGGCCGCCTGCCTGCAACGCGAGGTCGCCGCCCGAGAGGCCCACGGCGGCGAAGGACGCATCCGTGCGGCCCGGTTCCCGGCCCGCAAGAGCCTGGAGGAGTTCGACTTCGACCACCAACGCTCCCTCAAGCGGGACACGATCGCCCACCTCGGCACCCTCGACTTCATCACCGGCCGAGAGAACGTCGTGTTCCTCGGCCCACCCGGCACCGGCAAGACCCACCTGTCCATCGGCCTGGGCATCCGGGCCTGCCAGGCCGGACACCGGGTCGCGTTCGCCACCGCAGCCCAATGGGTGTCCCGCCTCGCCGACGCCCACCACGCCGGCCGTCTGCAGGACGAGTTGGTCAAGCTCGGCCGGATCCCGCTGCTGATCGTCGACGAAGTCGGCTACATCCCCTTCGAAGCTGAAGCCGCGAACCTGTTCTTCCAACTGTGTCCAACCGCTACGAACGCGCCTCGCTGATCGTCACCAGCAACAAGCCCTTCGGCAGGTGGGGCGAAGTCTTCGGCGACGACGTGGTCGCCGCAGCCATGATCGACCGCCTCGTCCACCACGCCGAGGTGATCTCGATGAAGGGCGACAGCTACCGACTCAAGGACCGCGACCTCGGCCGCGTCCCCGCAGCCACCAAGACCAACGACTAAAGATCAAAGAGACCGGAGGTGGTCAGTTTTCAGCCGGAGCACGATGGTCAGGATTCAGGCGGCGTTGACAGCTTGATGAGTCGCCGACGTCCCTCGATGCTCAGCGGAGCGTTCGCGTGGGTCATCGGATCGTCTGGCCGAGGCGGGGTGCGATGAATCGCCGGAGCGGCAGGGCGATGAGCAGTGCGACCGCGACCAAGAGGCCGCTGACCCACACCGGGCCGAGGTCGCCAGCATTGGCCCTGAGGGTCGCTGCGGCAACGACGGGCCCGCCAGCAGCACCGATGTTGAGCGCCGCGGTTGCATACGACCCTCCCATGGTGGGGGCGCTTGCTGCCTCGTACAGCACCCGGGTGATCAGGGTGCTGCCCAACGCGAAGGAGAGCGCGCCCTGCACGAACACGAGGAGCAGCAGCGCTGCGGGCTGGGCAGCTAGGGCCGCCAACGCGACCCAGCCGAGCATCAGCAACGGGCCACCGACTGCGATCACGATGCCGGGATGCTGGTCGGAGAGCCGTCCCGCGAGGGTGACGCCGACGAAGGACCCGACCCCGAAGAGCACCAGTACGACCGAGACCCACAGCTCGCCTAGGCCGGCGGTGTCGGTCACGATCGGTGCCAGGAAGGTGAACGTGGCGAAGGTGGCAGCGTTGACTAGGGCACCGAGCAGCATGACCAGGAGCAGCCTGGGCATCGCGAGTTGGGCGATCTCGTGCCGGAGAGACGAGCCGGCCGAAGTGCCCTGAGGGGTCCTTCCGGCACGGGCCGGGATGCCTTTCACGACGCCTAAGGCGGCGGGAAGGCAGAGCAGTGCGATCGCCCAGAAGGTTGAACGCCAGCTAAGCAACGTGCCGAGCAGCGCACCGCCGGGAACTCCAGCGATGGTGGCCACCGTCGTACCCGAGAGCAGCACCGCCAGTGCGCGCCCTCTCTGATCAGGTGCGACGAGCGTGGCGGCCGTGCTCAGTGCCACGGCCAGGAAGCCCGCGTTGGCCAGGGCAGCGAGCACGCGGGTGATAAGCAGAATCGTGAAACTCGTCGTGAGGGCGCCCACGACGTGGGCCACGGCGAAAACCAGCACGAAGCTCAACAGGCTGGCTCGGGCAGGCCACCGGCGCGCAAGCGCCGCCATCAGCGGCGCGCCGACGATCATCCCGGCAGCGAACGCCGAGGTCAGGAGCCCGGCGGCTCCGACCGACACGTTGAGGCTTGCGGCGATGTCCGGCACAAGGCCGGCGAGCATGAACTCCGAGGTGCCCATGGCGAAGACCGCCACGGCAAGCAGGTAGAGCGGGAGAGGCATCAAGAGCTCCGAGGTGAGAGAGAACGAGGAGACGTCTCGTCACCGCGGCCAGCGCCCCAAGGCGTGCCCGCAAATGTCCCGTGCAGCGAAACCTGCTGGGAAGCGGACTATGAACTCAGCGGTTCAGGGGGCTGACGGCGTGACCGAAAGCCCCCACCTTGGATGCCTCAGGGCTCGACATGGCGCAAACTCTACTCACACCCACCGGTCAGCATGCAACCGGGTTCCGGGGGCGAGCGTCGTCAACATCGTGCCCCGCAACATCTAGGCCGCGTATCGATAGTAGATCTTGGGCTGTGAATGATCACCGTTCATAGGGTGGGGAGATCTCACGGACGAGCAGTGGGCGGTGCTGGAGCCGTTGCCGAAGGGTGCCCGGGCGGGGTAGCCGCCCGTCTGGCCTCGGCGGCAGTTGATCGACGGCATGCGATTTCCGGGTCCGGACCGGTGTGCCGTGGCGGAACGTCGCTGGAGGAATTGTCAAATTCTGTGGATTCGGCTGGGCCTCTATTGCGGGCTGGCTGAAGGGGGCGGCTGGCCGAGGTATCCAAAAATGTTTGGCTGGCTGCCGGCCGCTCCGGTGAGAATGAGCGGATGATCGCCACCTCGCCTCAAGGGCCTGTCGAGCCTCCACGTATCGTCACCGAGCTCGCGGCGGGGCAGCCGGTACGGGCCATATGGAAGAACGAGCTCGGCGGGTTGACGTTCCAAGTCGGCCTGGGCGATACACGGCAGTTTGTGAAGTGGACGCCGGTCGGCAGCGGTATCGACCTTGCAGCTGAGGTGGCACGCCTGCGGTGGGCGGTGAGGTTCACCGCGGTGCCGCGGGTACTCGGCGAGGGCGCTGACGAAACAGGGTCCTGGATCATCACCCATGGCTTGCCCGGACGCATGGCGGTGGACGACCACTGGAAGCGCGACCCCGACACCGCGGTACGCGCGATCGGATCCGGGCTGCGGGCACTGCATGACGCGCTGCCCGTCGCGGACTGCCCGTTCGACTGGTCGGCCGAGAAGCGTCTGGAGTGTGCGCGATCACGAGCGGCGGCGGGCCTGACCGGTCCGGCGGACTGGCCTGAGGGTCTTCAGCACTTCGGTACTGTCGAGCACGCGCTCGGCGTGCTCACCGACATTCCGCCCATCGACCGGCTCGTCGTCTGCCATGGCGACGCCTGCGCTCCCAACACCCTGGTCGGTGACGACGGCATGTGGACCGGACACGTCGACCTCGGCACGCTCGGTGTCGCCGACCGCTGGGCCGACCTTGCTGTCGCCACATGGAGTACGCAGTGGAACTACGGCCCGGGATGGGAAGAGCCACTGCTCGAAGCCTACGGAGTCGAGCCGGACCTGGAACGGATCATGTACTACCGGTTGCTGTGGGAACTGTCCGACTGAGCATCGGCATTGGGCGGTGACATGGTTCAGACTGCCTGAGTCTCGGGGCGTTCGACGAGGTGGCCGCGTTCGAAGAGTGCTCCGGCCCGAACCAGGGCGACGAGGTGGGGTGCGTTCACGGCTCGCCACCAGGTCTGCGCGGACTCGACGAGCTTGAAGACCATGGCGAGTGCGGCGGCCGCGCTGCCGGCCCCCTTGGTGACCTTCGTCCTCAGACTCACCGTGGCAAAGGTCAACTCGATCGGGTTGGTGGTCCGCAGGTGATTCCAGTGCTCGGCTGGGAAGTCGTAGAACGCCAGCAGTTCGTCGACGTCGTCAGTGACCTTCCTGACGGCCTTGGGGAACTTCACGCCATCCATCTTCTCGAACGCCGCAACAGCCTTCAGCGCGTGCGCGTTAGGCGTACGCCTCCCGCAGGAACCGCCGCCGCGGGATCCGCTGCACCATCCCGGACAAGGCCGATCAGGCGCGCAACCGCCAGAAGCTCGGCTCTCGCGGCGGCCGGCCGCCGCGCTTCGACCCGGCCGACTACCGAGAGCGCCATGCGGTCGAGTGCGGGATCAACCGCCTCAAGAGACATCGCGCTGTCGCCTCGCGATACGACTGTGAGGATGATCGGATGCCGCCCGGTTCTCGGGTCTGACCCGCGATGCGACCGGCCTTCGGTCCCTTGAGTTTGATCTGTCGGCTCGGGTTCCGGGTGGTGCTTGCTGCCGCCGGACCGGCGGGACGTGTCCCGATAGGGCCTTGCCGCTAACAAGGCGCCGCCACAGTCCTGACCGCCCCCTTGCCGGCCCGGCGACGGCCATCCGTTCCCGAGCCGTCAGGAGCCGAACAACCGTGTCCAGCATGTCCCACCCGCCGTTGGCCGACCAGCATGACACCGCCTATGAGGTGATCCTTGGCGTCGACACGCACAAGGACGTCCACGTCGCGGCGGCCGTCAACATCAACGGGTCTCTGCTCGACAGCCGTCGTTTCCCACCACCGTCGAGGGCTACCAGGCGATGTTGGACTGGGCCATGGCGCTGGGCCCGGTTCGACGAGCCGGGGTGGAGGTGAGGTTCCCCCGGTAACGCGGAGGGCTGGTTAGCAGGTTAGGGCCTGCTCATGGGTGGTGTTCACGGGGTTCGGTGGATCGATGTTCTTTGCGT
>NZ_JBEYTP010000070.1:0-21282 GCF_040643125.1 Micromonospora sp. NPDC047465
GCGGGGGGGGCGGGCCCCGGGGGGGGGGGGGGGGCGGGGGGGGGGGGGGGGGGCCGCCCCCCCCCCCCCCCGCCCCGTGCTCGGTTACGCCGTCCTCGCGGCGATCCCCGTCGACCCGGCGCTGCGCTCGTACGACGTGGTGGCCGGGCGGCTGCCCGACCGCCCCGGCGAGGTGGTGCTGGACGCGCCCACCGTGGCCGAGGAGGGCTTCACCCTCGGCGGGCCCGTACGCGTCGGCGGCAGCGGGGGAGCGGCCCGCCCGTACACCCTGGTCGGCACGGTCGACGTGGCCGGCACCCCGCGCGACGTCGGCGGCCCGTTCATCGGCCTGGTCGGTGCGGACGCCATGGCCGTGACCGGGCAGCGGGGCTACGACCGGATCATGGTGGCCGCCGGCCCGGGCGTGACCGACGCGGCGCTGGCCGACCGGGCCGCCGAGGCGGCCGGAGCCGGCGCGACCGTCAAGACGCGCCAGCGCATCCTCGACGACGCGGTCGAGGACGCGGTCCGCGACCTGCAGCAGTTCAACATGGTGCTGCTGACCTTCGCCGGGGTCGCGGTGGTGGTCGCCGGGTTCGTCATCGCCAACACCTTCGCCATCGTGCTCGCCCAGCGGACCCGGCGCACGGCGCTGCTGCGGCTCGTCGGCGCGACTCGGGGGCAGATGTTCCGGGCGGCGCTGCTGGAGTCCGCCGTGATCGGCGCCGTCGCCTCCGCGGTCGGCGTGCTGCTGGGCGTCGCCCTGGCCGGCGGCATGAACCAGCTCATGACGCGGCTGGACGTGCCGGTCTCCGGCGGGCTCACCCTCACCGCCCCGACCGTGCTGCTCAGCCTGCTGCTGGGCACCGCGATCACGGTCGGCGCCGCCCTGCTGCCCGCGTGGCGGGGCACCCGGGTGCCGCCGGTCGCCGCGCTCACCGACGCGGCGGTCCAGCCCGCCCGCGGCGCCGGCCGGCTCCGGCTCGCCGTCGGTGCGCTGGTCTTCGCCGCCGGCATCGCCGCGCTGGTGGCCGCCGCGTCCGCCGTCCAGGTGGTGCTGGTGGCGCTCGGCGGGGTGCTGACCTTCTTCGGCATCGTGCTGTTCGGGCCGGTGCTCGTCCCGGCGCTGGTGCGGGTGCTGGGCTGGCCCGCCCGGAAGCTGTTCGGCGCCACCGCCGGCCTGGCCGTGGCCAACGCGGTGCGCAACCCGCGCCGCATCGCGGCGACCGCGACCGCCCTGGTCATCGGCATCGGGCTGGTGTCGGCCTTCGTGGTGGGCGCGCGCAGCACCAAGGACGGCATCGAGCGCAGCGTGGACGCCGAGATCGGGGTCGACTGGCTGGTCACCGGGATCGGCGGCGACCTGCCCGCGCCGCTCGTCGGCGAGCTGCGCGCCCGGCCCGAGCTGGCGGTGGTGCACGAGCAGCGCAGCGCCGTCACCGCCGACGTCGAGGTCCGGGCCGCCCACCCCGCGCTGGTCGGCCGGACGCTGACCGGGGTCGTGGCGGGCGACGTCGACCGGCTCGCGCCCGGGTCGGTCCTGGTGCACCGGGAGTTGGCGGAGGCGCGGGGCTGGACGACCGACTCCACCGTCACCGTGCGGGGCCGGTCGTTCCGGGTGGCCGCGGTCGTCACCGACGACGGGCCGGTCCTGGCCGGCAGCTCCGTCCCGGCCGGTCACGTGATCGACGTGGTGGACGCCGACTTCACCGCGCTCTTCCCCACCGAGCGGGGTTACCTGGCCGAGATCGACCCCGCCGACGGCGTCAGCGCCGACCAGGCCCGGGCCGCCATCGAGGCGGTGGTCGCCCGCTACCCGACGGCCAACCTGATGGACCAGGGGGCGTACAAGAAGATGCTCACCAGCACCGTCGACATGCTGCTCGCGTTCGTCACCGCGCTGCTCGGCCTGGCGGTGGTGATCGCGCTGGTCGGGGTGGCGAACACGCTGAGCCTGTCGGTCGTGGAGCGGACCCGGGAGAACGCCGTGCTGCGGGCGGTGGGCCTGACCCGGGGCCGGATGCGGGCCGTGCTGGCCGTCGAAGCGGTGCTGATGGCGCTGGTCGGCGCGTTGCTCGGGGTCGGCCTCGGCACCGGCGTCAGCGCGGCCGCGATGGCCCTGCTGGCCCGGATCAGCGGGGACTTCGCCGTGGTGCTGCCGCTGGGGCAGCTCGGGCTGATCCTCGGGGTCGCCGTGGTGGCGGCCCTGGCGGCCTCGGTGCTGCCGGCCCGCCGGGCCCTGGCCCGGCCGGTGGTCGAGGCGCTCGGCGACCAGTGACATCCGCCGGCCGGTCCCGTCGCCCACCGGGTGGCGGGACCGGCCAGCGGTGCCGGGTCTAGAGGTGCTCCACCACCGGCCCGGAGCACCGGTTGCGGGAGTCGAAGACGTACCGGGCGTGCCGGACGACCAGGTCGTAGTCGAGGACGTCGTGGTCGGTGACCACCACCACCGCGTCCGCCGCGCGGATCTCCCGTTCGGTCAGCTCCACCACGAGGACCCCGCCGGGGATCTGGTGCGGCTCGGCGTACGGCTCCACCGCCCGCACGTCCGCGCCGAGCGCCTGCAGACGGCGGGCCACGTCGACCGCGGGGGAGTCGCGCATGTCGCCGGTGTTCTTCTTGTACGCCAGCCC
Source organism: Micromonospora sp. NPDC047465 (assembly GCF_040643125.1). NCBI lineage: Bacteria > Bacillati > Actinomycetota > Actinomycetes > Micromonosporales > Micromonosporaceae > Micromonospora > Micromonospora sp. NPDC047465. Next base: position 2,613 of record NZ_JBEYTP010000070.1, read on the forward strand.
GAGCAGCAGCAGCCGGGCCCCGCTGATCGTGCGACCGGTCCGGTTCAGCCCGCCCATGATCCGCTGCGCCACGTGCTCGGGCATCTCGTGGTTGACGTCGTTGGCCAGCTCGATGAACCGGAACTGCCGCCCGAGGCGCCGCTTGACCTGCCAGGACAGGTAGCACGGGTCGATCGGCAGGCAGTGCCCGCCGACGCCGGGGCCGGGCCGGAACGGCATGAACCCGAACGGCTTCGTCTCGGCCGCCTCGATCGCCTGCCAGACATCGATGTCCAGGTGGTGGGAGAGCATGGTCAGCTCGTTGATCAGGGCGATGTTGACCTGGCGGAAGGTGTTCTCGATCAGCTTGGTCAGCTCGGCCACCTGGGTGGAGCCCACCGGCACGGTCCGCTCCACGATCCGCCGGTAGAACCCGTCCACCCGGGCGAGGGAGTCCGCGTCCACCCCGGAGACGACCTTCGGGGTGTTCTCCAGCCGCCACGTCTGGTTGCCCGGGTCGATCCGCTCGGGGCTGTAGCCGAGGTGGAAGTCGCCCGGACTGCGCAGCCCGCTGGCCGACTCCAGCAGCGGGCGCAGCAGTTCCTCCGTGGTGCCGGGGTAGGTGGTCGACTCGAGCACCACCGCGCAGCCCGGCCGGACGTACGGGCCGATGCCGATGCCGGCCTGCTCGACGAAGCTGAGGTCGGGCGTGCCGTCGCGCAGCGGCGTGGGCACCGTGATCACGCAGATGTCGAAGCCCTCGGCGTCGGCGTACTCGGTGCTCGGGCGGTACCGGCCGCTGGCCAGCGCCCGGCCCAGCCGGTCGGCGGGGATGTCCTCGACGAACGACTCGCCCGACGCGAGCCGCTTGACCCGGTCGGAGTCGACGTCCAGGCCGACCACGTCCAGGCCCGCCTCGACCGCCCGCATGGCCAGTGGCAGGCCGACGTACCCCTGGCCGATGACGACCAACTTCTCAACGCTCACCCGGACTCCCGAGGCAGACGGAAACAACCTGCTTGGGAGCCTAGAGGGATCTCTGTGCCTGTAAGTCCGTTTTGGGATTACCGGTGCTGCCGGGGTCCGTGGAGTGTCGGCAGTGCGTCACCGTGCGCGCCCGAACGGGCCGGACCGCCCGCCGGGGTGCGGCGGCACGGGTGCCGAGATCAGGCCGAACGGTCCGTCGCCGCGCCGCCGCCCCCGCCCCCCGGCGGGTTGTTCGTGTCGCCCCCCGGCGTGCTCGGCCCGCCGCTCGCCGGGGGAGTGGGCCCCGTCGACGCGCCCGGCGAAGAGCCGTCGCTGGGCGTCGGATCCGTGCTACCCGTCGGCCCCGGGGACTCCGGGTCGGCCGTCTGGCTCGGCGGGGGCGACTGCGGCGGCACGGTGGCCGACGGCGACGGACTGGAGGTGGACCCGGCGGGCCGGAACGGCCGACCCCGGTCCGGGTTCCGCTCCTGCTCGGTCGGCGCCTCCGCGCTCGGCACGGCGGCCGGCGCCGTCGTCTTCGGCACGTTCACCGCGGGCGCGTCGGTGTCGCCCGTCGCGCCGAGCGCCGCGCCGAGGCCCGCCAACGCCACCAGCACCGCCGCGGCCGCGCCCACCAGGGGGCCGCGGCGCTTCCTCCGCGCGGCCGCGGCCGGCACGACCGGGACGTCGGTGCGGGTGCCCGGGTCGGCGCCGCGCAGCGCGGCGACGCCGGGGGCGGGCACCATGGCGGTCGCCGCCGACGGGTCGGAGACAGCGGCGCGGGCGGCCTGGGCCATCGCGGCCCCGCTGCTGAACCGGTCGGCCGGATCCTTCGCCAGGGCGCGGGAGACCAGCGCGCGAACGGCCTCCGGGATGTCGTGTGACAGCTCCGGCGGCTCGTCGTCGAGGTGCCGGACGGCGACCTGGAGCGGGTTGTCGCCGGTGAACGGCGGGCTGCCGCTCAGGCAGCAGTAGGTGACGGCGCCGAGGGCGTAGATGTCGGTGGCACCCGAGACCGGCCGGCCGGCGGCCTGCTCGGGCGCCATGTAGAGCGCGGTGCCGGGCACCGCGTTGGTGCTGGTGATGCTCGTGACGTTCGTCGACCGGGCCACGCCGAAGTCGACCAGCACCACGCTGCCGTTCTCCTGCACCAGCAGGTTGCTCGGCTTGACGTCGCGGTGCACGATTCCGCCGAGGTGCGCGGCGTGCAGGGCCTCCGCGACCTGGGCCACGATCGCCATCGTCTCGCCGACGTCGAGCCGACCGGCGGCCTCGATCCGCTTGGACAGCGGCTGGCCGGTCACGAACTCCATGACCAGGTAGTCGGCTCGGCCGCCGTCGGGCAGGTCGTCCTCGCCGCAGTCGAAGACCTGGACGATGCCGGGGTGCCGCAGAGCGGCCATGATCCGTGCCTCGGCGCGGAAGCGGGCGATGAAGTCGGGGTCGGAGACCAGGGCGGGCAGCAGGACCTTGACCGCGACCTGACGGCCGAGGACGAGGTCCTTGGCCCGCCAGACGTCGCCCATGCCGCCCGTGGCGACACGCTCGTCCAGGCGGTACCGACCGCTGAGTACGACCTCCGATGACAACACAGCACCACCGTACCCAGAGCGGCGGAGAACGGCGCGCGGTGAGCGGGCCGGCCCACCGGCGCGACCCGCCCCACGGAGGGCTGTGCGTCGACGGCCGCCTCCGATATGGTGTGACCGCCCGGGGACGCCCCGTGACGAGATCCGCCCGCCGCCGCCGTACGCTGGACGAACGCCCCTTTGCCGCGGGCGTGCGTGGGCGCAGCGTCCCGGGCGCGCGCCGCGTTACGGCGACCCGCCACCCGATCAGGTAGATAATTCTCACTCTTTTGCCGACCGGGGCCGACTTGTCCGATCGGCCCGGTGCTCCTACCGTTAGCCCGACTCGGGCCCGCCCCACGGCGTCGCCGGCGCCGCCGGCCGTGCCGCCGTGGCGAGAGTCCAGAACTACCGTCCGGGCCGCCGCGGTCCCGGGCGTGACCAGGTCAGCGGGGGGCTGAGGGTGCGGGATCAGGTCCGGGGGCCGGACCGTGCTGGCGTCGCGCACGCCCGGGTGGGTGTGCGCCACCCCGGCACGTCCGGGAAGCGGAGGCGGCGGTCCCGTGTCCGCTGAGCTGAACGACGCGGTCGCGGCGGCGCAGGCCGGCGACGAGGACGGCTTCCGCTTCCTCTACCGCAGCCTCCAGCCCGGTCTGCTGCGGTACCTGACCGCCCTGGTCGGCGCCGACGCCGAGGATGTCGCTTCGGAGACGTGGCTGCAGATCTCCCGCGACCTGCCCAGCTTCACCGGCGGCGAGTTCCGGGCCTGGACGGTGACCATCGCCCGCAACCGGGCCATGGACCACCTGCGGCGGCAACGCCGCCGTCCGTCGCTGCCGGTGCCGGTGCAGGCGCTCAGCGAGCTGGCCGGCGACGCCGACACCGCCGAACGGGCCGGCGAGACCATCGGCACCGAGGCGGCGCTGGCGTTGATTGCCACCCTGCCGCCCCGCGAGGCCGAGGCCGTCCTGCTCCGCGCCGTCATCGGGCTGGACGCCGAGACCGCCGGACGGGTGCTCGGCCGCCGGCCCGGTGCCGTGCGCACCGCCGCCCACCGGGGTCTGCGCCGCCTCGCCGCCCTGATGGCACGCTACGACCTGTCCCAGCCGCCGGCCGACCCCGAGAAAGCCACCCCGCCGCGTCCGCGCGCCGGTCGGCGGCAGGCGCCGCACGCCGAGCCGGCGGACGGTTGACGTGAGGGGAATCAGATGACCTTCCGCCGGCACGAGCGGCCCGCCGACCGGGCCGAGTCCGACCGGCTGCTCGACGCGGCCCGCGCCGGCTCGCCCGACGCCGCCGACCCGGATCCGCTCGCCCGGCTGCTCTCGGCCGCGGCGGCCCCCGCCCGCCCCGGTGAACTGGCCGGCGAGGAGGGCGCGCTGGCAGCCTTCCGGGCCGCCCGCGCCGCCGCGCCCGCCACCGCCGCCGCGACGCGGCCACCGCGGGGACGCCGGTTCACCGCCGGCGCCGTGGCCTGGGCCGCCGGAATCGCGGTCACCGCGACGGCGGGCGCCGCCTTCGCGGCCGTCACCCTGGACCGCCCCGACGACCCGGCGCCGCCGCCGCGTCCGGCCACGCCGGCACCGGCCACCACGGGTACGGAGCAGGGCGGGTCCACCGGCGCCACCGGCAGTGGCGGCACCCCCTCCGACGCGCCCACCGACGGCTCGCGCGGCCCGTCCGCCGCCCCCACGCCCGGTGCGGCCACCCCCGGCGCCCCGGGCGGTGGCGGGCCACGACCGCCGGAGCAGCGCACCGAGCAGCTGTGGGGGCTCTGCCGGGCGTACCTGGCCAAGCCGCCGGCTCAGCGGGAGAACGCGCTGGACAGCCCCACGTACGCCGGCGTGGTGACCGCGGCGGGCGGCCGGGAGAACGTCGACGCCTTCTGTCGGGAGCTGGTGCCCGAGGCGGAGTCGAGGAACTCGAGGAGGGCCGAGCCCACGACGGCGCCGTCCCTGGAAGCGACCGGCTGATCGCCCTGCTCGTTCCGGCCGGCCACGCGAAATCCGTCTGTTAGAAACAGAAGTGGTGGGCCGCCGACGCCCTGCTGATGACGGTGGGTGGCGCTACGGTGGCACGGTCCGGAAGTCGGCGCGGGGAAGGGAGCCCGTCCTGTGGTGACGTCGCCGGAACTCGACCGGAGCATCGTCCTGCGGGAGCGCGCCGCAGCCGCGGGTCACCTCGCCCGGATCTGCTTCAAGACCGGCCCGCCGACCCGCACGGGCGTCGAACTCGAATGGACCGTGCACGACGCCGCCGACCCCGCCCGCCCCGTCGACGGCGAGCGGCTCCGGGCGGCGCTGGGGCGGCACAGCCCCCCGACCCTCGATCGCGCGAGCCCCGCCGCACCGCTTCGTCACGGTGGCACCGTGACCGTCGAGCCCGGCGGGCAGCTGGAGATCTCCACCGCGCCCCGCACCTCGCTCGCCACCCTCGTCCAGGCCACCGACGGCGACATCGCCGAGCTGAGCGGCCTGCTCGCCGCCGCCGGGCTGGTCCTCGGCCAGAGCGGCATCGACCCCCACCGGCCGCCCCGGGCGGTGGTCGAGACCCCCCGCTACCGCGCCATGCGGCACGTCTTCGACCGGCGTGGCGCCGCCGGCCGGACGATGATGTACAGCACCGCCGGCCTGCAGGTCTGCCTGGACGCCGGAGAGCCGGAGCACCTGCCGGCCCGCTGGGCGACGGTGCACGCGCTTGGGCCGCCCCTGCTGGCCGCCTTCGCCACGGCCGACCGGCACGCCGGCCGGGCCACCGGCTGGGCGTCCGCGCGCATGGCGGCCTGGTTCGCCATCGACCCGGCCCGCACCCGGCCGGTGTGGACGCCGGAGCGGGCCGACGCCGACCCGGTCGCCGCCTGGACCGACTACGTCCTCGCCGCGCCGCTGCTCTGCGTACGCGGCGGCGGTCCCGACTGGACGCCGCCGCCGGCCGTCAGCTTCGCCGACTGGGTCGACGGGGCGCTGCCCCGACCGCCGACCACCGACGACCTCGACTACCACGTGAGCACACTGTTCCCGCCGGTGCGCCCCCGGGGCTACCTGGAGCTGCGCTACCTCGACGCACAGCCCGGCCGGGGCTGGGCAGTCGCGCTCGCGGTGGTGGCCGCCCTGCTCGCCGAGCCCGGCACCGTGCACGCGGCCCGCGCCGTCGCCGGCCCGGTGGCACACCGTTGGCGCGCCGCCGCCCGGCACGGCCTGCGCGACCCGGCGCTGGCCGCCGCCGCCGTGGAGCTGTTCGACCTGGCCCTGGCCGCCCTGCCCCGGCTCGGCCTGCCGGCGGCCCTGCACGACGACATCGACCGAGGCGTACGGCGGCGACGGGCCGCCGCGGGGAGGAGGCACGCGTGACCGGAGCGACCACGCAGCGGCCGGGCGCGGAGCAGTTGCGCAGCCGGATCGCGGCGGAGCTGGAACGCACCCGCGCCCGCACGGCGCTGCTGACCGAGGCGGTCGACGAGGCCGACCTGGTGCGGCAGCACTCGCCGCTGATGTCCCCGCTGGTGTGGGACCTCGCGCACGTCGGCAACCAGGAGGAACTCTGGCTGGTCCGGGACGTGGGTGGCCGCGAGCCGGTCCGGCGGGACATCGACGACCTGTACGACGCGTTCAAACAGCCCCGCCGGGACCGCCCGTCGCTGCCCCTGCTGCCGCCGCAGGAGGCCCGCGCCTACCTGCTCACCGTGCGGGACAAGGTGCTCGACCTGCTGGACAGGGTCGCGTTCACCGACCGCCCCCTGGTCGCCGACGGCTTCGCCTTCGGCATGATCGTGCAGCACGAGCAGCAGCACGACGAGACGATGCTCGCCACCCACCAGCTCCGCACCGGCCCTGCGGTGCTGCACGCCCCGCCGCCGCCGGAGCCGCGGACCCGGGTCGGCGGCGAGGTGCTGGTGCCGGCCGGTGAGTTCACCATGGGCACCGACACCGACCCGTGGGCGCTGGACAACGAGCGCCCCGCCCACCGGGTCCACCTGCCGGCGTACGTCATCGACGCCACGCCGGTGACCAACGGCCGTTACCGCGAGTTCATCGCCGACGGCGGCTACGACGAACCGCGCTGGTGGAGCCCGGCCGGTTGGCGGCACCGCCGGGAGGCGGGGCTCTCCGCGCCGATGCACTGGCGGCGCGACGGCGACGGCTGGGCCTACCGGCGCTTCGGGCGGTGGGCCCCGGTCCGCGACGACGAGCCGGTGGTGCACGTCTGCTACCACGAGGCGCAGGCGTACGCGGCCTGGGCCGGCAAGCGGTTGCCGACCGAGGCGGAGTGGGAGAAGGCGGCCCGCTGGGATCCGGCCACCGGCCGTTCCCGCCGCTACCCGTGGGGCGACGACGACCCCACCGCCGCGCACGCCAACCTGGGGCAGCGGCACCTGTGGCCGGCCCCGGTGGGCGCCTACCCGGCGGGAGCCTCGCCGCTGGGCGTGCACCAGCTCATCGGCGACGTGTGGGAGTGGACCTCCACCACCTTCCGGGGGCATCCGGGCTTCACCGCGTTCCCCTATCGCGAATACTCGGAGGTCTTCTTCGGCGACGACTACCAGGTGCTGCGGGGCGGGTCGTTCGGCACCGACCGGGCCGCCTGTCGGGGCACCTTCCGCAACTGGGACTACCCGATCCGGCGGCAGATCTTCAGCGGCTTCCGCTGCGCCCGCGACGCCCGGCCCGAGGAGTCCCAGCCGTGAGGACGGCCGCCTGATGTGCCGCCACCTGGCCTACCTGGGGCCGCCGGTCACCCTGCGGGAGCTGCTGTTCGACCCGCCGTACGCCCTGGTGCGGCAGTCCTGGGCGCCACGCGACATGCGCGGCGGCGGGACGATCAACGCCGACGGCTTCGGCGTCGGCTGGTATCCGGGTTCCGGCGAGCCGGTGCGCTACCGGCGGGCCCAGCCGATCTGGAGCGACCCCACGATCGCGCAGCTCGCGGCGGTCACCTCCGCCGGCGCGGTGCTGGCCGCCGTCCGTTCCGCCACGGTCGGCATGGCGGTGCTCGACGGGGCCGCCGCCCCGTTCGCCGAGGGGCCCTGGCTGTTCAGCCACAACGGCGTGGTGCGGGGCTGGCCCGACACGATGGTCCCGCTCGCCGGCACCCTGCCCGTACGCGACCTGCTCACCCTGGACGCGGCCACCGACTCGGCGCTGCTCTGGGCGCTGGTCCGGCACCGGCTGCGGGCCGGGGTGAAGCCTGCCCGCGCGATCGCCGAGACCGTGACGGCGGTGGCCGCGGCGGCCCCCGGGTCCCGGCTCAACCTGCTGCTCACCGACGGCCACACCGTGGTGGCCAGCGTGGCCGGGCACGCGCTGTCGGTCCGCGCGACCCCGGCCTCGGTGCTGCTGGCGTCCGAACCGCACGACGACGACCCCGGCTGGCAGGCGGTGCCGGACGGGCAACTGGTGGAGGCGACCGCGACGGGGGTGCGTCTGCGCGCCCTCGCCGAGGTCTGACCGCCGGCCGACAGGGACGTTCCGACGACGAAGGGGAAGACATGGGCGCCGAGCCGCTGGAGATCCACCTCGAGGAGCAGGACCTTGGCCGCAGCCTGCGGGAGGACGTCCGCGCCGGCCTGACGGCCGAGCCCAAGTGGCTGCCGCCCAAGTGGTTCTACGACGCCCGTGGCAGCGAGCTGTTCGAGGAGATCACGCGGCTGCCGGAGTACTACCCGACCCGGGCCGAACGCGCCGTGCTGGCCGAACGGGCGGGCGCGATCGCCGAACTGACCGGCGCGAAGACGCTGATCGAGCTCGGTTCGGGCTCGTCGGAGAAGACCCGGCTGTTGTTGGACGCGTTCACCCGGCGGGGTGGCCTCGGCACGTTCGTGCCGCTGGACGTGTCGGTCAGCGCCCTGCGCCAGTCCACCGTCGAGATCGCGGCAGACTACCCGGGGCTGCGGGTGCGCGGCATCGTGGGGGACTTCACCCGTCACCTGGACCGGCTGCCGACCGGTGGGCGGCGGCTGGTGCTCTTCCTCGGCGGCACCATCGGCAACCTCCTGCCGGCCGAGCGGGCGCGGTTCCTGGGCGCGATGCGGGGCGCCCTGGAGGCGGGGGACTGGCTGCTGATCGGCACCGATCTGGTCAAGGACCCGGCGGTCGTCGTGCCGGCGTACGACGACGCGGCCGGGGTCACCGCCGAGTTCAACCGCAACGTGCTGCGGGTGGTCAACCGGGAGTTGGGCGCCGACTTCGACCCGGAGGCGTTCGCCCACGTGGCGCTCTGGGACCCGGCGCGGGAGTGGATCGAGATGCGGCTGCGTGCGCTCCGGCCGATGCGGGTCCGGGTGCTCGACCTGGCGGTCACCTTCGCCGAGGGCGAGGAGTTGCGCACGGAGGTGTCCGCGAAGTTCCGGCCCGAGGGCATCGCGACGGAGCTGGCGGCGGCCCGCTTCGCCGTCCACGACTTCTGGACCGACCCGGACGGCCTGTTCGGCGTCACCCTGGCCCGCGCGGAGTGACCGGGACCGGCCGGCCTGCGGCGCGTGACGATCTTCACCCGTGGTGCCCGGCCCGGCCGGTGGTCGGCTACGCTGGGCGGCGCGAAGGGGAGTAGCCCCCAATGTCGTGGTCGACACACTGGTGCGTTCCGCATCCGGCCACGCGGCCTCGTCATCCGGGGCGGGCGAGACCTTCGACTCAGGCTGTCGCAGCCGGGTCGAGGGCGCCCCCGTACCTCCTCCCGGCGTGATCCGGAAGGATGTCATGGAAGGTTTCCTCGTCGCGCTGGTGGTCAGCTTCGGCGTCATCTTCGTCGCCGAGCTGGGCGACAAGTCCCAGCTGATGGCCCTGACCTTCGCCACCCGCTTCAAAACCGTGCCGGTCCTGATCGGCATCACCGTCGCCACCGCCGTCGTGCACCTGGCCTCGGTGGCGATCGGTTACGGGCTCGGCGCCGCGCTGCCGACGGAGTGGATCTCGCTGGTCGCGGGCCTGGCGTTCCTCGGCTTCGGCGCGTGGACCCTGCGCGGGGACACGCTCACCGAGGAGGAGAAGCGCAAGGCCGAGAAGTCCAGCAAGTCCGCCATCGTGGCGGTGTCGGTCGCGTTCTTCCTGGCGGAGCTGGGCGACAAGACCATGCTCGCCACCATCACCCTCGCCACCCAGTACGGCTGGTTCGGCACCTGGCTCGGCTCGACGGTCGGCATGGTGGCGGCGGACGCGCTGGCCATCCTGGTCGGGCGGATGCTCGGCAAGAAGCTGCCGGAGAAGACCATCAAGTACGGCGCCGCCGCGCTCTTCGCGATCTGCGGGCTCTGGCTGATCCTGGAGGCGGTCGCGCAGCTCACCTGACGCCGACTACCGCCGAGCGGGCCGGGTAAGGCCAGCCGGTGGGCGTCGAGGAGGTGCTGCGCCACGGCTACCAGGCCCTGGTCACCGCGGTGGAGATCGCCGGCGCGGTGGTCATCTTCGTCGGCGCGGCCTGGGCGGCGCTGCGGTTCGTGGTCGAAGGGCTGCGACACCGCAGCGCCGCCGTGTTCACCCCCATCCGGCTCTCCCTGGGCCGGTTCCTCACCCTCGGGCTGGAGTTCCAGCTCGCGGCGGACATCCTGCGTACGGCGGTCTCGCCGACCTTCACCCAGATCGGGCAGCTGGCGGCCATCGCCACCATCCGGACCGCGCTGAACTACTTCCTGGGTCGGGAGATCCGCCAGGAGCAGCGGCAGGTGGGGGAGACGGGGCACCGCAGGTGACCCGTGTCCTGGCCACCGCCACCACCGCGCTGGCCACGCTCGCCGGCCTGGCGGTGCTGGTCGGCACACGTTCCTGGCGCTGCGCGCTGCGGGTACTGCTGGACCTGCTCACGGCCGCCGGCCTGCTGCGGCTGGCCGTTGACCAGGGCTGGGCGGAGCTGGCGGCTGCGGCGGCGATCGTCCTGCTGCGCCGGATGCTGTGGGCCGCGCTCACCGGCGCGGCGCAGCCACGACTATCGGCGGCCTCCAGCGGGCAAGAGGATCACCACCTACCGTTGCGGTAGGAGGCGAAACCGGAGAAAGCGGGAGGACTGCCACATGAGCAAGCATGACGAGCCGAACGAGTACGGCTTCGCCGGAGGCGCCACCGCCCCGCAGCCGCCGGCCGGCGGGCGGGCCGACGAGCAGGACCGGGCGGAGGAGGTGGCGGTACCGGGCGACGACCTGATGGAGCCGGTCAGCGACGCCCTCGCCGACGAGCAGGAGGAGCGCCGGGAGGCCGAGCGGCGCCGCTGACCCGTCCGGGGCTCCGGCGGCCGGTCGCCGTCCCGCCGGAGTCCGCTCGGCTTCCGGCCGCGGCCGTCCCGGGTCAGCCCCTCGGCCGTCCCGGGTCAGCCCCTCGGCCGTCCCGGGTCAGCCGTCCCCGCGCTGGTAGACGTCCGGCACGCCGTCGCGGTCGGCGTCCACGAGTTCCGCCTCGGCGATCCGCCGGTAGGCGGCGTTGCGCCGGACCAGCACGACCGCGGCGAGCATCGCCGCGATCACCGAGCCGGCGAGCACAGCCGCCTTGACGTTGTCGTCGGCCGCGGTGCCGGCGCCGAACGCGAGTTCGCCGATCAGCAGGGAGACGGTGAACCCGACCCCGGCGAGCAGCGCCACCCCGAGCAGGTCGGTCCAGGTGATGTCCTCGTCGAGCCGGGCGCGGGTGAAGCGGGCGAGCAGGAACGTCGAGCCGAAGATCCCGACGGCCTTACCGACCACCAGGCCGGCGACGACACCGATCACGATCGGGTCCGTGACGATCGCGCCCAGGTCGGCCCCGCGCAGCGACACCCCGGCCGCGAAGAACGCGAAGACCGGTACGGCGAAGCCGGCGGAGACCGGGCGCCAGCGGTGCTCCAGGTGCTCGGCGAGCCCGTGCGTGCCGCCGTCCCTGCCCAGGACCGGCACCGTGAAGCCCAGCAGGACGCCCGCCACGGTGGCGTGCACCCCGGAGGCGTGCACGAGCGTCCACGCGGCCACCGCGAGCGGGATCAGGGCCCACCACCAGGTCCTGCGGCGCTGCACGAGCAGGCCGAAGACCGCGATCGGGGCGAGCGCGGCGAGCAGCGGCAGCGGGCTGAAGTCGTCGGTGTAGAAGATCGCGATGACGGTGATCGCGAGCAGGTCGTCGACCACCGCGAGGGTGAGCAGGAAGGCCCGCAGGCCCTGCGGCAGGTGGGAGCCGATGACGGCCAGCACGGCCAGGGCGAAGGCGATGTCCGTCGCGGTGGGAATGGCCCAGCCGCGTAGGCCGTCCCCGCCGGCGGCCAGGTTGACCGCGACGTAGATCAGCGCCGGTAGCGCCATTCCGCCGACCGCTGCGACCACCGGCAGGGCCGCCCGCCGCGGGTCCCGCAACTCGCCGACGACGAATTCCCGCTTCAGTTCCAGCCCGACCACGAAGAAGAAGACCGCGAGCAGGCCGTCGGCCGCCCAGGCGGAGAGGCTCAGGTCGAGGTGCAGGCCCGCCCCGCCGGCCCACGGCACCCAGCCGCCGAGGGCCTGGTAGGCGGACTCCCAGGGCGAGTTCGACCAGACCAGCGCGATCACCGCGCCGAGCAGGAGGAGACCGCCGCCGACCGTCTCGGTCCGCAGCACGTCGGCCAGGAAGCGGGCCTCCGGCCAGGACGTACGCGAGAAGAGCCGGCGGGTCGGGCGGGAGGGGTCGGTGTGCGGGGCGCGGTCGCTCATGCGCGAGGTCCACCTTGGTGTCGGGGCAGCAGGGGGTAGCTGCCGACCAGGCTTCCCGGCACACCGTCACCGACCCTATCCATCGCCGCCGCCACCGGCGAGTCGGGGCAGTTCATGGTCGGAAACGTCACGCCCGTTCGTTTCTCCCCCGCGTCCCGGGACGCCGCACGCCCGTTTGTCGGTTGGTGAGTCGGCGCAGATGTCAAGGGGTGAAAATGCATAACTCAGGACATAGGTCGTATGAGTCGCTTTAATGGTTTCACGAGATTATGTCGACCTTGGGGGTTTTCGTGAAGTTCTTTGGCGTTACCGGCCTGGTCCGGAGGCTCGCCTGATGGACCTGTACCGCCAACTCCGCCTCGTGCGCCAGCACTGGTGGATCGTGCTCCTCACCGTCATGGTCGCCCTCGGCGTCACTGCCCTCGTCACTGTCCGGGCCCAGCCCCGGTACGTCGCCTCGGTGACCTTCTTCGTCACCACGCCCAGCCAGGGCGTCACGGACGCCTACCAGGGCGGCCTCTTCCTCCAGCAGCGCGTCAAGTCGTACGCCGAGCTGCTGACCAGCGACCGCCTCGCGCAGAGCGTGGTGGCCGAGAACCCGATCGGGCTCACCGCCGAGGAGGTCCAGCGCCGGGTCAGCACCTCGACCGAGACGGGCACCGTCCTGCTGCGCGCCTCGGTGACCGACACGGACCAGAACCGGGCGCTGAAGGTCAGCGAGCTGCTCTCCGCGAAGTTCGTGGACCTGGTGCAGAAGGTGGAGATGACCCAGGACGGCAAGGCCGGCCCGATCAAGATCGAGGTGGTCAGCGGGCCGCGGGTCAGTTCGAGCCCCGTGTCGCCGCAGCCGGTCCGCAACTTCGTGATCGGCACGCTGCTGGGGTTGCTCGCCGGCGTCGGCCTGGCGATCCTGCGCGGGCTGGCCGACGTGCGGCTGCGCGACGCTGCTGGTCTCCAGCGCACCACCGGCAGCCCGCTGCTCGGTGAGATCCCCTTCGAGAGCACCGCGAAGTCGGAGCCGTTGATCGTCGGCGACGCGGCGAACTCCGCCCGCGCCGAGGCGGTCCGCAAGCTGCGCACCAACCTGCGCTTCGTCGACGTGCACGAGCCCGCCCGGGTCATCGCGGTCACCAGCGCCCTGCAGGGCGAGGGCAAGACCACGCTCTCCTGCAACCTCGCGATCGCCCTGGCCGAGGCCGGCTGGCGGGTACTGCTGGTCGACGCCGACCTGCGCCGGCCGAAGGTCGCCGACTACCTGGGGCTCGACGCCGGCATCGGGCTCACCGACGTGCTCGTCGGCGACGTCCAGGTCGGCGACGTGGTGCAGCGCTGGGGCGACAAGTCCCTGCTGGTGCTGCCGAGCGGCTCGGCGCCGCCCAACCCCAGCGAGCTGCTCGGCTCGAAGGCGATGGCGGATCTGCTGCTCGCCCTGCGGGAGTCCGCCGACATCGTCATCATCGACACCGCCCCGCTGCTGGCGGTCACCGACGGCGTGGTGGTTGCCGTGCAGGCCGACGGCGCGCTCCTGGTCTCCCAGCAGGGACGCACCTCGCGGACGCAGGTGGCCGCCGCCGCACGTTCCCTGCACTCGGTCTCCGTCCGGCTGCTCGGCTGCGTGCTGAACATGGCCAAGGTGGCCAAGGCCGAGGCCTACCAGTACGAGGCCTACCGGGTGGTGGCGGCCGGCGGGCCGGCGGACGTGCCGGCCGACCGGGCCAAGACCGCCCGGCACGCGGAGCGGATCGACGGCCGCAGCGACCGTACGCAGGAACTCACCCGGCTGTCCCGATGAGCGCCGCGAGGGGTCGCAGGGACCGTTCGATCTCCTCGGCGCAGCGTCGGAAGTCGGCGGCGGTCCCGCCGATCGGGTCCACCAGGTCGTCCGCGTCGGGAGTGGCGGGTTGCAGCCGCCCCCGGGCGCGGGCGGCCGCCCGGACCGCGGCCCGTACGGGCCCGTCGGCCGGCTCCGCGATCGCGTCGTCCGCCGGATCCGCGGCCTCGGCGAGCCGGGCGAACTGGCGCAGGGTGAACGTCCGGTGCAGCGCCGCCGGCGCGAGCGCGGTGCAGACCGAGCGCTGGCGTCGGGTGGCCGCCAGGATCAGTGTCGCCCCGACCAGGTGCTCCCCGCGCAACCGCCGGGTCCGGAAGCCGGTGGGGTCACCGCCGGCCCACGTCGCCACCTCCGCCGCGTACGGGTGCATCGGCAGGCCGTCGACGGCGTCGGTGCCCGCGCTGGAGACCACGACCGGCTGCCCGGCCAGCAGGCGGCGGGCGAGGTACTCGGCCATCGGAGACCGGCACAGGTTGGCGTGGCAGACGAACAGCACGCGGTCGACCATCTGGACCCCTCTCGTCGGTGCGGGCGCGGGCAACGCCGCGCCGGCCGCCGGCCGTCGGTGCCGGCCGGACGTGGAGGGGATGCGGGCATCGTACGCGGGCCCGACGCGTCCACCACGCCGTGCCGCGCCGAACCGCCTGACCCGGATGGAGCAGCGCCGATGAGGATCGGGATCCTGTCCTACCACTTCCCGCCCGAGCCGGCGTTCATCCCGGGCAGCCTCGCCGAGGAACTCGCGGTGCGGGGACACGAGGTGAAAGTGCTGACCGGCTTCCCCGACTATCCCGGCGGGCACGTCTACCCGGGGTGGCGACAGCGCTGGCGCCACGAGACCCGCAGCGAGCGGCTGACCGTCCGCCGGGTCCCGCGCTACAGCGCCGGCGACGGGTCGCTGCGCACGCGGATGGCCGGCTACCTCTCCTTCGCCGGTAGCGCCACGCTGACCGGGCGGCCGTTCCTCGCCGACGTCGACGCGCTCTACGTCCACCTGCCGCCGGCGACCGCCTTCGCCGCCGCGGGCCTGCTGCGGCTGCTGGGCCGGGTGCCGACCGTCGTCCACGTGCAGGACGTCTGGGCGGCGGACGAGTCGACCGGCGCCGGGAACGGGCGGTGGGCCGCGCGGATCGGCGCGGCGATGACCCGGGCCTACCGCGCCGCCGACCGGATCGCGGTCTCCGCGCCGTCGCTGCGGGACAGGGTCGTGGCCGCCGGCGCCGACCCGGCCCGGGTGCAGGTGGTGCTCAACTGGACCGACGAGCGGATCTTCCAGCCCGCGCGGCCCAGCGGGGCGGCGCGCCGGCTGGTGCGCCGCGACGAGCGTTGCGTGGTGATGCACGCCGGGACCATCGGCGCCCGGCAGGGCCTGGAGACGGCGGTACGGGCGGCGGCGGCGCTGGACCGCACCATGGACCTGGTCCTGGTGGGCTCGGGCGCGGACGAGCGGCGGGTGCGGGGGCTCGCCGCCGAACTGCGCGCCGAGAACGTGCGCTTCGTCGAACGCCGGTCTCCGCTGGACATGCCGGAGCTGTACGCCGCCGCCGACTACCAGCTCGTCATGCTGCGCGACCTCCCGGAACTGCGCAGCGCCCTGCCGGCGAAGCTCCAGGCGGCGTTCTCCTGCGCCGCGCCCGTGGTGGCCTCGGCCGGCGGCGACACCGCCGAGCTGGTGGAGCGGGCCCGGGCAGGGCTGTCCTGCCCGCCGGAGGACTGGGCGAGCCTGGCCGACCGGTTCTGGCTGGCCGCCACCATCCCGCCGCCCGCCCGGGTGGACATGGGCCGGCGCGGCCGGGAGGCGTACCTGCGGGAGATGTCCATGCCGGCGGGCGTGGACCGGATCGAACGCCTGCTGTACGACGCGGCTGCCGGCCGCGCCACCGGCCGCTGAGCCGCGAGCGACACTCGCGTACCGGCCAATACCGTCATCTACCGGCGAAAACGATCGTTACCTGTTAGGAACAGGCGGAGGAATGGGGTCTTCTGTCCGTTTCGGCGAAGGGACGTGTGGTGTGACGGAGAGCCAGAGAACGCGCCGGCGGCGGGGCCGGTCCCGGCGGCGTCGGCAGCTTCGCCGGGCACTTCTCGCCTGCCTCGTGGTGGGTTCGCTGCTCCTGCTGACGGGCGGCTGGGTGGGCTTCCGGGGTTGGCAGGCCCGCGCCCACCTGCTCAACGCCGCCGGGCTGGCCCGGGAACTCAGCGCCCAGGTGGTCGGCGGCGACACGGCCCGCGCGCAGCGCACCCTGGCCGCGCTCCAGGAGCAGGCGGGCAAGGCCAGGTCGGCGACCGGCGACCCCGGCTGGTGGCTCGGCCGGCACACCCCGTACGCCGGGGACAACCTGGCCGCCGTGCGGCAGATCTCGGTCGCCGTCGACGACCTGGCCCGGCAGGCGTTCCCGCTGCTGCTCCGCACCGACCTGGCCAGCCTGGTGCCGGCGGGTGGGCGGCTCGACGTGGCCCGGCTGCGGACGGTCTCGGCGGAGCTGGCGACCGTCAACGCGGCCGTGCAGGGCACCCGGAGCAGCCTGGCCACGGTGCCTACCGACGGCCTGGTGAGCCAGGTCCGGCAGGCGCTCGTCGACCTGCGCGGGGAGATCGACCGCCTGGCGGGCCTCACCGCGGCGGCGGACCAGGCCACCCGGCTGCTCCCGCCCCTGCTGGGCGCTGCCGGCCCCCGCACCTATCTCGTGGTGTCCCAGAACCCGGCCGAGCTGCGCGCCACCGGCGGCATGATCGGCGCGTACGCCGTGATCCACGCCGACGACGGCAGGGTCCGGATGGGGCGGCAGGGCACCAGCAGCGCGCTGGGCAGGTTCCAGCCGCCGTTGAAGGTGCCCGCGGAGGTGCGTCACCTCTGGGCCGACCTGCCGGGGATCTATCCGGCGGACGTCAACCTCACCCCGCACTTCCCGACCGCCGCCGCGCTCTACCGGGAGATGTTCCGGCGGCGTACGGGGACCACGGTGGACGGCGTGCTCGCCGTCGACCCGGTGGTGCTGTCGTACCTGCTGAAGGCCACCGGCCCGGTGATGGTGCCCGGCGGCGTCCCGCTGGCCGCGGAGAAGGTCGTCCAGACGGTGCTCGGCGACAGCTACCAGCGGATGGACAACGAGGAGCAGGACGCCTTCTTCGCGGCCTCCGCCGCCGCCGTGTTCGACGCGCTGGTCACGAAGAAATACGACCCGAAGGGGTTATTGTCCGCATTTGACCGTGCTGTCACCGAACGCCGGATATTGTTCTGGAGTGCCCGACCCGAAGAGCAACGGACGATCGGCGACAGCCGAATGGCCGGGGTGCTTCCGGAGAAGGACACAGTGCCGACGGTCGGCGTGTTCCTCAACGACGGCAGCGGCGCGAAGCTCGGCTACTACCTCCGGCAGACGGCGACCCTCACCGTCGGCGACTGCCGGACCGACGGTCGCCGGGAGCTCCGGCTCCGGGTCACCCTGCGCTCGTCGGCGCCCAAGTCGGGTCTCAGCAAGTCGGTCCTCGGCCTCGGCCTGGCCGGCGACCCGTACACCGCCCGCACGTTGGTGTCGGTGTACAGCCCCGCTGGCGGGACCGTGCTCACCACCCACCTCGACGGCGTCGAGACGGCGGTGGGCAGCGGTACCGAACGGCGCCGCCAGGTGACCACGGCAAACGTCGAGGTCGGCCCGGGAGACTCCCGCACCTTGGAGGTAACCGTGCTCACCGCGAAGACCGGCGTCGGTACGGCCGAGCTGTGGCTGACCCCCACCGCCACCCCATGGACCACCCAAGTTGTTTCCGCACAAAGCTGTGACCAGTAGGAGGGAACCAATCATGCGGCTATCCCGCATCATCATGGCGCTCGCGGTCGGTCTGGCCGTGGTGGCCGCGCCGTCCGCCGCGGGGGCGGCGCAGCCGCAGCCGGCGCCGGGCGACACACAACCACCGCCCTATGTGCCCGGTCCCGCGACGCTCGCGGTGAGCCCGACGACCGTCGTGGTCGGTCAGACCGCCACGCTGATCGGCACGGGCTGGACGCCGGGCGAGACGGTCGTGATCACCGTCAGCACCTCGCCGCTCGCCGCCGCGGTTCCGGGCGCCGAGCAGGCGCGGCGCAGCAACGGGGAGATGGTCGCGATGGCGCCCGTCTCGTTCCAGCAGGCCCCGCAGCCGAGCCCGAGGCGCTTGGAGGTCACGGCCGACGGCGAGGGCGAGTTCCGCACGACCTACACGCCGCGCCACCACGGCACCTACACCTTCCGGGCCGTCGGTCAGACGTCGGGCCAGGTGGCGACAGCGAAGCTTGTCGTGCTGAAGAAGCACGCCCCGGCGCCGCTGCCCGTCACGGGTGACAGCCTGAGCACTCCGATGAAGTTCGGCGGCGGCCTCGTCGGCGCCGGCGCGGTGCTTCTGCTGCTGTCGCTGGTCTGGCGCAAGCGCCACCGCTTCGGCATGGGGGTCGCGCGCTGACGGTGAGCGCCTCGGGCTGTGCCCGGCACCGCGAAACGGCTGACGCCCGTCGGGAGGTTTCCCGGCGGGCGTCGGCTTGTTCTCTTCCGTTCGCCTGCTGCGCGTGGGGGCCTGGGTCGCTGTGTGTCGGGGTGGGGGTGTGGGTTGCTGCGCGTCGGGGTGCGGGTGTGGCCCGCCGTGCCCGGCTCCGGGCGGTCAGGCTTGATCCCTGCGCCGGGCTCCAGGCGTACGCGCGGGGGCTGCTGCACT
>NZ_JBEYTP010000071.1:0-21168 GCF_040643125.1 Micromonospora sp. NPDC047465
CTGGAGGACGCCCTCGGCGGCAGCCCCGGCGCCGTCGTGGTCGCCAGCCACGACCGGTGGTTGCGCTCCAGGTGGCACGGACGCGAGATCCAGCTGCGCGGCACCTGAACGGGTGCCTGCCACGACCTGCACGGCGAACGCGGGTGAGCATCGAAGAGTTCGATGCTCACCCCGCAAAGCGTTCGGGCTGTTCATGCTGGCTGATCCCCGATAGGGTCCCCGCCATCGTCTCAGGCAGGAGGTTTCGGGTGGTCAGGAAGCGTGCGCTTCGCGTTGTCGTCGGTCTCGCCGCACTCTCACTCGCCGTCGCCGGCTGCGGACGTTCGACCAGCGGTCAGACGCCGCAGGCCGGTGGTTCCGCCTCGGTCGCCGCCGACGCCAAGGCTGCCGACCTGGTCCCGGCCGCCCTCAAGGAGAAGGGTGTGCTCCGGGTCGCCACCGCCGAGGGCTACCCCCCGATGGAGATGTACAAGGAGGGGACCCAGGAGCTGACCGGCGTCGACCCGGACCTCGCGGCGGCGATCGCCGGGCGGCTCGGCCTGAAGCTGGAGATGACCAACGCCAGCTTTCCCGGCCTGATCCCGGGCCTGCAGGCCGACCGTTGGGACCTGGCGATGTCCTCGATGAGCGACACCGAGGAGCGCCGTAAGGCCGTCGACTTCGTCGACTACTTCCAGGCCGGCGGCGCGATCATGGTGGCGAAGGGCAACCCGGCCGGGGTGAAGGATCTGGCGGACCTGTGCGGCCGGGCCGTGGTGCTCGCCAAGGGCAGCTCCAACCTCGCCATCGGGGAGAAGCAGAACGCCTCGTGCGCCAAGAAGATGACCATCTCGCAGAGCGAGGACGCCCCGACCGGCCTGCTGCAGATCGACGCCGGGCGCGCGGTGGCCACCATCGTCGACTACCCGGTGGCCAAGATGCTCGCCGGACAGAGCGGCAAGTACGAGGTCCTGGAGACCCAGTACGAGGCCGGCCCGTGGGGCATCGCGATCGACAAGAAGGACAGCCAGCTGCGTGACGCCGTCCAGCGGGCGCTCCAGGAGCTGATCGAGACGGGCGAGTACGCCAAGATCCTCGAGAAGTGGGGCGTGCAGGGCAGCGGTGTGAAGACCGCGACGGTCAACGACCAGAAGTGAGCACACCGGTGGATGCGATCGTCAAGGGCCCGGCTCCGGCCGGGCCCGCCGGCCCGGAGGTGAACCGGATCAGCCACCCGCTGCGACCGGGGCGCTGGCTGGCCGCCGGGGTGACCGCCCTGATCCTGGCCTGGCTGGCCTGGACCGTTGCGATCAACCCGAACCTGCACTGGGACATCGTCGTCGAGTACCAGTTCGACCATGTCATCCTGGAAGGGCTCTGGGTCACCGTCCAGCTCACCGCCGCCTCCATGGCGATCGGCGTCGTGCTCGGCGTCATCGTGGCGCTGATGCAGGTCTCCGACAGCCGTACCCTGCGCGCCGGCGCCATGGCATACGTCTGGTTCTTCCGCGGCACGCCGCTGCTGGTGCAGCTGATCTTCTGGTTCAACATCGCGCTGATCTTCCCCGAGATCGGGCTGGGCGTGCCGTTCGGCGGCCCGAAGTTGGTGACCTGGGAGACGAACACCCTGGTCACCGGGTTCGTCGCGGCGCTGCTCGGGCTGAGCATCAACGAGGGCGCCTACATGAGCGAGATCGTCCGGGCCGGCCTGCGCTCGGTCGACCCCGGCCAGCAGGAGGCCGCGGCGGCGTTGGGCATGTCGCGTACGAAGATCATGATGCGGGTGGTGCTGCCCCAGGCGATGCGGATCATCGTCCCGCCGACCGGCAACCAGTTCATCTCCATGCTGAAGACCACCTCGCTCGTCTCGGTGATCGCCGGCGCCGACCTGCTCACCGTCGCCCAGCGGCTCTACCTGACCAACTTCGAGGTGATCGCCCTGCTGATCGTCGCGTCCATCTGGTACCTGGTCCTGACCACCGTCGCAAGCATCGGCCAGTACTACCTGGAACGCCGATTCAGCCGCGGCTTCGGCGCCACCGCTCCGGGCACCCTGCGCGGGCGGATCACCCGCAACCTGCGCTTCACGGGGAGCGCGCGATGACCCCGCCCATGGTGCAGTGCCGGTCCCTGCGCAAGAGCTTCGGCCGCCTGGAGGTGCTGCGCGGCATCGACCTGACCATCGAACGCGGCCGGGTGGTCTGCGTGGTCGGCCCCTCCGGATCCGGCAAATCCACCCTGCTGCGCTGCCTCAACCACCTCGAGGAACCGCAGGCGGGTCGGGTCTACGTCGACGGCGAGCTGATCGGGTACGAGGAGCACGGCGGCCGGCTGCGACCGCTGCCGGACGCGCGACTGCGCCGGCAGCGCGAGTCGATCGGCATGGTCTTCCAGCGCTTCCACCTGTTCCCGCACCGCACGGCCCTGGAGAACGTGATGGAGGGTCTGGTCGCGGTGAAGGGAGTCCGGGCGGCCGACGCGCGACAGCGCGCCGCCGACCTGCTCGACCGGGTCGGCCTGGCCGACCGCGCCCACCACTACCCGGCGCAGCTCTCCGGCGGCCAGCAGCAGCGGGTGGCCATCGCGCGGTCCCTGGCCATGTCGCCGAAGCTGATGCTCTTCGACGAGCCGACCTCGGCGCTCGACCCGGAGCTGGTCGGCGAGGTGCTGGAGGTGATGAAGGACCTCGCGGCGAGCGGGATGACCATGATCGTGGTGACCCACGAGATGGGCTTCGCCCGGGAGGTCGGCGACCACCTCGTCTTCATGGACGAGGGCCTGATCGTCGAGCAGGGGCCACCCCACGAGGTGCTCACCGCGGCGCGGCACGACCGTACCCGCGCCTTCCTGTCCAAGGTCCTCTGATGACGCGGTTGGACCTGCTGGTCACCGGCGGCGACGTGATCGACGGCAGCGGCTCGCCGGCCCGCCCCGCCGACGTGGGCGTCCGGGACGGGCGGCTCGTGCTGCTGCCGCCGGGCAGTCGCACGCCCGCCAGCGAGGTGGTCGACGCGAGCGGGCTGGCCGTCACGCCGGGCTTCATCGACGTGCACACCCACTCCGACCTGCTCGCCGGCGACGACGCGCAGCGCGAGGTGCTGCGCCGGGCGCCGCTGCTCCAGGGCGTCACCACGGAGATCTGCGGCAACTGCGGAATCAGCCCCTTCCCGGTTCCACCCGAACGCGCCGGCCCGGTGCGGGAGCTGCTCGCCGCGACCTTCGGTCCGCCCGCGTCGGCGTACGCGTCGTTCGCCGAGTTCGCCGACGCGCAGGGCGTGGCCCGGCGCAACCACCTCGCCGCCCTCGTCGGACACGGAACGTTGCGCGCCGCGGTGGTCGGCTTCGCCCAACGGCGGGCCACGCCCGAGGAGACCCGGCGGATGTGCGGGCTGCTCGACGAGGCGCTCGCCGCGGGCGCGGCCGGCCTGTCGACCGGCCTGATCTACTCCCCGGGCGTCAACGCCGGCACCGACGAGGTCATCGCGCTGGCCCGGGTCGCGGCCGCGCACGGCAAGCCGTACGTGACGCACCTCCGTGACGAGATGTCCCAGGTCGAGTCGGCCCTCGAAGAGGCCGTCGAGATCGCTACCGCGGCCGGGGCGGCGCTGCAGGTCTCGCACCACAAGACGGCCGGGCGGCGCGCCTGGGGCGCCACCGTCCGTACCCTCGCCCGACTCGAACGGGCGCGCGCCGAGGGACTCGACGTCACCTGCGACGTCTACCCGTACACCGCGGGCAGCACGGCCCTGCACGCGATGCTGCCGCCGTGGCTGATCGCCGACGGGGTGCCCGCGATGCTCACCGCCGTCGCTGATCCGACGGTCCGCGACCGGATCCGCACCGACCTGGTCGCCGGGGTGCCGGGCTGGGAGAACACCGTGGGAAACGGCGGCTGGGACCTGATCCGGGTCGCGTCCGCCGCGCGCAACACCGACGCCCAGGGGCACACGATCGCCGAGCTGGCCGCCGCCCGTGGCGTCGACCCGGTCGACTACGCCTGCGACCTGCTGGCCGCCGAACGCGGCGACGTCACCATCCTCAGCCACTCGATGCACGAGGACGACGTACGTCGGGTGCTGGCCAGCCGGCTGACCATGCTCTGCTCGGACGGCGTACCGAAGGGGGGCCGCCCGCACCCGCGGTGGGCGGGCAGCTTCGCCCGGGTCCTCGGCCACTACGTCCGTGACGTGGGCCTGCTGGAGTTGGCGGAGGCGGTGCACAAGATGACGGCGATGCCCGCCCGCCGCTTCGGCCTACCAGAACGCGGGCTGCTCGCCGACGGGTACCACGCGGACCTGGTGGTCCTCGACCCGCAGCGGGTCGCCGACGGCGCCACGTACGACGATCCGTTGGCGCCTCCGCACGGCGTGCGGTGCGTGGTGGTCGGTGGCCGGATCGTGGTGGACGGCGGTGAGGCCACCGACGCGCGGCCGGGCCGGGTGCTGGCCGTGCCGGACCGGCAGCCCGCCCGGCCGGGGCCGCGATGAGGCCGGCGGTGCGGGTCGGGGCGATGGTGCGCCGGCTGGACGACGGCCGCACGGTCTCGGCCGACCCCGACCTTGCCCTGCCGCTGGCCAGCGTCGGCAAGGTGCTGCTCCTGGCCGAGGTGGCCCGGCGGCTCGCCGACGCCACGCTCGCGCCGGACCAGCCGGTGGAGCTGCTCGACGCCGACCGGGAGGTCGGCGGCACCGGACTGCTCGGCCGCCTGTCGCCTCGGCGATGGACGGTCGCCGACCTGGCCACGGTGGTCGCCGCGGTCAGCGACAACGCCGCCACCAACGCCCTGCTGCGGCTGGTGACCCTCGAGGCCGTGCAGGAGCTGGCCCGCCGCGCCGGGCTGCGGGACACCACCGTGCACGACCGGATCCGGGCCGAGCGCGGCCCCGACGTGCCGCGGACCTTCGCCACCGGCACCGCCCACGAGCTCTGCGCCTTCCTCGCGGACGTGGCGACGGGGACGTGGCAGAGCCCGCAGGCGTGCCGGCTACTGCGCGGCTGGCTCGCCGGCAACACCGACCGCACGATGGTCGCCGACTCCGTCGACCACGACCCGTGGTCGAGCGACGGCGTCCGGGTGGAGAACAAGACCGGCACCGACACCGGGGTACGCGCCGACACCGGGATCGTGTCCGGCCGGCACACCGTCGTCTACGCCGTGATCGCCGCGTTCGAGCCCGGGGCCGAGCGGGAGGCCGTTGCCGAGCTGCGGCGCTGGGGCGCGGCGGTCGACCGGCTCGCCGGGGCCCACCGCTCGGACAGCTCCTGACTGAGCGTCGCCGCCGCGCCGGCCAGCCGCTCGACGAAGCGGCCGACGACCGGATTGGGGTTGCCGGGGCGTAGCGCCACGCCGATCTCCCGGTGCAGATTCGCGTGGGCGAGCTGCCGCACTGCCACCCCGCCGGGATCGCCCAGGCCGAGCGACGGCACGAGCGCCACCCCGACACCGGCCCGCACCAGGCCCAGCACCACCTCGTAGTGGTCGCTGCGGCAGCGGACCCGCGGCGGGAAGCCCTCGGCCCGCGCCGCCAGCTCCAGCACCGAGACCTCACCCTGCACGCCGAGGGTGGTGATCCACGGTTCGGCGGCAAGGTCTGCGAGCCGCAGCCGCCGCCGCCCGGCGAGCGGGTGGTCGGCGGGGAGCACCACCAGTTGCGGGTCCACCATCAGCGGCTGGACCTTCGTGTGCGGCGACTCCTGCGCCGGGCTCAGCGGATGGTCGAAGACCATCACCAGGTCCAGCTCGCCCTGGTGCAGCCGGGGCAGCAGTTCGTGCGGCTGCCCCAGGATCAGCGCCAGCTCCACCTGCG
The DNA here is from genome assembly GCF_040643125.1 of Micromonospora sp. NPDC047465. Taxonomy (NCBI): domain Bacteria; kingdom Bacillati; phylum Actinomycetota; class Actinomycetes; order Micromonosporales; family Micromonosporaceae; genus Micromonospora; species Micromonospora sp. NPDC047465. The sequence continues at coordinate 5,787 of NZ_JBEYTP010000071.1, forward strand.
GATGGTCGCGGGTGAAGCTCGACAGGGCGCGCGGCAGCAGTTCGGTGCCGGCGGTGGCGAAGAATCCGATCCGCAGCAGTCCCTGGCGGCCCTTGCCGTGCGTGGCCAGTTCGTCCCGGGCGGCCGACATCAGATCGGCGATCTGCTGCGCGTAGTCCGCCAGGCGCTGGCCCGCGGCGGTCAGCCGCAGGCTGCGCGGCCCCCGCTCCACCAGTGCCACCCCGGCCTCCTGCTCGAGGGTGGCGAGCTGGTGGGAGACCGCGGACGGGCTCAGCCGAAGCTGCTCCGCGGCGGCGACGATGGTGCCGCGGCGGGCGATCTCAAGGACGACCTGCAGGCGTGCGGTGTTGAACATCGGCGGGCTGCCTTCCCTGCTCAAGGACGCTCGGTCAGCCGTCGACCGCCGCCCGGCTCACACTCTCGCACGCCGTCCACGCCTGCTTCACGCCGACCACGGCGGCGCCGCCGATCCGCCGAACCACAGATCAGTCAAATGCGGTTGGAGCCTCGGGCCGCCGGCGGTACTGCGGGGTGGCCGTGTGCCGGCAGCCCAGCCCAAGCCGCCCCTGTGAGGATGGGCCGGTGGATGGCGATCTGTCTGTGGCGGTGGCGGGCCTTCAGGAGGTGTTCGCCCGGTACCCGCGCAGGGCGATGCTCGAAGGCTGCCCGCATTGCCGAGGACCGGTGCCGGTCGACGATCACCACCTGTTCTCTCTGACCATCAGCCTCGGCAACACGGTCGGCAACCGCGACGACCTGAAGAGTCTGCTGCCCCTGCTGCTGGAGCGCATGGTCAGCTCCACCGAACTCGACCCGGCGATCGTGTTGGGCAAGCTGCCTCGCGAGCAGTGGCGCACCTGGCCCGAAGCCGAGCAGGGCTCCATCGACGGCTACCTGGATGCGGTGTGGCGGTCGTTGCTGGCGACGTACCCGTCGCAGGTCGGTTCGTTCTTCGACCCGGCCACCTTCCTGGACGCGGTCATGGCCGGCGGGGAGAGCGTCGAGCGGTTCCTCGATGTGTGGGACGTGATGCTCGGCTCGGCGGCGGACCGCCACCTGGCTGCCACGGTGAACGGACTCGACTTCGCGGGCCGGAGGCCGACGGCGCTTGCCGCCTGGCTGCGCCGCGAGTCGGTCCGCGACCGGCTGTTTCGGGCGTTCGAGCGTGACCACGCCATGTCCTGGGGTGACGACCTGGCGCGGGCCTACGATCTCGTCCGCAGGTGACGATCCGTGCGCAGCCAACTCCACCAAGTCGGCTGCCAGGTCACCCCAGAGCCCCCTCGTAAGGTTCATTTCGGCTCAGATCGGACCGGCGGGGCCGCCGTACTAACCTCCCCTCAGCGTGGTGGCGCCGCGGGAGAGGGAGATGCCTTGATGCTGGCGGAAGTCGGCGTGGACGAAACTGGTGAGCTGGTCTACCGGGCTGCCCTTCAGCGCCGGGTGTGGAGCCTGGAACAGCTTCGCGACGCCGTGGACCTGCCGGCGGCGAAGGTCGACGCGGCGGTGCGGCGTCTGGTGGAGATCGGACTGCTCCGGCGGCCCCACGCCGACCAGATCCGGCCGGTGAACCCGGCCGTCGGGTTCGCGCCGCTGCTGTCGTACGCCGAGGCACGGCTCGCTCGGCGGACGCGAGCGGTGGAGCTGACCCGGGCAGCCGTCGCGGAGATGTCGGCCAGCTTCCGGACCAGCCCCGCGCTACTGCACGACGTCGAACTGCTCGACGACCGGGACGCCGCCTGGCTGTGTCTCGAGGAGATCGCGGCGAAGGCGACGACGAGCATCCAGTGCCTGGCGGCCGCCGGAGCGGTGCCGGGGATGGGGACCGGCACCGACTACGACCCGGCGTACCAGCTGGCGGAGTGCGCCGCCGCGCGTGGGGTCCGGGTGCAGCTGATCCTGCTGGACAGCATCGTCAACGATCCGCGGCTGCTCGCGGGCGCCCGACGGGTCCGCGACAACGGCGTGGAGGTCCGGACCACCCCGACTCTGCCGGTGTGGACGTTCGTCGTCGATGACCGGTACGTCGTGATGGTCATCGACCCGGAGGACAACCAGCGGGGCGTCATCCGGGTGTCCCACCCGGGCCTCGTGGCGGCCACCGCCGACCTGTTCGGCCGGCACTGGCTGTCCGCGGTGCCGATCGAGCAGCAGGCATCCCCGCCACCGGGCGAGCTGACCCGGCAGCAGCGGCAACTGCTCCAGCATCTCGCGGCGGGGGCCAAGGACGAGAGCATCGCCCGGCAGTTCAGCGTCTCCGCCCGCACCGTCCGGCGGATGATCGCCGAGCTGGCCGACCGGATCGGCGCGACCAGCCGCTTCGAACTCGGCGTCCAGGCGGTACGCCTCGGCTGGCTCGACGACACACCCGAGCCGGTGCCGGGCCCCGAGCCGTTCCACGCCTGAGCCGCCGATGGCGAACCCGCCGGCTGCCACGAGGCAACTCGGCGGGTTCGCTACCTGTGCGAATACCGCTCGCTTGCACCCCTCCCAGCTGGTGCTCCATATGCCCATGGGCAGGTTGTAGGTGGTTTCGACGTTGCGGACGAACGCCTTGGACTCGCGGGCGAGTTCGTCCAACGGTCGGCGAACTGGAAGATCACCCTGCCGTCCGAGGTACGTACCGCGGTGCCGCCGCCCACGTCGACGTACCGGGTCCCGCTCACCGTTCCGATCGAGTGGTCCAGCTTCAGTTCGGTTTCCCCGAGGTAGACGGTCACCGCTGCCGGGTCGCGGCGGACGAGTCGGTTGCCGGTGGCGTCGTAGGTGTAGCTGTCCGTACCGGCACCCGGCCCGGTGGTGACCACGCCCGAGAGTCGGTGTGCTCCGGGCTTGCCAGCCTCCGGATAGCTGTACGCGCGCCGCACGTCCCTGGCCGGGTCCCCGCCGGTGTCGTGTCGCGTCTCCGTGAGCCGGTTACCGACCTTGTCGAAGGTGTACGAGTGCCGGTAGGGATCCGGCCGCCGACGGTCGCACCGACGCCGGTCGCCGGCGCCCCGGCGCAGTTGTCGGTGGCGGTCCACGCCTCCGTCATCCGGCGCAGGTAGTCGTAGCCGCAGGCGGACACCGCGACGCCCATGTCGACGGGGAACGAGGAATGACCTCGGACCGGACGCGGGTGTGGGTGCCGGTTCCCGCGTCCCGCCTCGGACGTGGCCCCGGGGCGCCCGCCCCTCGGGCCGGACACTTCGGCCACCTGCACGTCCCACCACGCGCCACCGTCCGGTCCGGCCCCGAGCCCGGCGCCACGGGGCCGACCGTTGAACCACCATGCCTCGGGGAGGACGTCGCCACGCCGCCGACGGGGCATTATGGCCGGTAGTCGTTCCGTCCACACTGGTCGGACGGCCCGGGGGTCGGATGCGTTCGGGGTCGGATTTCCGTCCACCCAGATCTGGTCTACGACGGACAATGTCGATATCGTTACCGGCCAATTGGACGGCCGATGATCATTCGTCGTCAGCTGACCTCCCCATGCCCCGAGAACAGGAGGACGCGCTCGTGGCCTCACCCGCTGATTCAACGGTCGCCAGCGACGACGTCGAGCCGCAGCGGCCCATTCCGCGTTTTCTCACCGAGTTCACGCCCACCCGGTGGCGCCGTCGGCTGAGCCCCTTTTCGCGTGTACCGAAGCACTCCAAGATGGGCGAGACCTGGCACGTGGCGGCGAAGACCGCCCCGGACGAGCTGGTCATCGTCGACCGCCCGCCGGACATCGACCCCGACGGAGCCGAGGCCCGCACCTACACCCAGTGGGCGGAACTCGTCGATCGCGCCGCGGCCTGGCTGCACAAGGCGGGCGTGCGCCCGTGGGACCGGGTGGCGATCCTCAAGCAGAACCACCTGGACATCGTCATTCTCGGCTGCGCCATCGCCCGGATCGGCGCCATTCCCTGCATGTTCTCCGGCTCGTACGGGCCGGAGGCGATGATCCCGATGCTGGAGCGGCTGGAACGGCCGTTCCTGTTGACCGACCAGAAGCACCTCGACAAGTGCGGCATCACCCCGGAGGTGGTGGCGGAGCTCACCGTACGGACGATCAGCGTCGACGCGGTCGCGGACCGGCCGGACGTGCTGCACCTGGACGACTTCAAGGACGCGCCGCCCGTCCAGCCGAACATGCGCGAGTTCAAGGAGCCGGTGGTCATCACCCACACCTCCGGCACCACCGGCATACCCAAGCTGGTCATGCACTCCGCCGAGTCCATCTACGCGATGGCGATCGTGGAGACCGAGCGGTGGCCCAGGTTCGGGCTCCGGCGCAGCGACACCGTGGCGTTCTGCGACCCCTACACGCACGAGCGGCTCACCACCATGCAGCTGGCGATGGCCGCGGTCGGCCCGCGGGTGCTCTACCTGTCCGACCCGCTCTCGCCCAGGGTTCGGGAGCTGCTGGCCGAGCACAAGCCGACGCTGGTGGAGGCGTTGCCGAACATCTACCTCGCCTGGGAGCCGCTGGCCCGCGACCCCGCCGGACTGTTCAGCAACGTGCGAGAGTACGTCAACTCGTTCGACGCCATCCACACCCGGACGATCCGCACCTTCATGGCCGCCACCAAGCGCCGGTTCCCGATCTGGGTCCAGTCGTGGAGCCAGAGCGAGAACGGCGCGCTCTGCATCCGGCCGTTCTTCCGCTTCGTCGTGCGCCGCAAGGGGCACCGGCCGCCGCCGACGCAGCTGATCGGCTGGCCCATCCCGTTCCACGCCAAGATGCGGGCGGTGGACCCGGAGACGGGCAAGGAGGTGCCGCGCGGCCAGGTCGGCCTGATCGAGATCGACCAGCCCGGACGGTGCCTCGCCTACGTCGGCGAGCAGGACCGGCACGACCTCAAGTGCAACGGCAGGTGGTGGAACACCGGCGACCTCGCGGTCATCAACAAGTGGGGCGCCGTGCGGATCGTGGACCGGGAGATCGACCGGATCCCCGGCGGCAGCGCGATCGAGTTCGAGGACCTCATCCTCGACCGGATCGACTACACCACCGAGGTCGTCATCCTTCCGGTCGCCGGCGACCTGCCGGTACCCGTGGTCAGCACCGCGGACGACGTTCCGCTGGACAAGGGCGACTGGGAGCGGGCGGTCGCGGACCTGAGCCCGATGGCCCCGCCGATCCAGATAAAGTGGGACGAGTTCCCGCGAACCGGCACGTGGAAGATCCGCCGGGTCGCGCTCCGGGAGACGCTGCTCTCCGATTCCCAGGCGATCGGCATCGGGCGCTGGACCTGATCATCACCATCCTGTGATCACATCGACGCGGCGCCGGTCCTGACTGTGCCGGCGCCGCGTCGTTCTCCCGGGCACCGCGGTCGAGCGAAGGGTTACTGCCATGTTGGATCTCCTCGGCCGGCTCGCGCACCGGGCGCGCTGGTGGGTGATCGCCGGCGCCGCGGTGTTCCTGGTCGCCGCGGGCACCTGGGGCGCCGGCGCGTTCGGCGACCTGGCCGTCGGCGGGTTCACCTACGCGGCGAGCGAGAGCTCCCGCGCCGACGAGGTCGAACGCAAGGCGCTCGGACGCAACGATGCGGACGTCGTCGTGCTGTTCGGCAGCGACCGCTGGACGGTGGAGGACCCCGCGTACGCCGACGCCGCCCGGCGCGTGCTGGACGGGCTGCCGGCGGACCGGGTCGAGGGCGTGACCGACTACTGGCGGGCCAGGGTTCCCGCCCTGGTCAGCACCGACCGGCACGAGACGTTCGCGGCGGTGCAGATCGCCGGTGCCACCGAGAACGACCGCCTCACCAACTACCTCGCCATCAAGGACAGCCTGACCAGCCCGGATCTCGACGTCACCGTCGGGGGGCCGCTGGCGCTGATCGACGACGTCAACAGCCAGAGCAAGGCGGACCTGACCCGCGCCGAGGCGCTGGCGTTGCCGATCCTGTTCCTGCTGCTGGTGCTCATCTTCCGTAACCTGCTGGCGGCGCTGCTGCCGGTCGCGGTCGGGGTGCTGGCGATCGTGGGCTCGTTGGCCGGCCTGCGGCTGCTGGCGCAGTTCACCGACATCTCGATCTTCGCGGTCAACGTGGTCACGCTGCTCGGCCTCGGGCTGGCCGTGGACTACAGCCTGTTCATGGTCAGCCGGTTCCGGGAGGAACTCGGCGCGGGCCACCCAGTCCCGGCGGCGCTGCGGCGGACCATGGTCACCGCGGGCCGGACCATCGTCGTCTCCGCGGTGACCGTCGCGCTCGCGCTCGCCAGCCTGGCCGTCTTCCCGCAGGTGTTCCTCCGGTCCATCGCCGTCGGTGGGGTCGCCGCGGTGCTGCTGGCGGGATTCTTCGCGATGACCGTGATGGCGGCGATGCTGTCCCTGTTCGGGCCGCGGCTGCGGGAGCGGCGCCGCAGGCCGGTCGACACCGACCCGGACTCCGGCGCGTGGGCGCGGATCGCGCGGACGGTGATGCGCCGACCCGTACTGGTCGGTGGCGCGGTCGTCGCCGTGCTGGTGGTTCTCGGTCTGCCGTTCCTGCGCATCTCCTACGGCTGGCTGGACACCCGGGTGCTGCCCGCCTCGGCGGAGAGCCGGCAGGTCCAGGACGCCATCGAGCGGTCGTTCCCGGACAGCGTCACCCGGCCGGTCGAAGCCATCGTCACCCTGGACGGCCCGGTGACCGGCCCTCCCGGCCGGGAGGAGATCACCGCGTACGTGGAGCGGGTGGCCGCGCTGCCCGGCGTACGGCAGGCGGACGTCAGCGGTCTGGTCGGCGACACCGCACGGGTCACCGTCCGGTTCGACGCGGAACCGATCTCCGAGCAGGGACGGGAACTGGTCGACGCGGTGCGCGGCGTCGAACCGCCGCCCTCCGGCACTGTGCTGGTCGGCGGCGACGCCGCCGGGTTCGCCGACCTGATGGACATGCTCGAGCAGCGGCTGCCGTGGATGGCGCTGCTCGTCGTGGTCACCACGTTCGTGCTGTTGTTCCTGTCCTTCGGCTCGCTGGTCCTGCCGGTCAAGGCGATCCTGATGAACGTGCTGAGCCTGACCGCGGCGTTCGGCGCGGTGGTGTGGGTCTTCCAGGACGGCCACCTCGCCGGGCTGCTGCGGTTCACCTCCACCGGCAACATCGACGTGGTGCAACCCATCCTGATCTTCGCCGTCGCGTTCGGGCTGTCGATGGACTACGAGGTGTTCCTGCTCTCGCGCATCCGCGAGCACTACGACCTCAGCGGTGACAACACCGAGGCGGTCGCGGTCGGGTTGCAGCGGTCCGGCCGGATCATCACCAGCGCGGCCCTGCTGCTGGTGGTGGTGATCGTGTCGTTCGCGACCGCGAGCGTGCTGGTCGTGAAGATCATCGGTATCGGGCTCGCCCTCGCCGTCGTCGTCGACGCCACCATCGTCCGGGCGCTGTTGATGCCGGCCACGATGCGGCTGCTCGGCCGGCTCAACTGGTGGGTGCCCGGGCCACTGCGACCGCTCTACAGCCGGTGGGGGATCCGCGGGGAGAGCAGCCACCTGGACGCGGAGCGCACGGCCGTGTAGAGGCAGGTTCAGCGGTGCCCGCGCCCGGGGAATCCCCCGCCGTGCCAGCCCGTCGTGAGGCGCGCCCGTGGCCTGGGGGGGCGCCCCTCCCAGGCCACGGGACGGAGGATCAGTAGATCAAGGCCCGGCCGAGGCCCATGTCGGTGAGGCGGGTGGAGTGCACGATGCTCGTGACCTCGACAGCCTTCTGGATGCGTTCCTCCGGCGTGGTGTCGACCAGCCGCCGCCCGTCCCACACCTCGTAGTCACCGATGGCGGCCAGGTGCGGGGCGATGCCCTCCTGGAACCAGTTCTCCCAGCGCGTGAGCTGGTCGGACACCGGCAACTGCTCCCACAGCCGCATGCCGTCGCGGATGAGCTCGACGAGGCGTTCCTTCTCGTCGGGGTGCCGCTGCACGTGCTCGCGGATGATCGACGTGCCGACGGCCAGGTGGCGCACCTCGTCGATGGCGGCGCCCTTCTCCATGTCCGCCATCCGCGGGTCGATCGGTCGCCACTTGCGCTCGCTGAGTTCGAACGACGGGGCGAGGAAGCCTTCGACCAGGATCGTCAGCAGCACCACGCCGCCGACGAAGTCCTGCTGCTCGCGCACGATCGGCATGCCGTACTCCTCCAACGGATCGAGGATGGTCGCCTTGTCGTGCGCGGTCTGCCTGGCGATGACGGCGGCGACGTCGTGCTCGTCGATGCCGAGGTTCCGCAGGTGGTTCCGGAAGATCATCGCGTGCCGGGTCTCGTCCATCAGCTGGGTGGCGTAGAACTCGGCGGTCGTGGAGTCCGGCGCGCACGCCACGATGTGACCGATCGCGCGGGCCGCCCGCTCCTCGGCCAGCGCGCGGAACGCGACCTCCTGGATCAGTGCGTCCCGCAGCGGGCCCGGCTCGTGCAGGAAGGCCGGGGTCACCAGCTCCGGCGAGTAGCCGACGATGTTTCCGCGCAGCGTGCGCTGCGGGACGTTGGCGAACCAGTACCGCAGGTCGCAGTCGCGTGCGGTCAGCCGGATGCCCTCCGCGCCGTCGAACAGGGAGGACGCCTGGTCCCAGTCGGCGGCGTCGGCCGCCGTCATCCCCGACCGCTCGTCGGTGCGGGGGGCCGCGGGCTGGGGACTGTAGGTGACCACCGGCTGCGGGCGCGGGCCGGGCACGGTGACCGGTGCCGCGTCGGCGGATCGGACAGGGGTCGGGGCCGGCTCGATCGTGGGGCCGGGCGCGGGTGCGGCGGCCGGCGGGACCACGGACGGCTGTGCCGGCGCCGGTGCCCGCACCGCCTGCGGGCCCGGTGGCTGCGCGGCCGGCACCGCCGGTGCCTGCACGGACGGCTGCGCCGCTGGTGGCTGCGCGGCCGGTGCCGGGGCGCTGTCGTTCATGACGAACGGGCGGGTGCCGTCGAGGTAGTCGACCAGCGGCGCCGCGACGCTGGCCCGCGACGGCGGGTGGAACGCGACGCACTGGCAGGCCGCGACCAGGTAGGCCACCTCGGGGGAGCGGATGAACGACATGCCCCCGAGCATCTCGACCGCCTGGCGGGCGGCGTCGGTGATGGCGTCCTGCGTGCCGTAGCGGGCCATCAGGACACGGGCCAGCGCGTCGTTGTCCGTCTCGCCGTCCTGCATGGCGCGGGCCGCGCCCTCCAGTAGCTGCGTCGCCGTCTCCAGCCGGGTGCCCAACGCGGCGCGGTCGGTGACCGCGCCGCGCCCGGCGGCCAACGCGCGTTCGACGAGCGCGCTGGCCATGCCCAGGTACGACGCGGTGATGAGCAGCTCGAACCAGATGAACCCGACGGTCTGCAGGTCGTCGAGCATCCCGTCCGGGCCGTTCTCGGTCGGGATGACCAGTTCCTCCTCGATGAACACGTCGGTCAGCCGGACCTCGTCGCTCTCCGCGCCGGCGAGCACGCTGCTGCCCCAGAACGGGTGCCGGGTGATGCCGCGCAGCGTGGCCGGCATGAGCAGGAAGGCCGTCTGCTGGCCGCCGCCCGGTGCGGGCACCGCCACGCTGGCCGTCAGCAGGTCCATCGAGTGGCTCAGGCTGCACGGTTTCTTCGACCCGTTGATCCGGTAGCCGCCGTCCACCGGCGTCGCCGTCATCGTGGGGGAGAGGATGCCCTGGGCCGGGCGGCCCTCGGCGAAGCCCGAGGAGACCAGCAGGTTGCGGCTGGTGATCGCCTCCAGCAGGGCCCACTCCATGCCCGAGTTCTTGATGCTCTCGGCGAAGGTGAACAGCGTCGCCACGGAGAAGTGGTGCATCGTGGTCGCGACCGCCAGCGACGGCGCGTGGGCGCCGATCGCGCGGGTGACCCGTACCGCGTCCAACGGGGACGCGCCGAGCCCGCCGTAGTCCTTCGGGATCACCAGGCTCGGGCCGCCGCTGGCCCGGAACACCGGCAGCGTGCCGCCGCCGGAGGCTTCCCGTTGCTCGAACGGGACCTTCGACAACCCGTCGAGCAGCCCCGGCAGGTACGACTCGCAGAGGGCACGGGCCTGATCAAGGGATCGCACAGATTTCCTCCGGGGGCGGACGGTCAGCGGGGGATGAGCGAGCGGGCCGCCGCGCGGCGCAGCTTGCCCGACGGGGTCTTCGGAAGGCTGCCCGGCGGCAGCACCACGACCTCCGCCGGACGGGCGTCGACGTCGGCGAGGACCCGGTTGGCGATCGCGTCGGACAGCGCCTTCTCGGCGGCCGGGTCACCGACCAGGCGGGACTCGACCAGCACCGCGAACGACTCCCGCGCCACCCCGTCGCCGGCCATCAGTCGTACCGCCGCGACGTTGCCGTCCCGGACGCCGTCGACGCCGGCGGCCGCGCGCTCGATGTCGGTGGGATAGATGTTGCGGCCGCCCATGATGACGACGTCCTTGCGGCGGCCGCAGACCACGATCTGACCGTCGACCAGGTAGCCCTCGTCGCCGATGTCCAACCAGCCGTCGTCGTCCAGGGCCGGGGCCGGACCGTCCTCGGTGAGGTAGCTCCGGGTCACCGAGTCACCGCGCAGCTGCAACCGGCCGATCTCACGGTCGCCCAGCTCGGCGCCGGAGTCGTCGACGACCCGCACGGTCACGCTCGGGTGGGCGGCGCCGAGCATGGGCAGCCGGCGCACGGCGGTCGGGTGGTCGTCGCCCGCCGGTACCGCCCGCCGGTTCTTCTCCAGCTCCAAGGCGTCGACGGTGTCGAGGAGCATCGGATCCGACAGCGCCGACAGCGAGATGACCAGGGCGCTCTCCGCGGCGCCGTAGCAGCAGTTCACCGCCTCCGGTCGCAGGCCGAACCGGGCGCCGGCCGCGACGAACGCCTCCACCGTCGACGGGTCGATCGGCTCCGCGCCGTTGCACAGGGCCTTCAACCGGGACAGGTCGAGCGAACCGGCGTCGGCGCGGGCGAGCTGCCGGGTCAGGATCGCGTACGCGAAGTTCGGCGCGGCGGTGATCGTGCCGCCGTACCGGCTCATCAGCTCCGCCCACACCATCGGACGGCCGAGGAACTCCGCGGGCGTGACCATGACCAGGTCGATGCCGGTGAACATGGGCAGCAGCAGGCAGCCGACCATGCCCATGTCGTGGAAGAGCGGCAGCCAGCTCACCAGCACGTCGTCGTCGCCGCACTCGAGGTGGGCCGCGGTGTCGACGAGGTTGGCGTGGATGTTGCGGTGGGTGATCCGCACCGCCTTCGGCTCGGCGGTCGAGCCGCTGGTCAACTGGAGCAGCGCGGTGTCGTCCTCGGCGGCGGGCACGACGGTGAACTCCCGGTCGCTGTCCAGGTCGCCGATCATCCGGTGGGGGACGCCCTGCTCGCGCAGCACGTCGGCCATCGCCTCGAACGGGGCGCCCACCAGCACCAGACGCGCGTCGATCATGCGCAGGACACGCAGCGTGTCGTCGCGCCAGACGGACAGGTCGGTCCGCGGGGTCGGCTGGTGCAGCATGGTCACGCTGCCGCCGGCCAGCCACGTCCCCTGGGCGACCCGCGCGACCTCCCCCGGGTCACCGGCCAGGACCGCGACGGCCTGGCGGGGGGCCAACCCGCCCGCGACCAGTGCCGCTGCCGTACGCCGGGCCGCCTCGTGCAACTGCCCCCAGCTGCGCCGCACCGGGTTCGCGGGGGCGCCGGTGACCATGCCGCCCGACGACCGCCCGGCGGTGCCGACGACGGCATCGACGAAACGGCTCACCTCGATCTCGCCTGAATCATGCGGGACAGCGTAGACAGGGCGATCGACAAAGACCATAGATCCTTTGTGGAGTCCGTACGGGCGATTGTGTTGGCCGCCGTGACCGATAGAGGATGACCGCTGCCCGGTGGGTGACCGCGGCACCGACGTTGATGATCGCGGAAGGCGGCCGCCTGAATGGGTGACTCCAGGACGCAGTGGTGGTTGGATGTCGTACGTACCGAGGCGGCCGAGGTGCTCGGTCGGCCGCGTGGTGACGTCACTGCAGACGGCGCCTTCGCCGACCTTGGCTTCGACTCACTGACCGCGCTCGAACTGGCCGACCGGCTGTCCGAGGCGAGTGGGCTCCAACTGTCCGGCACCCTCGCCTTCGACTACCCCAACCCGTCGGCCCTGGCCGGGTACCTGGCCGAACAGGTCGGCGGCCCGGACGCGGACCCGGGAGCGGGGCACCCCGTCGCCACGCCGACGGCCGGCGAGCCGGACGGCACGCCGGCGGGTGGGCCCGAGCCGATCGCCATCGTGGCGATGGCCTGCCGTTTCCCCGGCGGAACGACCACCCCCGAGGACTTCTGGACCTTCCTGGCCGACGGCCGCGACGGCGTCGGGCCGTTCCCGACCGACCGGGGCTGGGACCCGCAGGTGTTCCACCCCGACCCCGACCGTCCCGGCTCCACCTACGCCCGCCACGGGGGATTCCTCTACGACGCCGGCGACTTCGACGCCGGATTCTTCGGCCTGTCGCCCCGCGAGGCGTTGGCCACCGATCCGCAGCAGCGGCTGATGCTGGAGATCTCCTGGGAGGCGCTGGAACGCGCGGGCATCGACCCACGCACGCTGCGCGGAAGCCGCACCGGCGTGTACACCGGCGTCATCGCCGGCGACTACGCCCCACGCCTCGGCGCCATCCCGCCGGAGGTCGCCGGCTTTCTGATGGCCGGCAACGCCTCCAGCATCGTCTCCGGCCGCGTGTCGTACACGTTGGGCCTGGAAGGACCCTCGCTGTCGGTCGACACCGCCTGCTCGTCGTCGCTGGTCGCGCTGCACCTGGCGGCCCGCTCGCTGCGTACCGGCGAGTGCGACCTCGCACTGGCCGGTGGGGTCACCGTGATCGGGACGCCGTTGGTGTTCACCGAGTTCAGCCGCCAGGGCGGGCTCTCCCCGGACGGGCGGTGCCGGTCGTTCGCCGCGTCCGCCGACGGCACCGGCTGGGCCGAGGGCGCCGGGGTGCTGGTCCTCGAACGGCTCGCCGACGCACGCCGGCACGGCCGGCGCGTCCTGGCGGTCCTGCGGGGCAGCGCGGTCAACTCCGACGGGGCGTCCAACGGCCTCACCGCGCCCAACGGTCCGTCCCAGCAACGCCTGATCGCCGACGCGCTCGCCGACGCGGGACTCGACGCACCCGACGTGGACGTGGTGGAGGCACACGGCACCGGCACCCGGCTGGGCGACCCGATCGAGGCTCAGGCGCTGACCGCCGCGTACGGCTCCGGCCGGCAGCGTCCGCTGTGGCTCGGGTCGGTCAAGTCGAACATCGGACACACCCAGGCGGCGGCCGGCGTCGCCGGGGTCATCAAGATGGTGCTGGCGCTGCGGCACGGCCGGCTGCCCCGCACGCTGCACGTCGACGAACCCACCCCGTACGTGGACTGGTCCGCCGGCCCGCTGCGGCTGCTCACCGACGAGCAGCCCTGGCCGGCCGGCGCCCGGCCGCGCCGCGCGGCGGTGTCGTCGTTCGGGATCAGCGGCACCAACGCGCACGTCATCGTCGAGGAGGCGCCGCAGGACGAGCCCGCCGCCCCGACCGACAGGGCGGCCGTGCCGGCGCCGCTGGTGCTCTCCGCGCGGACCGTCCCCGCGCTGCGCGAACATGCCCGCCGCCTCGACGCCTTCCTCGACGCCCACCCCGACCTGCCGGCCCGCGCGGCGGCGGTCGCGGCAGCCCGGCGTACGACGTTCGAGCAGCGCGCCGTCGTCCTCGACCGCGACGCCCTCGCGGCGCTCGCCGCCGGGCAGGACGCCCCGGCCGTGGTCACCGGCACGGCGAGCGAGGGCAGGCTCGCCCTGGTCTTCCCCGGACAGGGATCGCAGCGACCCGGGATGGGGCGGGAGCTCGCCGCGGCCGAACCGCGGTTCGCCGCCGCCCTGGACGAGGTCTGCGCCGCACTGGACCGGCACCTGGACCGCCCCATCCGCGCGGTCATCGACGGCGACCCGGACCTGCTGGACCAGACCGCGTACACCCAGCCGGCGCTGTTCGCCGTGGAGGTGGCGCTGTACCGGCTGCTGCGACACTGGGGCCTCCGGCCGGACTACGTCCTCGGCCACTCGATCGGGGAGATCACCGCCGCACACGTGGCCGGCGCGCTGTCGCTGGACGACGCCGCCCGCCTCGTCGTCGCCCGCGGACGGCTGATGCAGGCGCTGCCCGCCGGCGGCGCGATGGCCGCGATCCAGGCCACCCCGCAGGAGGTCGAGCCGCTGATCGCCGACCCCGCGGCGCAGGTCGGGCTCGCCGCCGTCAACGGCCCGACGTCGGTCGTCGTCGCCGGCCCGCAGGACGCGGTGCAGACCGTCGCCGACGCGTTCGCCGCACGTGGCCGCAGGACCACCCGGCTACGCGTCAGCCACGCGTTCCACTCCCCGTTGATGGAGCCGATGCTCGCGGACCTCGCCAAGCTGGAGGCGGACCTCACCCACCGGGCGCCGGAGATCCCGCTGGTCTCCAACGAGACGGGCCTGCCGGTGGACATGATCACACCGGGGCACTGGAGCCGGCACGCGCGGCAACCGGTGCGGTTCGCGCAGAGCGTACGCCGGCTACGCGAGCAGGGGGTGAGCCGGTTCCTGGAGGTCGGGCCCGGCGGCGTGCTGTCGGCCATGGTCCTCGACTCCGTCGGCGACCTGGACGCCGACACGGGTGACCCGACGATCGCCGTGCCGCTGCTGCGCGGCGGGCGCGACGAACGGGACTCCGCCTGGGACGCGGTGGCCCGCCTGTTCGCCCACGGCGTGGACGTCGACTGGCCCGCGCTGGTCGGCGGAGACGTCCCGCCCGCGGAGCTGCCCACCTATCCGTTCCAGCACCGGCGGTACTGGTTGACCCCACCGGCCCGGCCGCTGCTCGGGGAGCCGGTCGAGACGCTGGACGCCGGAGTGCTGCTGACCGGCGAACTGTCGATCGCCGCCCAGCCGTGGCTCGCCCAGCACCGCGTGGGCGGGACGGTCGTCGTACCGGGCGCGCTGCTGGCGGAGCTGGCGGCGCGCGCGGGCGCGCACGTCGGCTGCCCCGAGGTGGTGGAGCTCCTCCTGCAGACGCCGCTGGTGCTCCCCGAGGCCGGCGCCGTCCAGACCCGGGTGGTCGTCGCCGGGACGGACGGCGACCCGACCCGTCCGCTGACCATCCACGCGCGTCCACCCGGCGGAACGTGGACGCCGCACGCGACGGGAACCGTCGCCCCGGTGCGGACCAGCGACGCCACCCGGTTGAGGCTGTGGCCGCCGCCGGGCGCGGCGCCGTTGGACACGGACGGCTTCTACGACCGCCTGCGCGCCGGTGGCTACGACTACGGCCCGGTGTTCCAGGGCGTCGGCCGGGCGTGGAAGCGGGGCGACGAGATCTTCGCCGACGTGACGCTGCCCGCCGACGCCGCCGGCGCGACCGAGGGTTTCCTGCTGCACCCGGCGCTGCTCGACGCATCGCTGCACGCCCTCGGCCTGCTCGGCGACGCCGGCGCG
>NZ_JBEYTP010000072.1:0-20779 GCF_040643125.1 Micromonospora sp. NPDC047465
CACCCGGACAGCCTGGCGACACCGCGCCGTCCGGACCAGCATCCGGACGGCGCGTCACGTCACGACAGGGCAAACGTTGCCTGATGCGGCACTAGTGATCGCCGGCCGCCCGGTCCGGTGTGTCGAAGATCGATCTCGATCGCGTGGGCCGCGGCCCGGTCGAGACGGCCGGACCGGTCCCGCGTCGCCGTGCCGCCGGGATCGCCGGTGTCACACCACCCGGCGTGGTGGCCGCTCCGACCGGTGCGGGAGACTGGCAGGCATGGCGGCTCGTGGCTTCCCGTACAACGATCTGAAGGACTTCCTCGCGGCGCTGGAGCGCGCGGGCGAGCTGCGGCGGGTGAGCGTCCCCGTCGATCCCACCCTGGAGATCAGCGAGGTCGTCACCCGGACGGTCCGCGCGGGCGGCCCCGCGTTGCTCTTCGAGCGGCCGACGCGGGGCGAGATGCCGGTGGCGATCAACCTCTTCGGCACCGAGAAGCGGATGGCGATGGCGCTCGGCGTCGAGCGGCTCGACGAGATCGGCGAGCGGCTCGGCGACATGCTCAAGCCGGAGTTGCCGATGGGCCTCTCCGGGATGATGGACGGCCTCGGCAAGGTCATGCAGCTCAAGTCGATGCCGCCGAAGAAGGTCAAGACCGCCCCCTGCCAGCAGGTGGTCTACCGTGGCGACGACGTCGACCTGAACCGGTTGCCAGGGCTGCAGGTCTGGCCGGGTGACGGCGGGATCTTCCACAACTTCGGGCTGACCCACACCAAGCACCCGGAGACCGGCAAGCGCAACCTGGGGTTGTACCGGTTGCAGCAGCACTCGCGGAACACCATCGGCATGCACTGGCAGATCCACAAGAACTCGACGGCGCACCACGCGGTCGCCGAGCGGCTCGGGCAGCGGCTGCCGGTGGCGATCGCCATCGGCGCCGATCCCGTGGTCGCCTACTCGGCCAGCGCGCCCCTCCCCGCCGACATCGACGAGTACCTGTTCGCCGGGTACCTGCGCGGCGAGCGGGTCGAGATGACGGACTGCCTGACGGTCCCGTTGCAGGTGCCGGCGCACGCGCAGGTCGTCCTTGAGGGCTACATCGAGCCGGGCGAGCGGCTCCCGGAGGGGCCGTTCGGCGACCACACCGGCTTCTACACGCCGGTGGAGCCCTTCCCGGTGATGCACATCGAGTGCATGACCATGCAGCGCGACCCGGTCTACCACTCGATCGTCACGTCGCAACCGCCGCAGGAGGACCACGGCCTCGGCAAGGCCACCGAGCGGATCTTCGCGCCGTTGCTGCGCTTCCTGATCCCGGACATCGTCGATTACGACCTGCCGGCCGCCGGGGTCTTCCACAACTGCGCGATCGTGTCGATCCGCAAGCGCTACCCGAAGCACGCCCAGAAGGTCATGAACGCGATCTGGGGTGCGCACATGATGTCGCTGACCAAGCTGATCGTGATCGTCGACGAGGACTGCGACGTGCACGACTACAACGAGGTCGCCTTCCGCGCCTTCGGCAACGTCGACTACGCCCGCGACCTGCTGCTCACCGAGGGCCCGGTGGACCACCTGGACCACGCGTCGTACCAGCAGTTCTGGGGCGGCAAGGCGGGCGTCGACGCGACCCGCAAGCTGCCCGGCGAGGGCTACACCCGGGGCTGGCCGGAGGAGATGACGATGGCCCCCGAGGTCGTCTCCCTAGTGGACAAGCGCTGGAAGGAGTACGGCATCTGATGGCCACCGCCGTCGCCGAGCCGGTGGAGCGTCCCGGCCGGGTCAAGTCCTTCCTCAAGCTCGTGGCGATCGAGCACTCCGTGTTCGCGTTGCCGTTCGCGTACCTGTCGGCGTTGACCGCCATGCAGGTTCACGGGGGGCGGGTGCGGTGGGCGGACCTGCTGCTGATCACCGTGGCGATGGTGGGCGCGCGGACGTTCGCCATGGCGGCCAACCGGATCCTGGACCGGCGGATCGACGCGCGGAACCCGCGTACCGCCTCCCGGGAACTGGTCACCGGGGCGGTCAGCGTGCGGACGGCCTGGACCGGCGCGGCGGTCGCGCTCGTGGTCTTCCTCGCCGCCGCCGCCCTGCTCAACCCGCTCTGCCTGGTGCTCGCGCCGCTCGCCGTGGTGCCGCTGGTGGTCTACCCGTACGGCAAGCGGTTCACCAACTGGCCGCACGCCATCCTGGGGGTCGCCCAGGCGGTGGGCCCGGTCGGCGCGTGGCTGGGGGTCACTGGCACCCTCGACGGCTCGTGGCCCGCCTGGCTGCTCGGCGCGGCCGTCGGCCTCTGGATCGGCGGCTTCGACCTCATCTACGCCTGCCAGGACTCCGAGATCGACCGGGAGATCGGGGTGCACAGCGTGCCCGCCCGGTACGGCCGGCGCTTCGCCCTGCACGCCTCGACCGTGGCGCACGTGGTGACCTTCGCGCTCTTCATCTGGTTCGGCGCGCTGGTCGGCTTCGGCTGGCCCTGGTGGATCGGGCTGGCGCTGACCGCGCTCGCGTTCGGCTACCAGCACGTGGTGGTCACCCCGACCGACCTGAGCAAGATCAACCGGGCCTTCTTCACCGCCAACGGCTTCGTCGGCATCGCGCTGTTCGTCTTCGCCCTGCTCGACCTGGTGATCCGCCTCGACCTGCGCCCCTGACCGCGCCGGCAGCAGCGCCCGCTCGGTGGGCGGGCTCGCCGGAGGGCCGGAGTGTGCGCGGGCGAGGGTCAGCGGAGGGCGGCGGGCTCGGGGTGGGAGCCCGGGTAGCGATCGCTCTCCAGCGTCCAGTCGACGGTCGCCCGGACGGCGTTCGCCACCCCGTCGAGGTGGTCGGTGACCGCCTCGTCCAGCGCCGGCCCGAACGACGGCACCGCCGCCCGCAGCTCGACGAAGCGCCGCATCGACGCCCGCCAGCGCTCGGCGGTCAGCGCGACCGCGGTCTCCACCGGCACCCCGTGCTCGGCGGCGGTCGCCAGCACCAGGTTGTGCCCGCCCGAGGTGACCCGGTCGCGCTCCAGCGAGGCCAGGTCGTTGTACCAGGAGACCAGGTCGTTCCCGGTGGCGGCGACCCGGCGCAGCAGCGGGTGGTGGTGCACCGCGTCGGGCAGCGGACGCCCGGTGACGAACTCCACCAGCGGGTACGACACGTACGTGGCGGAGGTGGCGCGGCGCAGCTCGACGTACTCGGCGACGCCGGGCTGGCGTCCGGCCGACTTGTTGACCGCCTCCCGCCACGTGCCGTCGAGGTGGTCGGCGACCGCCTCGGCGAAGCGCAGCCGCCAGCGTGCCGGCATCCGCCGGCGCGGCTCCCGCCATGCGCGCACCAGCAGCCGCCGCAGCGGCCCGGTGAGTCCGGCGTGCCGGATCCGGGGGCCCTCACGCAGCAGGGTCAGCGCGCCGGCGCGCAGCGCCCGGATCTCGTCCGTGCCGAGCCGGCCCGGCCCGTCGCACGCGTCGTCGACCAGGAAGAACCAGGTGAACAGCGCGGCCAGCACGCGCAGGTCGGGCTCCGTGGCGCCCGGGTAGAGGCGGCCGGCGTACCGGGCGACGCCGGCGCGGGCCAGCCGTTGCGGCGTCCCGTCGTCGGCCGGCAGGCCGAGGCCCGGCAGCAGGTCGTCGGTCAGCCAGCCCTGCACCCGGTCGGCGTGCGGCGAGAGCCTGGGCGGGATGGGGCACTCCGACCGTAGCGACCAGAGGATCTCGTCAGTCATCACCGATTCCTCCCGCGTGCGATCTGCGTCCGTGCGAATCGCCCCGGCAGCATGTCAGGTCGCCGGGATGCCCGCGATCCCGGCCGACATCGCGCTCGTCGGGGACAAACCACCCCGCAGGCGGGTATCCCGGGCGGGCGCCGGTCCGGGGGTGCCTGACGGCGCCGGCGAGCGACCAGGCAGGCTGGTGGCATGCGGGAACCATGGGTGGTCGGGGTCTCCGGGGCGTCCGGAACGCCGTACGCGGCGGCCGTCGTGCGGGCGCTGCTCGACGCCGGGGAGCCGGTGGACCTGATCGTCTCCCGGGCCGCCCGGCTGACGGTCCTGGACGAGACCGGCCGTCCGTTCCGGGACGCGCACTGGGCGGAGGACCTGGCCACCTGGCTGGGCCGGGACCTCGCGGGCGCCGACGTGCGGCACTGGCCCGCCGGCGACCTGGCGGCCGGCCCGAGCAGCGGCTCCTACCGGGTACGCGGGATGGCGGTGGTCCCGGCGAGTACGGCGGCCTGCGCCGGCATCGCCATCGGGCTCTCCAAGGACCTGCTCCAGCGCGCCGCCGAGGTGAACCTCAAGGAGCGCCGGCCGGTGGTGGTGGTGCCCCGGGAGACGCCGGTGACCCGCAGCCACCTGGAGCACCTGATCGCCCTGCACGACGCCGGGGCGGTGGTGCTGCCGGCCAGCCCCGGCTTCTACGGTGCGGGGGCGGCGGCCTCCGCCCAGCAGCTCGTCGACTTCGTCGCCGGCAAGGTGCTGGACGCCCTCGGCGTACCGCACGACCTGTTCCGCCGCTGGTCTGGTGAGTTGGGCGCGGCGCGGGACTGAGCCCGGCCGGGTTCACAGGGCTGCGGACCGGAGTCGGTGTCCGGTCCGCGCGCCGATCCGCGCCGGTCAGTACATTCCCGCGTTGGCCGGGCCCGGGCCGGTCGAGGCGGCCGGGCCCGTGTTGCGCGGCTTGCCGACGTCCTCCGCCTCGTCCAACATGCCCTCACCCTCAAGCAGGGCCCGCACCTCGGATTCCCGAAACCGGCGGTGCCCGCCTGGAGTCCGGATGCTGCCTATCCGGCCCGCCGCCGCCCATCGCGTCACAGTCTTCGGGTCAACCCGAAACAGTGCGGCAACTTCACCCGGTGTCAGCAGGCGATCTCCAGTGTCCACAGCCCCCTCCTCGCGTCGACGAAGCCCCCGGCTGAACACACTGCCCCCGGCCGGTGCGAGCCCAGAGCCGTCATGAGGGACGTATGGCAATTACAGCACCAGCGACCTGGCCTGTCCGCCAAACGCGAAAAACGCACTGAGTGGGAAGTTAGGAAATATTACCTGCGGACGGCTCCCTTGACTGTGAGTTTGCGAACGACTACACCCTGTCATGTTCAACGCGCTCCGAATGCCCGACGTTACGCCCGGACCGCTAGGGTCTACAGTCCGTGGACGCCATCGACCTGAGCCTCGTGGAACTGCTGCGCGGCAACGCCCGCCTGTCCTACGCCGAGCTGGCCCGCCAGGTGGGCCTCTCCGCGCCGGCCGTGCACGAACGGGTCGGCAAGCTGGAGTCCGGCGGCGTGATCCGGGCGTACCGGGCGGAGGTGGAGCCCGAGTCGATCGGCCTCGCCGTCACCGCGCTCATCGGGATCATCGAGGACTCGGGCGCCGACACCGACGACGTGCTCGAGGCGTTCCGGCAGATGCCCGAGATCGAGTCCTGCTACTTCATGGCCGGCGTCGAGTCGTTCCTGCTCAAGGCCAGGGTCGGGACCATCGCGGAGCTGGAGCGGCTGATCGTGCGGCTGAACCGGACCCCCGGCGTCGCCTCCACCCGGACCGGCATCGCCCTCTCCACCAAGTGGGAGAACCGCCCGCAGCCCCCGGTGGCGCCCACCACCTGACCGCCGCGGCACGGGGCACGCCTGGCCCGCCGGGTCGTCCCGCCGGCCCTGGCGTCCCGCCGTCGGCGGCGATAGCGTGCGCCGATGACGAAGCCCGTCCCCGGGGCGGCCGTGGTCACCGGTGCCGCCGGCGGCCTCGGCCGGGCCATCGCCGCCGCCCTGCACGCCGACGGCTGGCCGGTGCTCCTCACCGACCTCGACGCCGGGGCGGCGGCCGACGCCGCCGCGCCGCTCGGCGGCTGGTCCCGCCCGCTGGACGTTTGCGACGAGGCCGCCTGCGCCGCCGTCGCCGCCGAGGCGGCCGGCCGGGGCGGGCTCGGCCTCTGGGTGAACAACGCCGGCATCCTCGTCACCGGCCCCTCCTGGGAGCACGACGCGGCGACCCGCCGCCGGGTGGTCGAGGTGAACACCCTCGGGGCGATGAACGGCACCCTCGCCGCACTGGCCGTCATGCGGGCGCAGGGGCACGGGCACGTGGTCAACGTCGTCTCGCTGGCCGGGCTGGTGGCCGCCCCCGGCGAGACCGTCTACGCGGCCAGCAAGCACGCCCTGGTGGCCTTCAGCGTCGGCACCCTCGCCGACCTGCGGCTGGCCGGGCACCGGGGCGTACACGTGTCGTGCCTCTGCCCGGACGGGATCTGGACGCCGATGCTGCACGACAGGCTCGACGACCCGGGCGCCGCGGTCTCCTTCACCGGGACGCTGCTGAACCCCGAGCGGGTGGCCCGCCGGGCCGCGCGCCTGGCCCGCCGGCCCCGCCCGGTGGTCAGTGTGCCCCGCTGGCGCGGCGCGCAGGTCCGGCTGCTCGACGCGCTGCCCGGCCCGGCCGTACGGCTCGCCCCGCTGATCCTCGCGGCCGGCCGGGCGGGTCAGCGCCGCCAGCGCCGCCGGGCCGGAGCCGAGCCGCCCTGAGCGGGCTTGCTAGGTTTCGGACGTGACTCATCTCGACCGGTGCGACGAGGCCAGCCGGCGCTGGGTGACCGATGCGATCGCCACCGTCGAGGCGGACGCCAACCGGTCCGCCGACACCCACCTGCTGCCGTTCCCGCTGCCCCGGGCGTGGGGGATCGACCTCTACCTGAAGGACGAGTCGGTGCACCCCACCGGCTCCCTCAAGCACCGGCTGGCCCGCTCGCTCTTCCTCTACGGGCTGTGCAACGGCTGGATCGGCCCGGGCACCACGATCGTCGAGGCGTCCTCCGGCTCGACGGCGGTCTCGGAGGCGTACTTCGCGCGGATGCTGGGGCTGCCGTTCATCGCGGTGATGCCGGCCTCCACCTCGCCGGAGAAGATCGCCCAGATCGAGTTCCAGGGCGGCCGCTGCCACCTCGTCGACGACCCGGCCAAGGTGGTCGTCGAGGCCCGCTGGCTGGCGGAGGACTCCGGCGGGCGCTTCATGGACCAGTTCACCTTCGCCGAGCGGGCCACCGACTGGCGGGGCAACAACAACATCGCCGAGTCGATCTACGCGCAGCTCGCCCTGGAGCGGCACCCCGTGCCGACGTGGATCGTGGTGGGCGCCGGCACCGGCGGCACCAGCGCCACCATCGGCCGGTACGCCCGCTACCGGCGGCTGCCCACCAAGCTCTGCGTGGTCGACCCGGAGAACTCCGCGTTCTATCCCGCCTGGCAGGCGGCCGACTGGTCGGTCCGCACCGGGCGCGGCTCGCGGATCGAGGGGATCGGCCGGCCGACCGTGGAGGCGTCGTTCCTGCCCTCGGTGGTGGACCGGATGGTCCAGGTGCCCGACGCCGCCTCGCTGGCCGCCATGCGGGCCGGCTCGGCCGTGCTCGGCCGCCGGGTGGGCGGCTCGACCGGCACCAACCTGTGGGGCGCCTTCGGGCTGATCGCGGAGATGCTCGCCGAGGGCCGCACCGGCTCGGTGGTCACCCTGATCTGCGACGCCGGCGACCGCTACGCCGACACCTACTACGCCGACGACTGGGTGGCCGCCCAGGGCCTCGACCTGGGCCCGCACCTGGCGACGATCGAGCGCTTCCTCGCCGACGGCGCCTGGCCGGCCTGACCCGCGGCGGCACGTCCGGCTGGTCGACTCCGGCACGGGGCCGGGCGGTCAGCGCGGGTCGACGCGCTCGGCCAACCCCGGGTAGCGCACCACGTAGCCGTCGGCGTCGAGGTCGATCTCGGCGGTGAACGTGTCGCTGGTGAAGCGGACCCGGCCGGGGCCGAGCGGCGTGTAGACCTGCCCGGCGGGCACCACCATCAGGCTGGGCACCAGCACCCAGGCGACGGCGACCCGGTGCGGTGTGTCGGCCGGCGCGCGGGGCAACCCGAGACGGTGCACCGGCAGGGCGTTGAACAGCGGTGAACCGCCGAGGTCGACGTCCAGCGCCTCGGCCAGCCGGTCCGGGTCGTCCGTGCCGGGCAGCCCGGCGGGCGGATGGCCGGCGGCCCGCAGCGCCGCGTCCAGGTCGCCCTGCTCGCCGGTGGTCACCCGCCACCGGTCGCCGGCCCGTTCCAGGCGTACGCTCCGCAGCCACCCGCTGCCCTCCACCTCGACCTCGGCCCGGGCGGTCACCCACTGCGGGTCGGTGGTGAGCTGATAGCGGCAGGTGTAGGGGACCGGGTCGACGGCCGTGAGCGTGCCCCGAGCGGTCAGCCCCCGGCCGTCGTCGAACAGCGCGTGCTCCGTGCCGGCGGTGTCCGTCCGGGTCCAGAAGAGCGACTTCGGCATGGTCGGCATGAGCCGGACGTTACGCGACGCGACCGACACCGGCAGCGGATGCGGAAACGCCGCCGTGGAGCGTGGGCTCCGCGACGGCGTTCCGGTCGGTGCTCGTGATCAGTGGGTACGCGCCGGCGGCCGCCCGCCGAAGCCCCGCCGCTCGTCGCGCGGCCGGTCGTCTCGACCCCGGCCCTCGGGCCGGAAGCCGCCCCGGTCGCCGAAGCGCCGCTCGCCGCGCTCGCCGTAGCCGCGTCCCTCGGTGGGCCGGTCGCCGTAGCGGCGCTCGCCCTGCGGCCGGTCGCCGTAGCCCCGGCTGTCGGTCGGCCGGTCGCCGTAGCCGCGCCCCTCCGTGGGCCGGTCGCCGTAGCGGCGCTCGCCCTGGGTGCGGTCGCCGTAGCCGCGTCCCTCGGTGGGCCGGTCGCCGTACCGGCGCTCGCCCTGCGGCCGGTCGCCGTAGCGCCGCTCGCCGCGCCCGTCGCGGTCGCCGTAGCCGCGCTCGCCGTGCGGCCGGTCGCCGTAGCGCCGCTCGCCCCGGTCCGCGAAGCCCCGCTCGCCGTAGCCGCGTCCCTCGGTGGGTCGGTCGCCGTACCGGCGCTCACCCTGGGGTCGGTCGCCGTAGCGGCGCTCGCCGTGCGGCCGGTCGCCGTAGCGCCGCTCGCCCCGGGCGTCGCGGTCGCCGAAGCGGCGCGGGCCGCCCGGCCGGTCGCCGTGCCGGCGCGGCTCCTCGGGCTCGTTGCGGACCGGGACACCGCTCGGCTCGCGGGCGCCGGTCAGCTCGGCGAGCGCCGGGTCGCCGGCGCGCACCCGGGTCTCGGCCGGCGCCACGCCGGCCTTCTCCAGCATGGCGAGGGTCGTCCGGCGCTGCTTCGGCAGCACCAGCGTGGCGACCGCGCCCGACTCCCCGGCCCGAGCGGTACGCCCCGCGCGGTGCAGGTAGTCCTTCGGGTCCTTCGGCGGGTCGACGTGCAGCACCAGCGAGACGCCGTCCACGTGGATGCCCCGGGCCGCCACGTCCGTGGCGACCAGGACGTTCATCCGACCCTCACGGAACTCGGCCAGCGTGCGGGTACGCATCCGCTGCGTCTTGCCGCCGTGCAGGCCACCCGCGCGTACGCCCACGGCGGCGAGCTGCTCGACCAGCCGGTCGACGCCGAGCTGGGTGCGGGCGAAGACCATGGTCCGCCCGTCCCGGGCCGCGATGGACGCCGCCACCGGGAACTTGTCGTGCGGCGGGATCAGCAGCATGTGGTGGTTCATGGTGGACACCGATGCGGTGGACGGGGCGGTCGAGTGGGTCACCGGGTCGGTCATGAACCGCTTGACCAGCGCGTCGACGTCACCGTCCAGAGTGGCCGAGAAGAGCAGCCGCTGGGTGCCCGCCGGCGTCTTCGCCAGCAGCTCGGTGACCTCGGGCAGGAAGCCCATGTCGGCCATCTGGTCGGCCTCGTCGAGGACGGTGATCTCCACGTCGTCCAGGTGGCACACGCCCCGGGCGATCAGGTCGCCCAGCCGGCCCGGGGTGGCCACGACGATCTCCACGCCGCGCCGCAGGGCGTCGATCTGCCGGTCGTACGGCACGCCGCCGACGGCGGTCTTCAGGAACACGCCGACGGCCTTGCCGAGCGGCAGCAGCGCGTCGTTGACCTGCATGGCGAGCTCGCGGGTCGGCACCAGGACCAGGGCGCGCGGGTGCAGCGGCCGGGCCCGCTCGCCGTCGGCCACCCGGGCCAGCAGCGGCAGGCCGAAGGCCAGGGTCTTGCCGGAGCCGGTCTGGCCCCGACCGAGGACGTCCCGGCCGGCGAGCGCGTCCGGCATGGTGGCGCGCTGGATCTCGAACGGGGCGGTGATGCCCTGTCGGGCGAGCGCGCGGACCAGCGGCTGGGGCAGCCCCAGCGCGGCGAAGTCGGTGGCCTCGGCCGTCACCGGTGCGGCGGAGTCCTGCGGGGTGGCGTCCTGTTCGACGACGGACTGCGTGTCGGCGGTGTCGAGGGCGGGCGGAAACGTGCTGGGTTCAGCAAACGCGGTCAAGAAATGCCTTTCGAGCGGGGCGCATCTTCGCGTTGGCCTGCCGCAGCTGAACGCCGCCGAATCGCCCGCAAGATCGCCCATGGGCGCGCACGACGCGCGCCGGGTCAGTGATCTCCACCAGTGTACGGCGCAGCGGCGAGCCCGCCACCGCACCACGGATCGGTAGTGGGCGGGCTCACCATGGTCGTCGCCGGGCGGCTCACTTGGTCAGGACGCCGCCCACCAGCCCGCCCACCGTGTCGGTGGCCAGCAGGACGACCAGCACGCTGATCGCCACGAGCAGACCCAGCGAAGCGGCCAGGACGATCATGACCCTGGCCGTGCTGGACCGCTCCTCGGTGGGGGTCTCCGTCCAGCCCTGGGCCAGGATGTGCCCGGTCAACGAGCCGGAGTTCTCCAGCGGGTTGGTCGGGAAGGAGACGGTGGCGAAGCCCGGGCCGTCCGAGCCGGCGCCGTAGATCGTGCCCAGGTCGGTCCGGCCGTCGAAGCGCCCGGCGGAGGCGGCGTCGGGCCGCCCGCCCGGTGCCGCCGGGCCCCCGTCACGACCCGCGTCGGCGGGACGATCGCCCAGCCGGCGCGCCTCCCCGGGGGCCGTGGCCGGCTCGGTGCCGCCCGGCCGACGGTCACCGGGGCTGGTCGGCGGCGGCCAGGCCGGCATCGCGGGAGCGGGCACGGGCACCGCGGAGACCGGCGGAGCGGACGCCGGCGAGGCGGAGACCTGCGGCGCGGCGAACGGTGGCGCGGACGCCGGCGGGGCGGAGACCTGCGGCGCGGCGAACGGTGGCGCGGACGCCGGCGGGGCGGAGACCTGCGGCGGGGAGACCGACGGCGTGGTGAACGACGGCGCGGAGACAGACGGGACGGGGGACGCCGGCGGGCTCGCGGGCGCTGCCGGCGGGGCCGGGACGGGCGCGGTGGCCGTGGCGGGCGGCGGCGGGAACGGCGGCGCCGGCATCGGGCCGGGCGGTGGCGGCGGGGCGGGCACCGGCGGCCCGGGCGGCGGCGTCGGCGGACCCGGCATGGGCGGCACCGGGCCCGGTGGGGTGGGCCCCGGCCGGGGCGGCGCCGGGACGGGAATCGGCGGGGTCGGGACCGGCGGGGTCGGGACCGGGACCGGCGGGGCCGGGGACGGCGGGGTCGGGCCGGGCACCGGCGGCACGGGGGCCGGCGCCGGCTCGGGCTCCGGCACCGGCGGCTTGGGCGGCTGCGCCGGTTCCGGCGGCTGGGCGGGCTCCGGCGGCTCCGGGTTGACCGGCGCCGCCCGGTAGACCCTCGCCTCGCCCGTGCGCGACCGGATGGCCGAGGCCTCGTCGGCGGAGACCCGTCGCATCCCGGGCACGGCGGCGCTGGCCCGGGCCGCCGCGGCCCGCTGCTCGGGCACCGGCGCGCCGGCCGGAGCGGCCGCACCGGTGGCCCGGTAGGTGGTGCCGGCGGCCGGGCGGGCCGACGGTGCCGCGTCGCCCTCGCCGGGCGCGGCCGCGGTGGCCACGCTCACCCGGCCCCGGGCGGGCTGTCGGCGTACGTCGTCGGCGGGCGGCTCCGTCGACGGCCCCGACGCGCCCGCGGAGCCCGTGCCCGACGCCGGGCTGCCGTCGGCCGAGGTCGCGATGGACCCGCCGGTGGGCGCCGGGGCCTCGGCGCGGCTCCCGTCGGGCGTGGATCCGTGGTCGACCGGCTCCGCCGGAACCTCTTGCTCGGCCATGCTCGCCCTCCGCGCCGCGCTCGCGCCCGGATCCGCGACGTCGGACCGGGCGTGCCTGACTGTCACCGTGCCACATTCCGGCCCGGCGGCACAGCCGGAGTGCGTTCCGGGGCCGTGGCCCGTGCCGACCGGCATCGGAGCGCCGGGCGGAGCCGGCGCGTCCCGGTCAGCTACCCGTGCTGGCCGAGGCGGTGGCCGACGTGCTGCTCTCCGGGTCGGTGCTGCTCGCCGCCGTGGTCGGCGCCACGCTGCCGGACGTGGCGCTCGGCTCCGACGAGGCCGAGCGGCTCGCCGCCGGCGACGACCCGGTGGGGGACGGCGACGGCGAGGTCGACGCGCTGGGCGACGTCGTGGGCGACGGCGAACCGGTGGGGGTCGCCGAGGGCGAGGTCGACGGGGACGGCGACGGGGAGGTGGGCTTCGGGGTCGGCTTGGGGCTCTGCGTCGGCTTCGGCGAGGGCGGCTTGCTCTGCGTCGGCGTCGGCGACGGGGTGCTCGTCGGCGCGGGCACCGCCCCGATCACCCGGGTGGCGGCGTAGAGCCGGGACCAGCGCACCGTGGAGATCTTGACGACGTCGCCGGTGGTCGGCGCGTGGATCATCTTGCCGCCGCCGACGTACATGCCCATGTGGTGGATCGTCGTCCAGCTCGTGCCGGAGGCGAAGAAGAGCAGGTCACCGGGGAGCAGCGCGCTGCGGGACACGGTGCGGGAGCGGGTGGCGTAGTACTGGTCCCGGGAGACCCGGGGCAGCCCGTAGTAGCCCGCCGACCGGTAGGCGGCGTAGATCAGGCCGGAGCAGTCGAACCGGTCCGGCCCCTCGGCGGCCCACAGGTAGGGGTCGCCGAGCTGCGCCTTGGCGTACGCCACGGCCTTCAGGGCCGTGGGGTGGGCGGCCAGGCCGTTGGCCGTCTCGTTGCCGAGGTAGTCGGTGCCGAGCTGCTGGTCGAGGGCCTCCTGCTGGCGCTCGAGCTCGATGAGCTGCGCGGCGTTGTCCCGGCGCAGCTTGGCCAGCTTCGCCTCGGCGTCGCGCAGGGCCTTCTCGCCGGCGGCGTATTCCGTCTGGGCGCCCTTGAGCCGGGACTCGGCCGAGATCAGTGCCTGGCCGGCCACCTGCTCGCCGGTGCGGGCCCGGGACAGCTCGCCCTCTGCGGCGGTGGTGCCGCCCTCGGCCTTCTCGCCGCGGATGATCCGCGAGAGCCGGCTGAGCTCGTGCAGGTCGTTGGCGAACTCGCCGGGCGGGAGGGCGGCGGCGGCCTTGAACGCGCCCGCGGCGGCGGCGTCGGCGCCCTCCTGGGCGCGGGCCAGCGCGTCCCGGGCGAGTGCGAGGTCGCGTTCGGCGGTGGCCCGCTGGCCCTCGGCCTCGGTGCGCTTCTGCAGCAGCACGAGCAGTTGGTCGCGGAGCTGCCCGACCTGGGCCTCGGCGGCGTAGATCTGGGTGGCGAGCGGGCCGTTGATCAGGTTGCCGGCCGGTGCGCCCGGCACCCCGCCGAGGCCCGGCGCCCCGGTGACGGGCGCGCCGCCGGGGAGCTGGAGCTGACCGGTGACGGCCGGCCGGAGGCCGGTGTCGGGGACGCTGGTGGGCAGCGCCGGGTCGGCCTGGACCGGGTTGGCGAGGACCGTGGCGGCGACGGCTCCGAGCAGGGCGGACCAGAGCGCCGGACGCAGCACCGGCGAGATCACCGGGCTCCGTTGTCGCTGCCGTCGCCCGCGCCCGCTGTCGACCATTCCGCTCCCCGTCCGGCGTGTTGTCGCCGCGCCAGGGTGGACGCGGCCGTGAGGACGCTACCAGTGTGTGGCGAACGTCCCATCCTGTCTTACCTCACCCGCGCAGCCATGTCGATGCGTCGAGAGGTAACGGGAGGCTGAGAGTTCGGTGAATCGGCCCACGGGGGCCGACCGTGCTGCGGCGGCGTCGGCAGGTGGACGTAGGCTCGATTCCGACCGCAGGTGGAAGGGACGTGGCTTTCGATGGACGCCGGACTCAAGCGTGAGCTCGAAGCGAAGGTGTACGCCGGCGAGCGGCTGACCCGCGAGGACGGCATCGCCCTCTACGACAGCGACGACCTGACGTGGCTGGGGCGGCTGGCCCACCACAGGCGTACGGAACTCAACGGCGACCGGGTGATGTTCAACGTCAACCGGCACCTCAACCTGACCAACGTCTGCTCCGCCTCGTGCGCGTACTGCTCGTTCCAGCGCAAGCCGGGCGAGAAGGACGCCTACACGATGCGCATCGACGAGGCGGTCCGCAAGGCCAAGGAGATGGAGGACGAGCAGCTCACCGAGCTGCACATCGTCAACGGCCTGCACCCGACGCTGCCCTGGCGCTACTACCCGAAGGTGCTCAGCGAGCTGAAGGCGGCGCTGCCGAACGTCAAGCTGAAGGCGTTCACCGCGACCGAGGTGCAGTGGTTCGAGAAGATCAGTGGCCTGAGCGCCGACGAGATCCTCGACGAGCTGATGGCCGCCGGCCTGGAGTCGCTGACCGGCGGCGGAGCGGAGATCTTCGACTGGGAGATCCGCCAGCACATCGTCGACCACGCCTGCCACTGGGAGGACTGGTCGCGGATCCACCGCCTGGCGCACAGCAAGGGCATGAAGACGCCGTCGACCATGCTCTACGGGCACATCGAGGAGCCCCGGCACCGGGTCGACCACGTGCTGCGGCTGCGCGAGTTGCAGGACGAGACCGGCGGCTTCATGGTCTTCATCCCGCTGCGCTACCAGCACGACTTCGTCGACTCGGCGGACGGCAAGATCCGTAACCGGATCCAGGAGCGTACGACGATGGCCTCGCCGGCCGAGTCGCTGAAGACCTTCGCGGTCTCCCGGCTGCTCTTCGACAACGTCCCGCACGTGAAGTGCTTCTGGGTGATGCACGGCCTCTCGGTGGCCCAGCTCTCGCTCAACTTCGGCGTGGACGACCTGGACGGCTCGGTCGTCGAATACAA
Source organism: Micromonospora sp. NPDC047465 (assembly GCF_040643125.1). Lineage (NCBI taxonomy): Bacteria > Bacillati > Actinomycetota > Actinomycetes > Micromonosporales > Micromonosporaceae > Micromonospora > Micromonospora sp. NPDC047465. The sequence continues at coordinate 14,941 of NZ_JBEYTP010000072.1, forward strand.
GATCACCCACGACGCCGACTCGTACGGCACCCCGAACACGATGCACCGGGACGACCTGCTGCACCTGATCTGGGACGCCGGCTTCCGCCCCGTCGAGCGGAACACCCGCTACGAGGTGGTCCGCGAGTACGATGCCGCCCCGTCCCTGGCCGAGCGCCGCGCCGAGCCGCAGCAGGTCTGGGCCTGAGCCGGCACGTAATCTCGTAGGCCATGACCGAGCAGCAGAGCGGGTTCCCCCGGCGCGACGCCGAGGGGCGCATCCTCACCCTGGGCGACCTGCTCGGGGTGAGCCTGGCCGGGCTGGTCATCGGCGTGCTGGCGGTGGTGCTGTTCGACTGGGCGTTCACGCTGATCGGCAGCGGCGACTTCGGCCGGGCCAACGGCTGGCTGGCGGTCATCCTGCCGGCCTGGCTGTTCTGGGACGACTTCCGGGCCTGGGAGTTCGGGGCGGCCCGGGTGGTGGCGGCGCTCGTGGCGGGCGCGGTGGGGCTGGTCGCCGGGCTGGTGGTGGCCGGCCTGGCCGCCGGGCTCGCCCCGCTGGTCTCCGGCGGGCTGGGCGCGGCGGCGTTCACCCTCGGGTACGCGGTGGTCTGGTTCCACGGCGTCCACTGGCTGGCCCGCCGGACGGGCTGAACCTTCCGCCGGGGCCACCCCCGGCGGCGGAGAACGGAGTGCGGAACGTGAGCGCGGCGGTCAAGTACACGCTGGGCCGGATCGGGCTGTTCGTCGCCGTGCTGGCGGCCCTCTGGCTGGTCGACATGAACCTCTTCGTCAAGCTGATGCTGGCGCTGGCCTTCTCGGCCGCCGCCTCGTTCTTCCTGCTCAAGGGCTGGCGGGACGAGATGGCGGTGGAGATGGCCGAGGCCGCCGAGCGGCGCCGCACCGAGAAGGAGCGCCTCCGCTCCGCCCTCGCCGGCGACGACCAGGACCCGGACGCCCCCGCCGCCGAGAAGTGACGAGGGGCTCGCGCCCCGGGGCGGACCCGGGTGACGCGAACCCCTCGACCGTGCCGTCGGACCGTCAGGTCACCAGTTGGTGGAGCCGGCGACCGTCGGCCACGGCATCCGCTCGGGCTTGATCAGGTAGACGACGCCGCCGGAGCCGCCGGAAACCCCGCCGTTGGCGTTGATCCGCTTGGTCCGCAGCCAGATCTGCTCGAACTGCTCGCGCGGGTAGACGTTGCGCACCGCCTCGTTGCTGGACGAGGCGGGGTCGTTCACGATCACGTCGCCCTCGGCGGTGAAGCCGACGATCACGAACAGGTGCCCCGAGGTGCCGTAGCCCGCGCCGTCCAGCTCGCTGGCCAGGAACGACTGGCTGGTCACCACCGGGATGCCGGCGGCGATGAAGCGCTCCACCTCGTCCAGCGAGTGCAGCCGGGTGACCCGCGCCTCCAGGCCGGGGAAGCTGGCCGCGTACGCGGTGTTGAACGGCCAGTTGCCGGCGCCGTCGTACTGGTAGTCGTAGACCATCCGGGCGGCGTGGTTGACCGTCGGGTCCGGGTAGGTCGGGTCGACCCAGGCGGTGTCCTCCTCGGACGCCTTCCGGCCCCAGTACTCGATCACCATCGTGGTGGAGGTGGGGGAGCACCAGGCCTGGCCGCCGCCGTCGTACTCGGGGTAGTGGCCGGTGTGGATGTTCTGCGAGTAGCGGGGGACGGCGAGTTCCCGGCCCCAGGCGATGCCGCCGGCGCTCGGCTCGACGGTGAACCGGTCGGGCACGTTCGAGCTCATCGCGCCGAGCGTGTGCACCACCGGCGCGGCCTGCTGCCCCGGCGCCCGGTAGAGGGTCAGCCGCAGCTGGTACGCCCGCAGCAGCACCCCGACCGAGGCGTCGTCGATGCTGAAGGTGTCGGTCCAGATGGTCGACCAGGGGTCGCCCTGCCGGTTCACGCTGGTCCGCTTGATGTCGGCGTCGCCGGAGGCCCACCGCCCCATCACGTACCACTTGGTCTGGACGCCGGTGTTGTAGGTGCCCTGCATCTCGACCTGGATCCAGGTGCCGGAGGGGGTTTCCGCGTTCCACGAGGCGATCAGCTCGGTGGCGTCGAACCCGACCTGGGTGACCGGGGAGGTCCAGGTCGCGTACTCCCAGCTCTTGGTGATGCCGGTGTGCGGGTCGGTGTAGTCGGTGGTGCCGAGCGGCGTGGCCAGCGTGACGCCCGGCCGGAGACCGGGGACGGCCCGCGTGCCGGCGTGGCTGCCCTGACGCCAGTCGGGGTAGCGGGTCCAGTCCTGGAAGGTGATCTGCTCGTCGTGGACCACCGGTCGGGTGGTCGCCGAGGCGGCGACGGGCGCGGCGACGGCGGGTGCCGCGGTGCCGAGAAGGGTGAGCGCGGTGGCGGCCGCGAGGGTGGCCGCGCGCAGGCGTGGTCTGGACATGGGTCCTCCGCAGAGACGGGCGGATCGTTGCCGGTCAGTGTCTCGCTCGGAAGGAACTTTCGCCAGAGGTCGACGGTTGGAAAATCCTTGCCGGTGTGAGGATCAGGATGGCATGCAACAAGACAGCGATGAATGTTGATATGACCATGTGAGCGATGGTGGAGTGTCCTCCACCGAGCGGGATCTTCTCCCGCCCCCCGAGGAGGTTGTCCATGGCCTTCCGCAAGCCCGTCCTCCGCCGCCTGGCGCTCGCTGTCGCCGCCGGGTTCGGCCTGCTCACCGTCGCCGCCGCGCCGGCCACCGCCCGGCCCGAACCCGAGCACGCCGCCGACTCCCCGGCGTCGTCCTACCGGGTGCTCGGTCCGCGTACGGTGGCCGACCGCACCGCGGTCGCCGGCACCGGCGCCGCCATCGACTACGTCGAGCACGGCGTGCTGAACGTCTCGGCCACCCCCGCCGAGGCGGCGGCGATCACCCGGCTCGGCTTCCGGCTGGAGGCGGTCCCGGCCCCGTCGGCCGACGGCCACAGCCACGCCGAGGGGGACGTCGGCACGACCGCCTTCCCGCCCGCCGACTCCAACTACCACGACTACGCGGAACTGACCGCCGTGGTCAACCAGGTGGTCGCGGACCATCCCTCGATCGCCCGGAAGATCAGCATCGGCTCCTCGTACGAGGGCCGTGACCTGATGGCGGTGAAGATCTCCGACAACGTCGGCACCGACGAGGCCGAGCCGGAGATCCTGTTCAACTCGCAGCAGCACGCCCGCGAGCACCTGACCGTCGAGATGGCGATCTACCTGCTCAACCTCTTCACCGACAGCTACGGCACCGACTCGCGGATCACCAACATCGTGAACGGCCGGGAGATCTGGATCGTTCCGACGGTCAACCCGGACGGCAGCGAGTACGACATCGCCACCGGCTCCTACCGCTCCTGGCGCAAGAACCGGCAGCCGAACAGCGGCTCGTCGTACGTGGGCACCGACCTGAACCGCAACTGGTCCTACCAGTGGGGCTGCTGCGGCGGCTCGTCCGGCTCGACCTCGTCGGAGACCTACCGGGGCCCGTCGGCGTTCTCCGCCCCGGAGACCCAGGCGCTGCGCAACTTCGTCAACAGCCGGGTGGTCGGCGGCACGCAGCAGATCAAGGCCAACATCGACTTCCACACTTACTCGGAGCTGGTGCTCTGGCCGTTCGGCTACACATACAACAACACCGCTCCCGGCATGAGCGCCGACCAGTACAGCACCTTCGCCACCCTCGGTCAGCAGATGGCGAACACCAACGGCTACACCCCGCAGCAGTCCAGCGACCTCTACATCACCGACGGCGACAGCATCGACTGGATGTGGGGGCAGCACGGCATCTGGGCGTACACCTTCGAGATGTACCCGGGCTCGTCGCTCGGCGGCGGCTCCTACCCGCCCGACGAGGTGATCCCCGCCCAGACCTCGCGCAACCGGGAGGCGGTGCTGCTGCTCAGCGAGTACGCCGACTGCCCGTACCGGGTCATCGGCAAGGAGGCGCAGTACTGCGGCGGTGGCGGCGGCACCACGGTCTGGTCGGACACCTTCGAGACGGCCACCGGGTGGACCACCAACCCGAACGGCACCGACACCGCGACCGCCGGGGCGTGGGAGCGGGGCGCCGCCCAGGCGACCACCTCCAGCGGCGCCAAGCAGCTCACCCCGTACGGCGGGAGCAACGACCTGGTCACCGGCCAGCTCGCCGGCACCGGGGCGGGCGACTACGACATCGACGGCGGCGTGACCAGCGCCCGGTCGCCGGCGGTGACCCTGCCGTCCTCGGGCACGCTGACGCTCTCGCTGGCCTGGTACCTGGCGCACGGGTCGAACGCCTCGTCGGCCGACTACTTCCGGGTCAGCGTGGTGCACAACGGCGGCACCACGGCCCTGTTCACGCAGTCCGGGGCGGCCACCAACCGCAACGGCGCCTGGGCGGTGGCGAACGCCAACCTCACCCCGTACGCCGGCCAGTCGGTGCGGATCCTGGTGGAGGCGGCGGACGCCTCGGGCGCGAGCCTGGTCGAGGCGGCTGTGGACAACGTCACCATCACGAGCTCCTGAGCCCGGTGGGGCCCCGTCCCGCCCCCGGCGGGGCCCCACCACCCCCCAGCACGCGTCGATCCAGGGCATATCGCTGCTGTTGTAGATCAACAAGCGCCGATGCGGCCTGGATCGACGAGGCACGTCCGGGGCGTGCGCTACGGTTCTACCGACCGCTAGCAGCGAAGCCGGTGCGAAACCGGCGCTGTCCCGCAACTGTGATGCCCCACCACTCCCGGCCGAGGCCGGGCGCGGCGGGGACGAGCCAGGTCGCCTGCGTCAGTGGTCGCGACTCGCGCTCTCGAGGAAGGGCGCCTCGCGGACGGGCGCACGGGGTCCCTGTCGGCGAAGCACCACGCTCCTCGACCGACAGGAGGACAGATGCTCAGACGTACCCCCCGGTTCTTCGCCGCGACCCTCGCGGTGGCCGCGCTGGCCCTCGGCGCCTGCGCCGAGAAGACCACCGACACGCCCGCCGCCGGCGGCAGTTCCGCGGCGGCGGCCTACCCGGTCACCGTCGGCAAGCTCACCCTCGACAAGCGGCCCGAGAAGATCGTGTCGCTGTCGGCGTCGGCCACCGAGATGCTCTTCGCGATCGGGGCCGGCCCGCAGGTGACGGCCGTCGACGACAACTCGAACTACCCGCCGGACGCGCCGAAGACCGACCTCTCCGGCTTCTCCCCGAACGCCGAGGCGATCGCCGGCAAGAGCCCCGACCTGGTGGTGCTCTCCGACGACCGCAACAAGATCGTCGAGCAGCTCACGACGCTGAAGATCCCGGTCTACCTCACCCCGGCCGCGACCACCCTCGACGACTCGTACCGGCAAATCACCGAGCTGGGCACGCTCACCGGCCACGCGGACGAGGCGGCCGACGTGACCAAGCGGATGAAGGACGACATCGCCAAGCTGGTCGCCGGGCTGCCGCAGCGCGCCGAGAAGCTGACCTACTACCACGAGCTCGGCCCGGAGCTGTACACCGCCACCAGCAAGACCTTCATCGGCTCGCTCTACACGATGGCCGGCCTGGAGAACATCGCCGACCCGGCCGACGCCGACGGCAAGAACGGCGGCTACCCGCAGCTGTCGCAGGAGGTCATCGTCAAGGCGGACCCGGACTTCGTCTTCCTCGCCGACACCAAGTGCTGCCAGCAGAGCGCGGACACGGTCAAGGCGCGCGCCGGCTGGGCGGGCATCACCGCGGTCAAGAACAACCAGGTCGTCGCGCTCGACGACGACGTCGCGTCGCGCTGGGGCCCCCGCGTGGTGGACCTGCTCCGGGCCATCATCGACGCGGCCGCCAAGGTGCCCGCGTGAGCCGCGCCCGTCGATGACCAAGGCCCTCGACACGGCACGACCCACCCGGCGGGCCGGGACGCTCCCCGCGTC
>NZ_JBEYTP010000073.1:0-19983 GCF_040643125.1 Micromonospora sp. NPDC047465
AGCCGCCTGACTCAGCCGCCCAAACCCGGCTCCGCTGCGCTGCGCCGGGTGCTGGCGCCTGCCCACTCACCATTGGATTTTCGGGTCTGACAGTGCAGGTTCGATTCCGGTTACCGGCTTCACGCGAAGGCCCAGACCAGGGCGTTAGTCCCCGTCGAGGCCCCGGTACGTGCCGGAGCTGTCGGCGGCGTCAGCGAACTCGTCAAAGTCCAGATTCGCGATGGTGAGGTTGGCCGAGACGTCCGCGAACCAGCGGGATGGTACCCGGAAGGTGCGGCCGGGCTCGTGGGCGAGATCGACGGCGAGCAGCGGGCGTTCGACGTCGGTCATCGTGGTCGCATCGGCGAGGAAGAGGTAGATCAGCTTATCTTCGTGGCTCGTGGCGTTTTCCGCGTCGACCAGCTCTTGGAGGCTCAGGCTCGCGTAGTTCGGGTCGCTAACGAAGGTTGCGCTGCCGTGGCCCTGCCAGGTGTGCAAGGCCATCTTCAGGGCTTCCCATGCAGCGTCGTCGGTGAAGTCCGTACGGAGGACCAGCGACGTGAGGACGTCGGGCTGAGGTAGAGATATCACGACGAGGATGCTTTCAGGCCTCCGCCCGGCTGACCACGCCCTGGGGGTACACATGGGGCACAAGACACCGTGAAACGACGTCAAGTAACCATGGATGATGGCAGCCTGAGACGCCGAAGAGATCACCTCTCGTGTACCCCGTGGTCGATCGAGGACCCGTCGGCCGTGGGTCACACTTGGGGCGTGCGGAGGTCTTTGGGCGATGGTTGGTCGATGGAGCTTTCCGATACCTGGATGCGGGAGGCCGCCAAAGACGGTGTTACGACGTGGCGCGCACCCGGCCGCACGATGCGGGTCGGGCCAGGAGGTTCATGGCGGTGTGCCAATGGGGCCGACATCATCGCCTCGCTCGATGCCGAGCTGCCGCCGAACCCAACAGGCAAGGTGGGTGAGGGTGGCCGAGACGGGGTCGGCCATCGTGCCGCCTGGCTCTACCGCCAAGACGGAGACGTCAAGTTCACCCTCTACGGCTTCAACTTTATCGACGGAACGTACCTGGAAACGATCTTCATCAGCGCGGACACGGTCGACCCCAGCTGGGCCTTCGACGCCTGGCGTTCGGTGAGTCGATCGGGCGATTAGTGATCAAACGACGTGCCCGCCGGGTGACTAACTGAGTGACGATCGGTGCGGACGCCAGCGGACAAGCACGGACGACAGCGGACCGTGCTCCCAGATCAAGGGCCGAAAGCAGCAGCTCACGTGGTGGTGTTGGTTGCCTGGGGGTCAAGGGGTCGTCGGTTCGAATCCGGCCGTCCCGACCGATTGACCTGGGGAGATGAAGATTATCTCAGGTGGCGGCGGTAACATGCAGTAACGGATGATCTTTGTTGGCGGTAACCGCATGGACGGTTGGCCGCTGATCTGCTCGCCGTTGACCGCTCTGACCTGCCGCTTCATCTGCGTCCTGGATGAAGCGGCACCTTGGTCTCTTGATTCCGCGTCAAGCGCTCCAGATGTTGCCAGCTGTCACTACGTCGGATGTTTCGACGAGCCTGAATGCGAGGCAGGATCGTCGGCGCTCCCTGTCCTGGTCTTCACGAGTTGACCGGTGGACAGTGGAGCAACCTGTCATCGCGTCGGCGGAGAGGTCGACGTCGGCCTGGCTCGGGCGACTACCTCCTGAGCAGTTCGATGAGCGCGGTGTCGGCTTGGGCCAGGATCGGCGGGCCATACAGCGGTGTGGCCAGGACCCGTCGGCAATGGTCGAGTTCGATGTAGACCACGTCGCCGGTGATCGTGGCGTCCTGTAGGGCAGCGAAGCGGTCTGCGGCGACTGAGCACTGCTCAGCGGGGCGTAGCACTGCCAGCGTCTGCTCGATGGCCGCCCGCCGCTGCTGTGGTAGGAGCAGTCCGTACTCGAAGGTCCCGGCTGGCTGGGGCGTTCCCTGCTGCTGCGCTGGCACCCGGTACACGCACAGACGCACCTGGGACGGGAGCGGCACCCGGCCCGGCCGTGGGAGGAGCCTCGGGTCCCTGGTCTTGGTGGCCACCACGTTTGACCAATCCTGGTTGCATCCGGAGGCGGCCGCTCCGGCTGACACGATCTCCCGTACGACCTTCTCTGAGACGGCGGTCAGGCGCAGGGCTCGCACCGCCTCTGATACCTCGGGGCGCGGCTTGCGGCAGCTGTCCGTCGGTAGTCCCGGGCGGATCCATCGGCCTTGCGCGTCGAGTAACAGCAGGTTCGGCACCCAGGGCATCTCCAGGGTGCAGGCTTCGACGGTGGTCGTGTCATCGGGTAGGCGCAGTGCGGCAAGAAGCGCCGTCACGTCGGTGGCCCGGCCCTCGGTGAGGACCAGGTCCTCGCCGCGGTCGGCGCGTCGCTTCGGCTCGAGCTGGCAGTGAATCGCGGCCGCCACCGTGAAGTCGGTGCCCAGGCGGGGCAGGGCGAGGGCGTCGGGCGGGCGTCCGTCGTCTGCTACCGGGGCGTCGACCGTGCAGGAGGTCCACGCGGATCGGATCGTCGGCTTGCCGCTTACCGCAGCGGACCGCGGCGCCTCCCGCCCATCGGCGGGTGCCTCGGCCGCCGTGGGCGCACCCGCACATGCGGCCAGTCCGGCCAGGGCCATCACCACGACGAACCCTCTGACGACTACTCGCATATCGCTCCTTGACGACCGAATGCACGCAATCCGCGCACCTCTGAGACGATGTCGTCCGCGATGCGGTTCCCGGTCAGCTCCCGGCCCTTGCTTGAGTGGTGGCGGAGCGGTCGGTCGCCGTCGTCCGAGGGTCGTCCGTCAGCAGGATGACGTCGCGCGCAAATCGCCCAGGTCGTTGGGATGACCCGTGCCCGAGTTGGTCAGCTTCTGTCGTCTGGGCCCGGCCGGAACGGGCGATGCTCGGCACCGGTCCGCTGACCGTGGCTGTCGGTGGCAAGTTCGAGGCGGATAAGAAGGACCCGTACGCGGTGGTCTCTGCCGAGATGCTGCCGCGTACGAGAAGCTGTCGAACTGTCGGGTCTGGGCGTGTGCCGTGCTCCACGGTGTCATGAGCCCGCCTCTAATCCGAGCTGGCGCAGCACGCGGTGGGCGTGTTCGGCAGCCGCGGTGCGGGTGGGTGCGGCGCGCAGTCCGAGGAGACGCTGTCGGTGGGGCTCACCGAGCAGAAGTGCGAACACGGATTGCGCCAGGGCGGGGTCGGGGGCGGGGAGATGGTCGTGGAGGGCCTGGATGTAGGCCTCTGGCCCATCGCGGTAGAACCGTTCGGCAAGGTCGGGGAAGTTGTGCACCTCGGTGATCATCAACCGGTGCAGGCCGATCGCTTCGTCGGAATGTAGGGCGTACGCGATGTTGGCTGCGAGTTCTTCCAGGCTGTCCCCGGTGGCAGGCCAGCCCAGCGTGCGGTGGCGGAGGCGCGCGACGGCGGCGAGGAAGATCTCGGTGCGGTCCCCGAAGTATGTGTAGATGGTCCGCTTGGTCACGTGCGCCTCGGCGACGATGTCATCGAGCGTGACCTGGCTAAACCCGCCTGCGACGAACAGTCTCACCGCCGCATCGAGGATGTCGTCGCGGCGCTGCGCGCGTTCTGCTTCGGTCGGGCGTCCTCGCTTCCGGGGCGCTGCCACGCCTTCGTCGGCCATGCGGTCTCCTCGCGATCGACTAGAGGTTCGTCACAATCCTATAATGAACCGTACTTCGTTTCATTAAGGTTGTCGCCACCCGAGCACCATCGGGTCCACGGACAGCCCCGCACCTGCGAGTCATCCGGACAGATCAGGTCGCGGGTGCGGTTCGTCTGGGCGAGAAGGAGAACCCACATGCCCCCAACCACCAAGGCCCGCGCTCCGAAAAGCCAATCAGCCAAGACCCCCGCCGACAGCAGACCCGGCCCGTCGTCGACGCGCCGCAAGGCAGCCACCACGGCGGCTGTGGGTGTGCTGCCGGATGAGCAGTTGCTGGGGTTCTACCGGCAGATGGTGCTGGTCCGGCGTTTCGAGGAGCGTGCGGCCCGCGCGTACACGGAGGCGAAGATTGGCGGCTACTGCCACCTGAACCTCGGCGAGGAGGCCACTGTGGCCGGGCTTATGGCAGCGGTGCAGGCCGAGGACTACGTGTTCACGAACTACCGGGAGCACGGGTATGCGATCGCGCGCGGGATCGGCCCGGAACGGGTGATGGCTGAACTGTACGGGCGGGTCGATGGGGTGTCGCACGGGTGGGGCGGGTCGATGCACATGTTCGACATCGCCTCCCGGTTCATGGGCGGGTACGGGATCGTCGGCGGCCAGGTCCCGCTGGCCACCGGCGCCGCGCTCGCGATCGACTACCGCGGGGGCACCGAGGCGGCGGTGTGCCTGATGGGTGATGGGACGACGAATATCGGCGCGTTCCACGAGTCGCTGAACATCGCCGCCCTGTGGGGGCTGCCGATCGTGTACGTGGTGATCAACAACGGGCTCGGCATGGGCACCAGCGTGGAACTGTCCTCCGCCGAACCCGACCTGCACAAGCGCGCCTCCTCCTACCGGATGGCTTCCGCCCGCGTCGACGGCAACGACCCCGCCGCGGTGTTCCAGGCCGCCCAGGCTGCCTTGGCCAGTGCCCGGGCGGGTAAGCCGTACCTGCTGGAGACCGTGTCGGGACGACTCAAGGGGCACTCGGTGGTCGACCCGGCCCGCTACCGCACCCACGAGCAGGCCGAAGCGCTGAAGGCTGCCGATCCAATCGCCGCCTACGCCGTGCGCCTGCACGAGCAGGGCCTGCTCACCGACGAGCTCATCGCCCAGATCGACGCGGAGGCCATGGCCACGGTCGCGGCCGCGGCCGAGTTCGCCGACGCGAGCCCGCACCCGGATGTGGCGACCCTGTTCGACTACACCTACGCCACCCCGGTACCGAACGACTCCCGGCGCCTGCCCGGGCAGGCCCTGTTCCCCGCGCCGCCGAGACCGGCCGCCGTCGAGTTTGCGGGGGTGCCGGCATGAGCGTGATCAGCTACCGTCAGGCTCTGCACGATGCGCTGCGCAGCGAGATGCTGCGGGATGAGGATGTGTTCCTCATCGGTGAAGAGATCGGGCTGTTCGAGGGCTCCTACAAGATCACCGCTGGGATGCTCGCCGAGTTCGGGCCGAAACGGGTCCGCGACACCCCGATCGCCGAGGAAGGGTTCACTGGGGCCGCGATCGGCGCCGCGATGCTGGGGCTGCGGCCTGTCGTGGAGATCATGACGATCAACTTCTCCCTCCTTGCGCTGGATCAGATCGTCAACCACGCCGCGAAGATCTACGGCATGTTCGGCGGGCAGGCCCGCGTCCCGATGGTGATCCGCACCCCCGGCGGCGGAGGGCAGCAGCTCGGCGCGACCCACTCGCAGAACATCGAGCTCTACTACGCGTTCGTGCCCGGGATGAAGGTCGTCGCCCCGTCGAGTCCGGCGGATGCGAAGGCGCTCATGCTCGCCGCGATCCGGGACGACGACCCCGTGCTCGTGCTGGAGAATCTCGCTCTTTACAACACCACCGGGGAAGTCCCCGACGACATCCAGCCGGCCGAGATCGGCAAGGCCGCCATCACCCGCGAAGGGAGCGACATCACCGTCGTCGCGTATTCGCGGATGGCCGCGGTCGCCCTCCAGGTCGCCGAACAACTCGAGACCGAGGGAATCGATGTCGAGGTCGTCGACCTGCGCAGCCTCCGCCCCCTGGACCGGGACACGATCATCGCCTCCGTGAAGAAGACCAACTGCGCGGTCGTGCTGGAAGACGACTGGCTCACCTACGGGATCGGTGCCGAGATAGCCGCGACCATCTCCGATGGCGCCTTCGACTGGCTCGACGCGCCTGTCCGACGCGTCGCCATGGCCGAGGTCCCGATGCCCTACGCGAAGTCTCTGGAGACCGCCGCCCTGCCCTCGGCGGGCGACGCCGTCACCGCCATCCGCGAAACCCTCGACGCCGTCGCCCGGCGCCGCTGAGAAGAGGACACCATGATCGACATCCTCATGCCACGCCTGTCCGACACGATGACCGAGGGCGCGATCGCCGCCTGGCACAAGAATCCCGGCGACTCCGTCTCTCCCGGCGACGTGCTCGTCGAGATCGAGACCGACAAGGCCCTCATGGAGCAGGAAGCCTTCGACGCCGGCATCCTCGCCGAGATCCTCGTCCCCGAGGGCGAGAACGTCCCCATCGGCACCCCCATCGCCCGCCTCGACAACGGCACCGGCGACACGCCGGAGAACCCCGCACCCGTCGACGCCGAAACCGCAACGGCCCCGACGCCGCAACCAGCGGTGACCGTGCCGGCTCCCGTCCAGGCGGCGGACGATGCGCCCCCGGTGACCGCGAGGCCAACAACGGTTCAGGAGGAGCGTCCTGAGCGTCGGGCGGCGACGCCGCTGGTCCGCCGCCTCGCGCGGGAGCGCGGCATCGACCTCGCCACCGTCGAAGGTACAGGCCCCGGTGGCCGGATCGTCCGCGCCGATCTTGACGCCATCCCCGACAACGGCGACGCCTCGTCGCCCCCCGGCGCCACAGCCGCGCCGGTCGAGATGCCGGCCGCACCTGTGCGGGATGCGGCGGGTGCGGATGCGCGCGAACCGCAGCCGGTGCCGTTCGATGTGATCCGGCAGTCGATCGCCGCCCGACTGACCGAGAGCGGCACCACCATCCCCACGTTCACGGCGACCGCCTCCGCCGACGTGGAGGAACTGCTCGCCCTGCGGGCCCGGATCAACCAGGCCCAGGCCGGGGTGAAGGTCAGCGTCAACGACCTCCTTGTCCGTGCCGTCGCGCTCGCGCTGCGCGCCCACCCCGGCGTGAACGCGTCGTACTCACCCGACGGGCGGGGGCAGACGCTGATCCACCAGCGTGTCCACGTCGGTATCGCCGTCGCCTCCACCGCTGGTCTCGTCGTCCCCGTTATCCGCGACGCCGACCAAGCGGCCGTCACCGCGATCTCCGCGACCGCCCGGGACCTCGTCGCGAAGGCCACGGAACGGAAGCTGACGGCCGCGGAGATGAGCGAGGGGACGTTCACGATCAGCAACCTCGGCATGTACGGGATCGAGCACTTCACCGCGATCATCAACCCGCCCCAGGGGGCGATCCTCGCCGTCGGGGCCGCGCGTGACGAGCTCGCCCTTGTCGACGGTGTGGTCGTGGCCCGCAAGCGGCTGAGGTACACGGTCACGGCCGACCACCGCATCATCGACGGGGCTCTCGCTGCGCAGTTCCTCGCCACCTTGACGGAGTTGCTGGAGAACCCGTTGCGGATCGTGGCCTGAAATCCCGATCGTGAAGGCGAAAGCCATGGACGTAGGGGAACCGGTGTTCATGGATTTAGAAGCGTGCCGCTGCTGGCCCTCGCCCCGGTCCTCGCCGCGTAGGGAGGCGAAGATCGCGTCATGGGGGTTTCGGTGGCGACGAGCTTGCGGGCCAGGAGCATGCCGCCGGGGAAGCTGCAGTAGAAGTCCGCGGCGGCGACGACACCCGCGGCCGTACCCCGCGCCGGGGTCGGTCGGCGTCACCGCAGCTCCAGCCCGTTCCGTCAGCGCCACCCGGCCGGGGCGCATAGAATCCGGCTGACCAGCACGAAACAGGCTATTCCGAGCCAGCCGTACTGTCAGACTGGCGCGGTGACGGTGGAAGGACCGACGGCCGGAGGTGACAGGGGGAAGACCACCGGGCGCAAGCCCGTACGCGCGCACCTGCGCGACGCCGTCGTCAGCCTGATCGGCAAGCGGCGGGTACGCGAAGGCACCCGCACGGCCACCGAGGAGCTCTTTTTCGACCTGGTCTTCGTGTTCGCCTTCGTCCAGCTCGTCGCGCTGATCCGGAGCGACTACACCCCTCAGGGCGTGCTTCGCGGAATGCTCGTGCTGGCCCTGCTGTGGTGGTCCTGGGGCGCCTTCGCGTGGCTGACCAACAACCTGCAGGCCAGCTTCGGGGTGATGCGGTTCGGGTTGTTCGTGGTCACCGGGATCACTTTCGTGATGGCGCTGTCGACCCTCGTCGCGTTCACCGACCGGCCCGGCGGGTTGTACGGCCCGCTCGTCTTCCCCATCTGCTATTTCCTCGTGCGGTCGCTGCACCTGGCGCTGTACGCGTACGCCGTCTCGGCCCAGCACGTGGCCCGGCACATCCTGGTGCCCGCAGTGCCGATGGTCGCCAGCACCGCCCTGCTCGTCTGCGCCGCGCTCGTGCCGCACCGACTCCTCACCGACCAGCGACAGGTCGCCATCGCCGTGACCCTCCTCTGGCTACTGGCCGTGCTCGTGGACTACGTAGGTAGCTTCACGTTGCCCGTCTGGGAGATCGGCATCTTCTCCGCCCGGCACTGGTGCGAGCGGTACGGGTTGATCCTGATCGTGGCCGTGGGCGAGAACATCATCTCGATCGGAACATCCAGCTCCAACGTGTCGCTCAGTTGGCAGCTCCTGTTCGCCGTCATGCTGGCCATGACCGTCACCGGGGCGCTGCTCTGGACCTACTTCGACGTGGTGGCGCTCATCGGTGAGCAGATCCTCGAACGGGCCGACCCGAAGACCAGATTCGCCCTCGCCCGGGACGCCTACAGCTACCTGCACCTCCCCATGGTCGCCGGCATCCTCCTGCCGGCCCTCGGGATACGCGAGCTCGTCAAGAACGTCGGCCACCTCGAAGGACACCACCCCGACGAACGGCTCACCGCCATCGGTCTCTTCGGCCTCTACGGGGGGATAGCCCTCTTCCTCCTGGCCAACGTCGCCTACCAGCTGCGGATGGCCCACACGATCAGGACAATCATCTGGACCCGGGTGGCCGCCGTTCTGGCGCTGACCGCGCTCGTCCCTGTCGCACGGCGGATATCGGCCATCGACGCGCTGGGCCTGCTGGCGGCTGTCTCCTTCATTCTGATCGTCGTGGAGGTCATCGTGGCCGACGGGCAGCGCCGTCGCCTGCGCGAGTCGGGCCTGGCCGCCCGGATGCAGGTTTGAGGAACCTGCATCCGGCCCGCCACGGTCGTGCAGGGCGTACTCGACCGCCACCCCGTCGGGATCACCATCGACACGCCTCGACTGCGGTGTCGAACGTCGCCGGCCAGGCCACGCGTGCCCGATCTGCGGCCGGACGGTCCCGCCGCACGGCGTGCCCTGTCCGCTGGGGAGGATGGCTGGGGGCGGATATCTGAGGTGCCCGGCGTCCGGACATGGCGATGAGCGGACGCGACGTGGCCACGCCAACCAGTTGACGGCACCGGCAGGATGCTCGGTGTGCGTACGTTCGGTGAGCTGGTCGATGAGGCCGCCGCAGTGGACGTGTCCGGCTGGGACTTCGACTGGCTTGACGGCCGGGCGACGGAAGAGCGGCCGCCGTGGGGGTACTCGCGGTTGATCGCATCGCGCCTGCCCCACGTCACCTCGGCCTTGGACGTCGACACCGGTGGCGGCGAGATCATCGCCGAGGTGCCGCAGCTACCGCCGGGAATGGTCGTCACCGAAGGCTGGCGCCCGAACGTCGAGCGTGCCCGTCACGCGTTGTCGCCCCGCGGTGTCGAGGTCGTGTCCGTCGAGCAGGGCCGGCCCCTGCCCTTCCCCGACGCCAGCTTCGATCTGGTGACGAGCCGCCATCCGGTGGACCCCGACTGGAGCGAGATCGCCCGCGTGCTCGTCGATGACGGCACGTACCTCGCTCAGCACGTCGGGCCGGCATCCGCGTTCGAGCTCATCGAGTTCTTCCTCGGCCCGCTGCCACGGGAGCGGCTTGGCCGTCGCCCCGATCGTGAGGCCGCGGCAGCGCGGGCGGCCGCGCTCGAGATCGTGGACCTGCGCACCGCTCGCTGCCGGATGGAGTTCTTCGACATCGGCGCGGTCGTCTACACCCTGCGCAAATGCGTCTGGTGGGTGCCCGACTTCACGGTGGAGCGGTACCGGGACACCCTCGAGCGACTGGACGCCCACATTCGCCACCACGGCGCCTTCGTGGCCCACTCGACTCGGACCCTCGTCGAGGCCAGGCGTGCACCCCGCTGAAACCCTCACCGAACGGCTCCCTGAGGCTTCCGCTCGTGCCGCCGTCCAGGCGTTCAGTGGGGTTAACAACTGCTCGGGATTGAGTGGTCTTTAGTGTCCTTAGGGGTGTTATGGTGATCGGGTGAACTTGAAGGAGTGGGCGGCGTCTCAGGGCATCGCGTATGTCACCGCGCGGCGGCAGTACGCGGCGGGGACGCTGCCGGTTCCTACTTTCCGGCTGGGTCGACTCATCATGGTGGGCGAGCCGCTACCTGCTGCCTCGGCTGGCGTCGAGCGGGTGGTGGTGTACGCCGGGGTCTCGTCCGAAGACCAGCGCGCCGACCTTGACCGGCAGGTCGCTCGGGTCGTCACGTGGGTGACCGGGCAGAACCTGCCGGTGTCGCAGGTGGTGACCGAGGTCGGATCCGCACTGGACGGGCACCGCAAGAAGTTCCTCGCCCTGCTGCGCGACCCGATGGTCACGACCATCGTCGTGGAGCACCGTGACAGGTTCGCCCGCTTTGGTGCCGAGTATGTCGAGGCGGCGTTGACCGCGCAGGGTCGCAGGCTGTTGGTGGTCGACCCGGCGGAGGTCGACGACGACCTGGTCCGGGACGTCACGGAGATCTTGACCTCGTTGTGTGCGCGTCTCTACGGCCGTGGGGCTGCTGCGGATCGGGCGCGCCGGGCGGTGGAGGCCGCCACCGCACAGGACCCGCCGTCGTGAAGGCGATACGGGCGTACCGGTTCGCTCTGGACCTGACGCCGTTTCAGGAGCGGGCGGTGCTGGCGCATGCGGGCGCGGCCAGGGTGGCGTACAACTGGGGCCTGGCCAGGGTGAAGGCGGTCATGGGCCAGCGTGCCGCCGAACGTTCCTACGGTACGCCTGAGGAACTGCTGACTCCGGCCGTCGGGTGGAGTCTCGCCGCGTTGCGTAAGGCGTGGAACGCGGCCAAGTCGGATGTGGCGCCGTGGTGGGCTGAGTGCTCCAAGGAGGCGTACAACACCGGCCTGGACAACCTGGCGCGCGGCTTGAAGAACTGGTCCGACTCCCGGGCAGGCAAGCGCGACGGTCGGCGCGTGGGATTCCCGCGGTTCAAGTCCCGCCGTCGCGCTATCCCCAGCGTCCGGTTCACCACCGGCGCGATCCGGGTGGAGCGGGACCACAAGCATGTCGTGCTGCCCCGGCTGGGCCGGCTGAAGACCCACGAGTCGACCCGCAAGCTCGCCCGTCGTGTCGAGGCGGGCACGGCCCGGATCCTGTCCGCGACCGTGCGCCGTGACGGCGGGCGGTGGCATGTCGCGTTCTGCGTCGAGGTCGAGCGGGCCGAGTGCACCCCGACGCGCCCGCAGGCGGTGGTCGGCGTCGATGTGGGGATCACCCACCTGGCGGTGTTGTCCACCGGCGAGATGGTGCTCAACCCCCGGCACCTGGACGAGGCGGCCCAGCGGATGCGGCGTCTTACCCGGCGCATGTCCCGGCGCGTCGGGCCGGACCGGCGTACCGGTCAGCGGCCCTCGAATCGGTGGGAACGCGCCCGCCAGCAGGTCGCTCGAGCGCATGCGCGGGTGGCGAACCTGCGCCGTGACGGCCTGCACAAGCTCACCACCCGGCTGGCCCGCACGTACGGCACGATCGTGGTCGAAGACCTCAACGTGGCCGGCATGCTGCGCAACCGGCGGCTAGCCCGGCAGATCGCGGACGCCGGCTTCGGTGAGATCCGCCGACAGGTGGCGTACAAGGCTGAATGGAACAGCGGCCGGCGGATCGTGGCCGACCGCTGGTATCCCTCCAGCAAAACCTGTTCGGACTGTGGCGCGGTGAAAGCCAAGCTGCCGCTGCGTGTCCGAACCTACATCTGCGACTCCTGCGGCGTGGCCCTCGATCGGGACCTGAACGCCGCGCGTAACCTCGCCGCGCTCACGCGTGAGGTCACCACCGCCGGGAGTGGCCCGGTGGCAGGACGTGGAGCCGATCGTAAGACCCGCCCCGGCGGGCCGGTGGCCGCGAAACGTCAACCCGGCCCCGCTCACGCGGATAAGACCGGGACCGTCCCACCGCAAGGCGGGACATACCGATCAGTCGCTACAGCGCACTGACAGGTAACGGGATGCGTGCGTTGAGGAGTTCGTCGCGGAACGCTTGGATGCGTGTGATGACCTGTCGTCTGCCGATGGTGTTTTCGATGCGGTCGAGGTACAGGCATCGGGCGGCGAGTTTGTCGAGGTCGACGGTGAAGTAGATCGCCATCAGGGGGTTGACGAACAGGTCGCCGCCGCCGGTGCGCCGGGTGAACCGGATGTCTCCGAACGCGCCGCTGGTGGCGGCGGCGATCTGTCCTTGGACGATGCTCGGCCGGTCCGGGGTGGCGGCCTGGGCGCGTCGGCGACAGCATCGCGGTACAGCGCGGCCTCCGGGCTGGAACCGGGGATGGACAGGGCGCCGAGGTAGCCGCCGTCGCGGTCGAGAGCGGCGAGGTTCTCCAGCACCTGGACGTGGTTGACGCCGTCGTAGGCGTCGATGCCGAAGCCGAGACTGGTCACCAGCTTGACCGGCACGTCCAGCGCGGCCACGGCGGCCAGGCTGCTGATGTCCTCTACCGGGGTGCCGAGATCGGTTTCGTCGCCGCGCAGCAGGACATCGGTGCCGCCATCGACCAGCACCACCGCGTCGATGTTGAGTTGTTCGACCAGGTACCGGTACGCGGCCCGTAATGGCTGGACACCGAGCGGCGGAAAGGCGTACACGGTCGACGGCAGCTTCTGAGCTGCCAGCCGCCGGGCGAGCGTCCGTTCGGGGAAGTACTAGTCCGGGCTGGAAGTGTCCGGCTGCACCGCCGCGATGTGCTCCGCTACCCACGCGTCCCGGTCGATCAATTCGAGTTCGGAGAAGGACAGGCTGGCCAGGTGCACCTGTGCGCCGCCGCGCCACAGGGCGAACGCCAAGGGCGGGCCGGCGTACAGTCGAACCCGCCGCCTGCTCCGGCGATGAGGATGCTCCGCGCCGGAGCCAGCGCGGCAAGCAGCGGCCGCAGGCCGTGCGCAGGGGGTCCAGTGCCGTCATCACCACCCGGGGCGCGGCCCGACGGCGTGAGGTGCGGAACTGCCGAGAGTCGCTCGGTGGAAACGACGACTGGGAGCCGGTTCTCCTCGCGGCATGGGCATGACGCATGTCGTTCCGGGACACGGCGTCGACCTATGGGTCGGTGGTGACGAAGCGGCGTTGGCCAGGCTGTTGTGGGTCGTCGTCGCCACTATCGGGGTTGGGCTGGTTGTGTTCGCGGTCGCGGGGTCGTGCTGTGCCGTTCCCGGCTGGGCTACACCGTGACGACGATCTTCCCCGCGGGATGGCCCTGGGCGAGGTAGCGCATCGCGTCGGGCGCGTCGGCGAGAGCGTAGGTGCGGTCGATGACCGGGGTGACCGAGCCCGCCTCAGTGAGGGTGGTCAGTTCCTCGAGATCTTCGTAGCGCTCCCGAGCGGCCACGCCGCACACTCGCTGGCTGCCGAACAGTGAGAGCAACGGCGCGGCCAGCTGGCGTTGGAAGCCGCCGAGCAGCCAGCCTGTGGCGTGGCCGCCACCGACGAGGGCGATCGTCCCGCGCGGCGTGGTTGCGCGCCGGAGTAGCGACAACGGCCGGTTGCCGGCGGTGTCGATGATGATGTCGTATCGCGCGCCGTCACGGTCGATCTCGTGCTGGGTGTAGTCGATGACGTCCTCGGCACCGATGGAACGCACCAGCTCGGTCTTCGAGGTGCTGCAGACGCCGGTCACGCTTGCCCCATGTACCTTGAGCAGTTGGACGGCGAACGACCCGACGCCCCCGGCCGCGCCGGTGATCAGCACCCGCTGTCCGGGCTGCACGCGTGCGTCGCGGATGCTCTGTAGCGCGGTCACCGCGGAGATGGGCATCGCCGCGGCCTGCTCGAAGGTGAGGTTGGCCGGCTTGGGTGCCAGCCGGTGCTGCCGCGCCGTCGCGTACTGGGCGAACGAGCCGCTCTGGCAGGTGCCGTACACCTCGTCGCCGGGGCGCAGGCGGGTCACGCTGGCGCCGACTGCCACCACCACACCAGCGACGGCCCGACCGAGCACCGCGACCTTGGGCCGGCGCAGCCCGGCCGCGAGCCGCACTACCATGGGCCGGCCGGTCATGAAGATCCACACGCCTGGGTCCAGGCCAGCGGCGCGTACCTCGACGAGCACCTCGTCGTCTCCGACCGAGGGTTTGTCGACCTCGCGGAGCTCGAGCACGTCGGCCGGGCCGTACACGTCGTGGGCGATCGCTTTCACGACTTCTCCTCGGGGGAGTCGGGGTACTGGAACACGTCGTCGAGCGGAACGCCGAACACCCGGGCGATCCGGAAGGCCATTTCCAGGGATGGCGAATAGCGGCCCTGCTCGATGGCGATGAGGGTCTGCCGGGTCACGCCGATGCGCTCGGCGAGCTCGGCCTGGGTCATCTCGCCGTGCGCGAAGCGCAGCGCGCGGATGCGGTTGGTGACCTGCGTCGGCTTCACCACTGCGGGAGGCTCCTGCGGTACACGATGACCTTGGTGATGCCGCCGACGATCGCCGACAGCACGAAGCACAGGTAGATGACGTTGGCGATCCAGAACCGGTCCCAGCCCGCCATGGCCATGAGCATCGCAGCGACCGCGCCGATGACCACGAACGACTGGCCGACGTGGTCGCCGAGCCGCCCGATCTCGCGGTCCCGCACGTCCTTGACGCGCGGCGCGCCCGGATTCACGACGGCCATGCCGGTCTCCGCCACGATCGACGCGACGATGGCCGCGCCGACCGTCCACAACAGGGCGCTCGCGTACGGCACGTCGGGCAGCGCACGACCATCGGCGCGGCTGACGATGAGGGCCACGTAGGCGGAGTAGCCGAGCACGGCGACGACCAGTCTGATCCACGCGCGTTTCTCTTCGTGCGTCATGACAAGGCCTCCGGACGTCTGAAATCTTTGACATCACGAATGTAGCGAATCTTTGACCTCGTGTCTAGAAAACTTTACGTCGACCCTGGGGCGCGGTCATTCGGCTGACCGGCGTGGTCCGATCCCGCCAGCCGGTGCCGCCCGCTGATCGCTCCGGCAACCGGACGGCATGCCGCGTGAGCCAGCGCCGGCCCAGCATCGTCGCCAGGGTGCTCGCCGGCAGCGCGTTCCCGTTGCGCCGGGCCAGACGGGCGATCTCCTGGGTGGCTGGGACCGGATTGGTCGCGGATCCGACGCAACAGCGTGACGTACTGCTCAGAGCTGGTCGTGGTGGCGGGGTCGACGCCGGCGTCGGCGGCCGTGGGGTGCGTCCTCTCCTCAGGTGTCACGTGCCCGGGACCGAAGATCTCACAAGCGTCCGTCCACCTTCCCGCGTCCTTCGTGGTTTCGGACAGGCTCGTCTCCCTGGCCTGGAGGTGTTGTGTGGCCAGGATCGGACGTGCTGGCCGAGATCGGCGACACCTATCGCTTTCGCCTGAAGATCCGACCCGGTGTGACAGTGAGTGCAGCTTCCACGTAGGGTGACAATCGACCGGAGCGCATGTCGGAGGGCTCATGTACCGTGTCCAGTTCACAGCCGAGGACCTGGCCCGGGTCCGGCTGATGCGGAGCTGGGGGCCCCTGGCCGAGACTTATCTGAGCCTCGGGCGCTTGCGGCGCGGCCAGCCGGGTGACGGGTTGCGGGCCTGGTCGACACGGGTCGCTCGGTCCTCTTCCGGCCTGGTGCATCCGTGCGCCTCCCTGTTCGACAACAGGTGGCTGGACTTGTTCACCCTCACCGGCCCGGCCGAGTCCATCGAGGAGGGACTGACCTCGCTGCTCGCCGTGCGCCCGGAACACCTGCGCGCCGAGCTGGTCGCTGCGGCGGACACCAGGTGGCGGTCCGGGGACCGTCGTCGCTGGCCAGCCGGGGTGGGTGACCCGGCGGGTAACCGGGCCGACCGGCATCGCCTGACGACCTTCCTGCACGACTACCACAAGGTCGCGGTGGCGCCGCACTGGTCTCACATCCAGGCTCGGCTCGATACCGAGCACGCCGCCCTCACCCACCTGCTCGCCACCGGTGGCGTAGAGGGCCTACTAGCCGGGCTGATGCCCTTCGCCCGCTGGCGCTACCCCGTGTTGGAGGTGGGCCATGGCGGATCCACTGCCGACATCCATCTCGGCGGACGAGGGCTGCTGCTGGTGCCGTCGGCATTCCTCGACCCACGACCAATGTTGTGGACCAGCGGGCTGGACGATCAGGCACCGTCGATGCTTTTCCTGCCTGCGATGCGCGGACCCCTTGACCTGGCCGCCGTCCTGGCCGAGCCCTCCGGTGCGGACCGGCTGTCCGCGCTGATCGACCTTGTCGGCCGCACCCGGGCGCACGCCCTGCACAGCATCGGTACCGCGCCTTGCACCACCGGCGAGCTCGCCCATCGGTTGGCAATCTCGGCAGCGAGCGCCAGCGAGCACGCGACGGTGCTCCGCGGAGCGGGGCTCGTCTTCACCGTCCGTCAGGGTCGAACCGTGCGGCACCACCTCACCGCTCTAGGGGAACAGATGCTCAGCGGAACTGTCGCCGCGCCGTCCCAGGCGACTGCCGTCGCGGAGCGCCCGGCCGTGCATCACAAGGGCCGCCAGCCTCCGCGGACGGGGCCGAGGTCGTTCGTCCGGTAGGGCAGTGGTGCCAGGTCGGCCGGCGGCCCCGAGGATGGTCGCGATCCCGGCTGCGTGGCCTCATAGATCATGCCCGAGGCGCGGGTGGGACCGACCCGGCCGGCAGCACCGGCCCGCGCAGCGACATCGATTTCCTTCGACGCCTTCGGCGCCCGCCTCCGCCCTGGACGAGCCCGCCTGGAACAACACGACGGTCATCGCCGACGACCCGGCCGCCCGGATCGGGAAGGTGAAGACCGACCCGAGCGGGGACCTGCTCGTCGTCGGCAGCAACGCGCTCGTCACACGGGCTGATCCGCATGTCCAGCGGGCCGAGGGTGTCGCAGACGATGGACCGCCACCGTTCGCGCCGCTCGGGTGCTGGTGTGTCCACGGTTCTGACGACCGTGAGCACTGATAGACGCCCCTGACTCGTGTCGGCAGCGGTAGCGGCCGGCGGACGACGTTCGGCGCCGCAGCGACCGCGATCGTCAGCTGCGGGTGCCCGGCCCGGTACCAGGCCGGGCGGCCATGGACTCGATCCCGCCCCGGCGCTCCGCACGGGCCGAATCGTCCGCGGCGAAGTGGATTCGGAACATGCTCGCCCCCGGAACGGCGCGTGTTGCTACCTGACTCTACGAAAGGCCGCCGATGGGCGTACGCCCCGACCCGGACCCTTCGGGTAGGGCCGAACGGTGTTGCCCGACGCGGAACAGAGGTCGAACAATCATCTCAATTGAACCGACGGCGTCGCGACTGCGGTAAGCGTCGATGCTGGTGGCCGAACGAGAGGAAGCACCGCACCGGGCGCTGCTACCTGGATACGCCAGGTGATTACGGCTGGAGCCACAAGAATCGATAGTAATCCTTCAAGATTCCTGGACCAGAGCAGGGCAGTGCTCGCCGACAGCAGGGAGAAGTGAATGAAATTGATACGGACGGCGGCCGTTTTCGCGGCGGCGACCCTCGCGCTCGTACTGGGCGTAGCCGCACCGGCAAGCGCCGACGCCTACTCGTACAACGGATATGGGTCGGCGAACTTCGAGAGCAACGGGGACTACATCACCCTCACCCACTTCACCTACGAAGAATACCCCGGCGTCTATGCGTCGTACGCCGAGTGGTACACCAACTATGGGCGCACCGGCTACTGCGGAGACAGCATCGGCGGGCGGATCGGCTGTAACGAGGACGTGGCGGAAAACCGATACATCACTATCCGGGTCTGCAGCCGGTACGGGACGTTCAACCGGGTCATCTGCGGCAACTGGGATACCTCGCGGACCTGACCCCATCGGGACGCCACCGGCCAGCATGACGGCAGCCGCACCTTCGCGCGGGAGGTGCGGCCTGCCCGTCAACCGCGCAGGCAGGTGAGTACGGCGGAGACCCGCCGGTCGCTGGCCGGGGCGAGGTCGAGGTTGGCGAAGATGTTCCCCACGTGCTTGCGGACGGCCGCCTCGCTGACGTGGAGCCGTCCGGCGATCGAGGGTGGTCAAGCCCTCGGCCGTCAGGCTGAGCACCTCGTGCTCCCGGGCGGTGAGCCGGGCCATCGGGGCATCGCCGCGCCGCCGCGAGAGCAGTTGCCTGACCACCTCCGGGTCGATGACCGTCCCGCCGTCGGCGACCCGGTCCAGCGCGTCGACGATCTCGCTGTCCGGCCGGACTCTGAACCACCTCGCCGACCGGATCCGCCAGCACCGTAACGAGCATCGATATCGGTGGCGGCGTCTCGGTCCGGGCCGACGGGCGCTGCTCGCCCTGGCCCACCTGTGCAATGGTGGCACGTACACCCGGCTCGCCGCCGGGTTTGCCATCGGTGTCGCCACCGACTGGCGCTACGTGCAGGAAGCGATCGTGCTGCTCGCAGCGTTCGCCGAGGACCTGGCCACGGCGATGCGGCGCATCCGGCACCTGGCGTACGTGATCCTGGACGGCACGCTGATTCCGATCGTCCTCCTGGCCAACGTGCGCTGCTGCCCGCGCCGCGCCGCCGCGATCGTGCAGGCCATCCTCGTCCTGCACCACGTCGAAGTCGAACGCCAGCCAGCATCAAAGAGGCTGAGTGGTGCGCGCGGTCATTCCCGGCATCCCTGCCCGTGCCGCTGCCAGGAGAATGCCGTTGAGGCCCTCCTCGAACAGCAGATCGTCGTCCCATCGAGTGTCGTCGAGATGGCCAGAGGCGTTGAGGGTCGGATAGGTACTGGCGCTCGCGGCGATGTGGTCGCGGGCTGCGGCCCTCGCCTGGGGGTCCGGGGTCTGGCGCCAAGTGGCCTCCGTGAGCGAGGCGCCGATGACGTAGTTGGCCAGCATTCGTGTGGCCACCGCGAGCTGAAGTCCGCGACAGCCGCCGCGCACCAGCGCCGATTGCAGAAACTCGGTACGAGCTAGGACGTTGGGTCCGAGCATCGGACGTCCGATCAGCCTTGGTGCCCAGGGATGGCGCAGCATGGCGCCGCGCCAGGCTCGGGCGAGGACGCGGATATCCTCTAGCCAGTTGTCGCTATCGTCCGGAATCGGCACGTTGCCGAAGATCCGGTCAACGGCCAGGTCCAGGACATCATCCTTCGTCTTCACGTGCCAGTACAACGCGGTAGCCGTCACGTCGAGCTGCTGGGCGAGGCAGCGCATCGTTAGGCCCTCGATGCCGTGCTCGTCCAGCAGAGTCACCGCTGCGTCCACAATGCGCTCAAGGGCCAGCGGCGGTTTCCGCCGTGCTCGCGACGGCTCCGCGCGAAGCCATACCGGCGGTGGAGTGCGGTTGTCCCGTCGCCCGGCCGAGGACGTCGTCGGCACACCCGGCTCTGCGGTGGTCATGGAACCACTCTAGTGCGGTGGACAGGCAACTTAACAGCGGTAAGCTAGTTGAACGCACGAAGGGTAGCCTTCACGGTCGGAAAATGGAGGTCGCGTCATGCCTCTGCTGCGAGTCCACCTCGACAGCGACCGGATCACTGCTCGTCGCGTTCTGCAACTGCATCAAGAGGGCAAAACCCATCACGAGTCGCGAGAAGCGGCCCGGGAACAGGTGTGGCGCCAGGGTCGCACCCCGGCCGGTGACCCGATCTTCGTCGGCATCACGAACGGCCGCCGTAACGTGCAGCTGCTCTACGACGTCGAGATCTACTCCGACACAGTCCGTTGAGCGCCCGCCGGCCCCCCGTCGTGCAGACAGTGGCGAACACCTCGCAAGGCCACTGAGCTGCCAAAGACGGAGGATGAAAAGGGCTGCTGGTGGCGGCTAGTGCCGCATCAGGCAACGTTTGCCCTGTCGTGACGTGACGCGCCGTCCGGATGCTGGTCCGGACGGCGCGGTGTCGCCAGGCTGTCCGGGTG
>NZ_JBEYTP010000074.1:0-19409 GCF_040643125.1 Micromonospora sp. NPDC047465
AGCCGGCCGGCGAGGACGGCGAGGAGCGTGGACTTGCCCGCACCGTTGGCGCCGGTGACCAGCAGCCGGTCGGTGGCGGCGAGGTCGAGACGGTCCAGGGTGAGTCGGCCGGGTATCCGCACGTGACGCAGGCTGACGAGGGTCCCGTCGGCGGTGGCGGTGGCGAGCGCGGTGGCGCGGAACCGCAGCGGTTCGGGTGGTGCCGCGACGGCGGCACGTTCGAGCTCGTCGAGCCGACGGCCGGCGGCCCGTACCCGTCGGGCGATCTGGTTCTGCACCCTGCCGGCGGTGTGGCCGTATCCCATCTTCTCGTTGTCGCGCCGGTCCCGGCCCGGCGCTACCTCGTGCGCGGTCACCGCGAGCTGCCGGCGTAGCTCGGCCAGTTCCTCCTGCTGTTCGGCGTGGCGTCGCTGCCACCGCTCCCGCTCGTTGCGCTGGTGAGCCAGATAGTCCCGGTAGGTGCCGCCGAAGCGGACCGGGCCGGCGACAGCGGGGTCGAGGTCGATCAGGTCGGTGCAGACCGCGTCGAGGAAGGCCCGGTCGTGGCTGGCTACGACGACGGCCCCGGGCAGGTCGCGCAACTGCTGCTCGAGAAAGGCCGCCGCGGCGTCGTCGAGGTGGTTGGTGGGTTCGTCGAGCAGCAGCGCCGAGGGCAGGCGGATGAGCAGGGCGGCGAGCGCGAGCCGGCCGCGCTGGCCGCCGGAGAGCGCGGCGAGCGCCCGCTCCGGTGCCACATCGCCGAGACCGAGTGCCGCGAGGACCATGCCGGCGCGTCGCTCGGCGCCCCAGGCGTCGATGTCCTGGGCGCGGTCGAGCAGATCGCCGTAATCGGCGAGCAGCCGTTCGTGGTCGGGTGTGTCGTCGGCGGTGCCGGCGAGCCGGTCGGCGAGCCGATCGAGGTCGGCGAGGACGGCACGGGCCTCGCGCAGGGCGTCGTCGCGCACGTCCGCCACGGTCGCGGCCGGGTCGTAGGGGGCTTCCTGCGGCAGGTAGCCGAGGTCCGGTGGGCGAACGACGCTGCCGGCGTCCGGTTCGGCCGCACCGGCGAGCAGGCGGAGCAGGGTGGATTTGCCGGTGCCGTTCTCGCCGATCAGGCCGATCCGGCGGCCGGGGGCCGCGGTGAGGGAGACCCCGTCCAGCACGCGACGGCTGCCGAGGGTATGGACGAGGTCGTGAGCGAGCAGTGCTTCGGGCATGGAGGGTCACCTTCGGGGTGCCCCGGGCCACGGGCCGGCACGGCCCGTGGCCCGGAGCAGGGCGGAGTCGGCGGTCAGGCGCGGTCGGGTGCGGGAATCTCGCGCAGGTGACCGCCGTCGAGGCGGAGCCACCGCTGCACACCGATGTCGGTGAGGAACCGTTCGTCGTGGCTGACCACCACGAACGCACCCCGGTAGGCGGTCAGGGCGCTTCCCAGTTGGCCCACGCTGACCAGGTCGAGGTTGTTGGTGGGTTCGTCGAGCAGCAGCAGGTGGGGTGCCGGCTGGGCGTAGAGGACGCAGGCGAGGGTGGCCCGCAGCCGTTCGCCGCCGGAGAGCACCCCGGCGGGGAGGTGGGCTCGGGCGCCGCGGAACAGGAACCGGGCGAGCAGGTTCATCCGTTCGGCCTGCGGCCGGTCGGGGGCGTACGCGGCGAAGTTCTCCGCGACCGTCCGGTCGAGATCCAGCAGGTCCAGGCGTTGCGACAGGTACGCGACGCGGCCGGCGGCGCGGTGCACCTGCCCGGCGTCCGGCTGGAGGTCACCCTGCAACAGACGCAGCAGGGTGGACTTCCCGGCGCCGTTGGGGCCGGTCAGCGCGATCCGCTCCGGTCCCCGGATGGTCAGGTCGGCGCCGTCGCCGGCGAAGACGGCCCGGTCGCCGTGGTAGACCTGCATACGCTCGCCGGCGAACACGGTGCGGCCGGCGGGAACGGTGGTGTCGGGCAGGTCCAGGGTCAGGGCCTGGTCGTCGCGCAACGTCCGGCTGGCCTCGTCGAGCCGGCTCTGGGCCTCGCTGACCCGGTTGGCGTGTGCCTGCTGTGCCCGGCCGGCCGACTCCTGGGCGCTGCGCTTGAGCCCACCGGCGACGATGCGGGCCAGGCCGGCGTTGCCGAGGTTGCGGGCGGCGTTGCTGGCCCGGCGGTCGGCCCGCTCCCGGGCCTGCTGCATTTCCCGCTTCTCCCGCTTCACGTCCTGCTCGGCGCTGCGGACGGTCCGCTCCGCCGCCTCGCGTGCCACGCGCGACGCCTCCTCGTACGCGGTGAAGTTCCCGCCGAACAGGCGCACCTCACCACGGTCGAGCTCGGCTATGCGGTCCATCCGGTCCAACAGGACCCGGTCGTGGCTGACCACCAGCAGGCACCCGGACCAGCCCTCCAGCACCTCGTACAGCCGGTGCCGCGCGTCGATGTCGAGGTTGTTGGTCGGCTCGTCCAGCAGCAGCACGTCCGGGCGCCTGAGCAGTTGCGCCGCCAGGCCGAGCGACACCACCTGCCCGCCGCTGAGCGTGCGCAGGCGTCGGTCCAACCCCACGTCACCGAGGCCCAGCCGGTCGAGTTCGGTGCGGCTGCGCTCCTCCACGTCCCAGTCGTCCCCGACGGCCGTGAAGTGCTCCTCCGCCGCGTCACCCGCCTCGATGGCGCGCAGGGCCGCGAGGGTCGCGTCGACCCCGAGCACCTCGGCGACGGTCAGGTCACCGGCCAGGGGCAGGTCCTGCGGCAGGTAGCCGAGCACACCGTCGACCGTCACGCCGCCACCGGTCGGGGTGAGGTCGCCCGCGATCAGACGGAGCAGGGTCGTCTTGCCGGCGCCGTTCGGCGCGACCAGGCCCGTACGGCCGGGCGGCACGGTAAAGGACAGGTCCTGGAAGACCGGAGTGTCGTCCGGCCAGGAAAAGGACAGGTTCGTACAAACAATGCAGACGTCAGACATCGGGAGACACCCTCGAAAGAGAGCCGGGGACGCGACAGACACCCCGGTCGGGCAGACAGGTTTACGACGAGACACGCCGCACCGGCGCAGGCCGGCAGGCGGCCGGGGCCGCTCACCCCGAGATGTCGTCGTCCCCCGTCACCACAGTCCGCTCCCTCGCACTCTCATCGCGGTCTCCGCCGCGCAGCACCAGCTTAACAACTTCCGGAGTGGCACCGGTACGGCAACCGCCTCGCGGGAGAACGCCTGGGCTTGGGCCGATGATCCGCGAGGCCACCGCTTGAGCGCGTCTGGTCACCGGTGGGATCCCGGCAAGCACCAACGGAGACGGCGGAGTGGTAGCGGTGCCTCAGATGCGCTGGCGCGACGGTGCCTGTTGGAAAGCGAAGGGCGGGATGGGAAACCATCCCGCCCTTCGATGGGAACGGCCCTCGCGGGCCGGTGGAAGACACGTCAGACGGCGGGCGTCTCGTCCCCGCTGATCATCGGGTCCGCGCGGCGGCGCCGGGCGAGGAGCAACATGATGCCGCCACCCGCCACCATGGCGAGACCGGCTCCGGCGATCAGCCCGGACTGCGGCCCGGTGATCGGCAAGTCACCCCCGCCGCCACCGCTGCCGCCGTCATCGTCGCCGCCCCCGCCACTGCCGCTCGCGGCGACCACGACGGCGAACCCGTCCTCGTTGTCGCTGTCGTCCACGTCGACTGCCCGTACGGCGACGGCGTTCGCCGGAAGTTCTGCGTGCTCCGGGCCGGAGCGGGTGCCCGTTCCCTCGGTCAGGCCCTCGACCTGCACGGTCCCGCCCGCCAAGGTGACGGGTGCCTTGATGGAGGCCGACACCGTCGCCAGATTGTGCAACTCGACAGCGGAGTAGATGCTGTCATTCGGGTCGGTGTCCTGGCTGGCCGGTACGAGCGCGAGCGTGTCGTAGGTGCAAACCGCTGACCGCCCGTCGTCGCCGACCGCACACTCCTTCGGCGGTCGGGTGAACGTCACACCCTTGGGCAGGTGCAGCGTGGCCTTGACGCCGCTGACTGCCTTCCGCCCCTGGTTGACGACCCGGTACCGCACCGCGCCCGTCTCGCCCGGGTTCAACGGCCCGGTGGATGCGAGCCGGCCGCCCGCACCGACCCGCACCGACTGCTTCACGTCCGGCGCCACCACCGACAGGTCGGCTTCGGGATCGTCGACCAACTTGAGCGTGACCCATTTGCCGGCAAGTGGCGTCCTTTCCTCACCCCAGGCCATGCCGGCCTCGACGTGGAACCTGCCTTCGTAGGGCTTCTGTTTCTCGTAGATACGAATATCGATGGGCAGATCCACCGTCCCGCCGGGTGCCGGCAGCAGCTCCGGAAACAGGCTCGATTCGATACGGCAGTACCAACCCGAGGTGTCGCCGTCACACTCACCGGAGCCACCGCCCTCCGGCCATATGAGTGATGCTTTGGACAAGTCCAGCTCGAGGGAGCGGACGTAGAAAATGACCTCACTCGGGGTCTTGTCGGTCAGATTGGTGAGTCTCAGGTGGACCCTCTTCCTTTCGACCCCCAGCGGAATCGCCGTACCGGCCAGATCGAACGTGAACTTCGCACCCGTGTCCGCCGCCGAGGCGGACCCGACGGGGGTAGCCGTCCCGGCAAGGACGAGCAGCGCGGCGGCGGCAGTTCGCACCAGCCATCGATGACCAAAGGCCATAGCAGAACCCTTCAGGTGAGCGGACAGTACGGCCGAGGACACTATCCACAATGGGCTCGCATCGGTATCCTCCGCTCACCCCCTACTGGGCGAGGGCCGGATCGGCGCGGCGGAGATGGCCACACCCCTGACAACTCGACCGGCGCCGCAGCACCGTGGACTTCTCCACGGTGGAGGCAGATCGGCCCGCGCCGATCGTCGACTCAGCCCTGCCGTCGATCCGCCGGGCCGGCCAGCCGCCAGCCGCCCCCGCCTGTGATGATCCGGTCAGGCCCGAGGCGTTCCCGGAGGTGGTGGATGTGCACGCCCACCGCGGCGGCCGTGGCGGGCCGGTCGTGCGGCGGCAACGACGACCAGATCCCACTCCTGCTGCGCGGCACTCCCCGCGCCTCGACGAGCACCCGCAGCACGGCGAACTCCCGCGGGCCGAGCCGGATGAACCGAGCCGGCCCGTCGAGGACGTACCGATGCTCGACATCGAGTCGCAGGCTGCCGAACGACAGCACGTCGGTGCCGTCGACCGGTTCCGGCGCGATCGGGTCCCGCACCCACCAGCCGTCCGCCCCGGTGAGAATGCGTGCGGCACCGATCCTCCTACGGATGTTGGCGATCACCACGCCGATCTGGGCAGCTGACGGCGGCCGGTACCCGCGCGGCATGGCGGCCCAGACCGCCTCCCGGCTGAGGGGCGCCCCCCGCGCGGTGAGCAGGACGGCCAGCACGGCGGCCTGCTGGCCACTGAGCATGACCGCGCTCGACTCAGCGTGCAGTCGGACCAGGCCGGTGGACGTCTGCAACTCCAGCCCGGCATAGCACAGCGGGACATCCAGCACGGGTATGGACAACTGGCGCCGAGGGGTGCTGGTCCGCGGGCGCCGTCGTTGACGGCATCGAGAGATCGCCGACAGCGCGGAGCCTGCCGCCGGAGAGACGTCCTCGGCCGGAAGGCAGCAGGCCGACCGGCCGACCATGGACTGATCAACCACCATGAAGGGCCTCACCATCTGGCTGGCCGGCCGCCACTACCCCCACCGACCAGCCGGAACCTCGGTCCGTACTCGCGGACGCCGGCAGTCAGGCCGACGGCCCGACCAGTTGGTACGCCGCCCGGACGGCGGCCACGGCCCAGCGCATGCGACTGACCGCCTCGGCCGGATGGTCGCCGTACTCCTGCGCGACGAGTGCCGCGCAACCGGCCGCCCGGTGCCGGCTGACGCTGTTCAGCACCGCCAGCCGGATTCGCTCGGGCGTCGGATCCGTCGACGGTTGGAGCGTGGAGGCGAAAAGTGCCTCCGCCCTGGTACTGAGCAGTTCCGACGGGCTCATCACCGGCTCCTTTCCGGTAGGTGGCGGCCATGCCCGCGAGGCAGATCCGGCACAAGGCGCACCACCACCGAGGTCACACGCACGAGATGCGGGGCTGGCCGATCGCCTCGGGCGACCGACGTACTTCGGGCAGCCGACGAATTCGCCGAACGGCGATGCCCGGGGTGGGGTCAGCGGAGTCGGCCCCACCCCGGTTCCGGTTCCGGGTCCCGAGTGCTGGGGTGCGCGCCCCTGCGTCGTGCCCGGCGCGCACCCCGTGATTCACCTTCGCTACTTGCCTGACCCGGCGAGGACGCCCTGCACGAAGTAGCGCTGGAAGGCGAAGAAGACCGCGAGCGGCACGAGCATGGACAGGAACGCGCCGGGACCGATCGTGTCGAGGTTGGACGAGAACGATCGCATCTGCTCCCGCAGGGCGTAGGTGATCGGGGCATTGTCGGAGGTGGCGAAGACGAGCGCGACCAGCAGGTCGTTCCAGACCCACAGGAACTGGAAGATAGCCAGCGAGGCGATGGCCGGCCAGCCGATCGGCAGCACCACGCGGGCGAAGATGAGCATTTCCCGGGCGCCGTCGATGCGGGCCGCCTCGAGCAGGTCGCGCGGGATGTTCAGGAAGAAGTTCCGCAACAGGAAGATCGCGAACGGCAACCCGAAGGCCACGTGGAAGGCAACCACCGCTGGGATCTCGCCGTAGATGCCGAGGGCCCGGAAGATCCGTGCGTCCGGCACGATCGCCACCTGGATCGGCACGACGATCAACGCGACGACCAGCGCGAACAGCCAGTCCCGGCCGGGGAAGTCCATCCAGGCCAGGGCGTACGCGCCGAGTGCGCCGAGCAGCACCACGAGCAGGGTCGACGGCACGGTGATCAGTACCGTGTTCCACAGCGATTCGACGATCCGCTCGTTCTGCAACACCTGGGCGTAGTTGTCGAGGGTCAGTTGGGCCGGTGCGGTGAAGACCGTCCACCAGCCGGTGGCGCTGTTGTCGGCGCTGCTACGCAGGCTCGCCACGGCCAGGCCGAAGGTCGGCAGCAGCCAGAAGACGCCGATCAGGACCACCAGCAGTCGCAGCAGCGCCTTGCCGAACCGCATCATGAACCGGGTCCACGGTCCCGGCCGCGGCCGGCCGCCCCGCGCGGTACCGGCGGGTATCAGTTCCGGTACGGCGTCGATGGTGGCGTGGCTCATCAGCAACCCGGTGGCGGTCCAGATGTTCAAGCTGAAGGTCTCGGGCACCCTGGGCGGCCGTGTTCGCCAAAAAGGTGCCGGCGGGACGCGTCACGCTCGGACCGAACGCGGCGACAACCGTATACTCCACCGGCTACATCACGCTCGTAACCGCTCATGGATGATCCGTGACGACGTGACCGTACGTGCCTTACCGGACGGCCCGGACGGGACGACCGGCGGCAACCAGCCCGGTCAGTCCGGCACCAGCCGGGACTCGCGTCGGACGGCGGCGCGTGCCTGTTCCGCGTCGTCGGCGGCGAGCGGGCGCGACCTTGCACATGCCCGTGTCGTCATCGAGCTACGCGCCCTGCGCGTAGGGACGCGGGTCCCGGTTCACGGCGAGCGAACCGGGTTCAGCCGACAGGCCGACGATGCTGGCGGCAGCACCGGCCGAAGCCCGCCGAACCCGCCTTGCTAATCGCATTAGCATCTTGACGCCGCCGAGACGGCGCGCGCAGACTCGTCAACCAACGAACCCGTCCGCGATGATCGTCCACACCGTACGGACGCTCGGCGAAGGTGAATGACACCCGCTGACTCGTCACGGCCGGCCCGCTCCCCCTGCCCCCATCGGCCCGCCTCGTGGACGGAGGGAACGCGATGACGCGTACCCCTGAAGGCTCATTCTCCCGACGCACGCTGCTGCGTGGTGCGGCGGCCGTTGGTGTCGCAACCACCGGCGCCGGCCTCGCCGCGACGCCCACGCCCGCGCTCGCCGCACCGGCCGGCTTTCCCAACTATCGGTACGTGCACGACGCGTTCGCCAGCCCGTTGCGCTACAACCCGACCGGCGAGTTCATCTTCCCGTGCGTGCGCGGAGTCTACGACAAGATCAGCGGCTATCTCGGTCGCTACTACCTCTACTACGCCCCGCACGACGCACCCGGCGGAATCTGCCTCGCCTACGCCGACCGGCTCGAGGGCCCCTACACCGAATACGCCAACAATCCCATCATCGACCGGCATCTGCCGACCACCACGGTGAGCCACGTGTCGTCCCCGCACGTGGTATGGGACGCGCCGACCCGGCAGTTCTACCTGTATTTCCACGGCGAGAACTACACGACCCGGGTCGCCCGCTCGACCGACGGCATCCACTTCACCGACGAGACCCCGATCCTGTCGACGAGACTGGTGCCCAACACCACCGAGACCTCGTACGCACGGGTCTTCGAGCACTCCGTGGCCGGCAAGGGCAACCGCTACGTGATGGTGTTCATGGGCCTCCACACGATCGGGCCGGGCGCCCGGAAGATCTTCTGGGGCTGGTCACCGAACGGCTGGAGCGGCTGGCAGTTCGACCCGGACCCGCTGGTGTCACCATCGGGCGACGGACTCACCGACATCTCCGCGCCGCACCTGTTGAAGCGCAACGGCACCGCCTATCTCGCGTATCACGGCAACAGCGGCAACATGTATCTGACCGAGATCGGCAACAACTTCGACCGCGAGGTCCACCTCGGAGTGTTCCACCGGCCGATCGCGTCGGACAACGGCCGCGTCGCGGCACCGACGTTCGGCACCGACGGCGGCGTGAGTTACATGCTCTACGAGGCCGGGCCCCGCCTCGACGCCAGGATCTGCGTGGCCCGCGCGGTCTAGCAACACCTCCCCGTCAACGGCCAGACGAGCAGCTCGGCCTGGAACGGGGCACCATCCCGCCGACGCCGGCGGCCCCGGAACTCCTGCCCCGGGGCCGCCAGCCGTCAATGATCGTCAGTCGTTGGTGGTGTCCCAGCCGTAGTCGGGCAGGTCGAAGAAGTCGTCACCGTCGACCCGGTCGACGGTGCCGTCGGCCAGGCCGTTGAGCAGCGACTCCACGCCGGTCTGCACGCTCTGCACGAGCATGCCGTGCTGCTTCTGGCCCAGGTCGTCCTGCTGGCCGCGCACCTCGAACAGCACCGTGCCGGTGCCGTTCAGGGCGAGCGCCGAGCGGCCCTGGCCCGCGTACTCCCGGTTGTCCGGGTGGTAGTACCGGCCGATGGCGGCGAGCTTTGACTGGTCGCCGTACTTCGCGGTCATGCCGTTGGCCACGGTGAGGGCGTAGCGGCGGGACTTGTCCTGGTCCAGCGCCGGCCACGTCGCCTTGTACGCGGCGCCGTCCTGCACGCCGAGCGGCGGGTAGTCGAGCGAGACGGAGATGAGGTTGCCGTCCTGCTCACCGCCGGTGATCCGGTCGCACGGCCCCATGTGGTGCAGGTCGATGTACGCGTCGACGGCGCCCTTCTCCGCCCGCAGACCCACGTAGACGTCGCGGATGGCCCGCGACTCGGGGGAGAGGAAGAACCCGGCGTCGGTGTCGCGGCCCGGAAGGTCGGCGGCGCGCGGCACGTAGTCGAGGTCGGGGTTGAAGTCGCGGTTCAGGTCGTAGCCGGGCAGGTTGATGCCGTCCCCGTTGAGCCGGTGGTACCAGGCGCGCGGGGCGCCGGCCAGCTGCGGGAACTCCGCGACCGTGTCGTCCCAGGACCGTACGTTCATGCGCCGGTTGAGCTCGCCGCCGTCGGGGTTGACCATCGGCATGGCGACGAAGGTGACCTCGGTGAGGATCTGTCGGGTCTGCGCGTCACCGGCGCTGCCCAGGCGCTTGAGGATCCCGAGCAGCGCCTCGGTGCCGGTCCGCTCGTTGCCGTGGATCGCGCTGGTGACCAGCAGCACCTTGTCGCCGGTGCCGACCCGGGCCGTGTACAGCTCCCGACCCTCCGGCGAGTGCCCGACCACCTCGACGTCCACCCGGCCGCCGCTGGTGCGCTCGATCTGCGCCAGCTGGTCGCCGACCTGCTCGTGGTTGCTCCAGCCCGACCAGGACGGGTCCTCGGCGATCTTGCAGCTGCCCTGCCCCGGTCCCTCGGGAGCGGCGGCGGAGACGGCCGGAGCGGTGAGGAGGGAACCGGCCAGCGCGGCCGTCACGGCGGCGGCCAGGGCCCCGCGGGATCGAAGGATCGTCGACTTCGTATTTACGTGCACGCGTAACTCCTCTCGTGGATCCACCGACCACCGAGCGGGGCGCAGAAGAGCGCTGGTGACGCTCGGGGAGCGGACCACTCTTGCTTCCGAGGATCTTGACCTGCGCGGACGGCGGATGCAATAGAGAGCTGCGCTTTTCTCGATGCGAGTGCGGGTTCCGGCCGACGCGGGGGTCCCGCCGCCCGGTGCGTGGTCTGATCGTCGATCACCTGCCTGCTCGGTGCTGGGTCCGGTGGCGATGCACAGCGTCGTGGTTGCCGCACCGGGTCGAACAGTATTCGCGACGCCCGTTGCGGCTGGTGTCGACGAACACCGTCACGCATGTCGACCGGGCGCAGACGCCCAGACGCCGCCCTTCCGCCTCGACCGCGAAGATCGCCAGACCGCCGGCCGTGACCGCTCGGACCCGGCCGACGACATCATCGTCCTCGGGCGTGAAGTGCAGGTGGGGACGCAGCCCGTCGTGGGTGGTCAGAAACGCCCCGGCAGTCCCCTCGACCAGCAGCGCGTTGATCGCCGCGCAGCGCTCGTCGGTCCCGGGCGCCTCGAACACGGCTCGCAGCCGCACACCCCACACCCGCAGGATCTCTGCCTGCCGGGCCGTGAGCGCCGGTCGGCGGATCTCGTGCGTACGCAGGACCGCCTCGATCTCACCCGCCCCGATCCCGCCCACGCCGGGCCGGCCCTCGACCACGAGGTTGGCGAGATCGGCGGCGAGACGGACCCCGGTCATGTTGTCATGGTTGAACTGCACTGACCCATTGCAACACAGTCGTTGACATGCATCTCGTCGTCATGGCGGTCGTTCCGATCGTGCTGCTGCTCGGACTCGGCACGGTGCTGCGCCGGCGGCTGGTGACCGACCCGGGATTCTGGCGCGGCATCGAGTGGATGAGCTATCGCGTCTTCACGCCCGCGCTCTTCGTCACCTCGATCGCCGCGGCCGACCTGACCGCGGCCTCGCCAGCGGCATTGCTGCCCAGCCTGGCCGTACCGGTCGTCGTCGTCTCCGTGCTCGTCATCGCGCTGCGTCGCCCGCTCCGCGCGAACGGCCCGCAACTGACCTCGCTGGTCCAGGGCAGCATCCGCATCAACACCTACATCGGGCTCGTGTTCGCGTCCGCCGCCTTCGGCCCGGAAGGCGTCGCGACCTTCGCCCTGGCCGCCGCCGTCATGGTCCCGCTCGTCAACGTCATATCGGTGAGCGTTCTGTCGAGACACGGCGACCGGGACGACCGCGACCCGCCCACGCTCTGGCGCGAACTCCTCGGCAACCCCCTCATCCAGGGCTGCGTGGCCGGCCTCGCCCTGAGCCTGCTCCACATCAATCTGCCCGCGTTCCTGGCCACCACCCTCGACATGCTCGCCGCGCCGGCGCTGGTGTGCGGAACGCTGGCGGCAGGTGCGGCAATCACCTTCCGCCTGCGGCGGCGTGATGTCGTCGACGTCCTCTCGACATCCGCACTCAAGCTCGTCGCCCTGCCCCTCGCGGCGGTCGCCATCGCCACAGCACTCGGCGTCAGCGGCGCGACGCTCACCAGCATCGCGATCATCTGCGCTGTCCCGACCGCACCATCCGCCTACGTCCTCGCCAGGCGGATGGGCGGCGACACGCACCTCATCGCGTCCATCACCGGCGCGCAGACGCTACTCTCGATCGCCACGCTCCCGTTCATCGTCGGCCTGACGACGGGATAACCATCCCCCGCGCCCGGCGGCACACCGCCACGTCCAGGTCCGCGAGGCTGTCTCGACCGAGCGGCGTTTCGACCCAGGCCGTCCGCTTGGAAGTCGACGTGTGCGGGTCACCGCTGGGTGGGGGCCGGTCGTCCCATCTCAGCGAGGATTCCGGTGCCCTGACCGAGTTCGATGAGGTAGCCGTCCGGATCACGCAGGTAGCAGCGGATCTCCACCCCGTGATCCTTCGGTTCGGTCAGGAACTGTCCGCCGCGGGAACGCCACAGCTCGTAGACGGCACGTACGTCGGTCACCCGGATGTTGAGCGCGCCGCTGAGCACGTTCGGGTCCGCCGGTGCCTGCGCCCGGACGGTCGGCTTGTCGTCGGTCGGACCGCCCTCGTCGTTGATCACGATGTAGCCGTTGTGCAGTCGGAGAATGGCCGGTTGCCGCTCGCGCACCACCGTCGCTCCCAGCACGTTGCGGTAGAACTCCCGCGAACGGTCCACGTCCCGCACGATCAACAGGTGGGTGAGCACCAGCCCGCGCTCGGGCTGGAAGTAGTCGGGCGCCTCGTCCGTCACCGCGGTCTCCTCCGGGTCGGCCGGACGCGTACCCACGCGGGCGCCGGGCACACCTCTCCGCCCCGGGGAGTCGGAGGCCGTCGCCGGACGCGAGATCACCCGACCAGAGACCACACGCCGTCCATTCTCATTCTCGATAGTGATACCGTTGGTCCGTGGAGTTGTCGAGGGAGCGTTGGGCGGAGTTGGCACTGCACCCGGTGCGCATCCGGATCCTGCGGGCGGTGGCGGGTGCGCGACTGACCACGCACGACCTGGCGGCGCTGCTGCCGGACATCCCGCAGGCCACGCTGTACCGGCACCTGGCCACGCTGGTCAAGGCCGGCCTGATCGAGGTGGTGGAGGAGCGCAAGATCCGCGGTGCCGTCGAGCGGGTCTACGCCCTGCCTACCCACGGTGCGACGCTGGACGCCGCAGCCCTGGCCACCGCGACGCCCGAGGATCACGCCCGTTACTTCACCGCCTTCGTGTCGAGCCTGCTGTCGGAGTTCTCCCGCTACCTCGCCCGTGAGCGGATCGACTTCGCCGCCGACGGGGTCGGGTACCAGCAGCTCGTGCTCCACCTGACCGACGCGGAGCTGGCAAAGTTCGCCGCCGACCTCAGCCAGGTCATCGGCCCGCTGCTGGGCAACGAGCCCGGCGAGGGCAGGACGCCCCGACTGCTGGCCACCATCCTGCTGCCGGCCGATCAGCCGGCAGCCACCGACAGCCCACAACAGACGCCGGAGCGAGACGAAGGCTCCGACCCGAGGGAAGGGAACGGCTGATGGCCTCAGTCACGGTTGCCGTCGAACTGGTCGACATTCGGTTCACCGGGTGGGAGCGGCTCTGGATCGGGCGTGAGCGGCTGGCTGTCCCCGTCACCGCGGTGCGGAGTGTGGCCGTTGTGGCCGACCCGCTGCGCCTGGCGCGGGGCGCCCGGCGCGGAATGGTCGTGTCCGGCATCGTCAAGATCGGCGTTTGGGGGTTGCTCGGTGGTCCCCGTCAGCTCGTAGCGGCACGCCGGGGCGAGCTGGGGCTGCACATCGTCCTGGACCGTGCGGCCGCCGGTGGTCAGTTCGACGAGGTCGTGCTCTCCGATCCGGCTGCGCCGGACATCGCGGACGCGATCGGGCGCGCGTCGGCGGCCAGCTAAGGAACGGCTCAGGTAGTGCTCCGCGACGTCTTCGGTGAAGTCGACGAGCTGCTGGGTGCTGGCGGCGACCGCCGAGCTTCGGGGCGGGCGGCCGTTACGGCCGACCGCCCCGAAGACGTCATCAGGTGGCGGATCACGCGAGTGGCGGTTCCGATTCCCTCGCCCTTCTGGCCTTCGTTGTTGCCGGAAGGGTGAGGGTGGGTTGACTGACGTCGTGAGGCAGCTTGGCGCGGGTGCTGTCGAGCAGCGTTGCGCTGTTGCCTCCTTGTCGACGGCTGCCGAGGACGGTCACGCTGGCGATGTCCATGATGCTCTCCTTCACACACTGTTGGTGGTCGACGTGAGCGCGATGAGGCCGAGCGCCCACCACCGCTTGGTCCTGGGTGACATCACAACCGCTCCTTCGCCCCTAGGGGGTACGGGTAAGTGGGAAATGTTTACCCCCTGGGGCAGCTTCCGCTTATCAAGAAAGGCGGATCGTGACGGGACACCGACGCTCAGGCAGAGGACGGGGCCGCACCGCAGCTCCGCCGGGCTGAGGGAGGGCTCCGGATGACCAGAGGGTCGGACGAGAACTGGCGCAGATGCATGCGGAGGCGTCGATGCCCCTGACCGCCCCGTCCGGTCCTGATCTGCCTTGCCTACCCACACCCACCAGAGGAGATGTCCATGTGCAACAGCGAATCCGGTTGCGGCTGGGCTGATCCACAGCATCGATGCCGGCCTTTCCTGGCGGACCCTGTCCCTGGCCGGGCAGGCCGACTTCCACCTGCTGCGCTCTTCCGGCGGCGTCGTGTACGGCCTCGATTCGACCAGCGGCGCCCTGATGGCCAGCACTGACCGGGTCACGTGGCAGTCCCGTTCCACGATCGAGGCCTACGACCTGGCCGTCGACCCGCACCGCCCGGACACCCTCCTGGCAACCACGGAACAGGGCACGCGCCGCTCCACTGACGGTGGCCGCACCTGGGCACCGGCCGGCGGCCCGCCAGCGGTGCTACTGCACTGGTCTGCGCGGGAACTGGTGGCGGTCACGGCGGATGGCGCACTGGTGCGATCCGTCGACGGTGCGGCGACCTGGTCGCCCACCGCCGGCCGCACAGCGGGCGCCCCGGTCGCGCTCACCGTGCACGAGAACCTCATCTACCTGGCCACCGAGGACGGCCGGGTGTTGCGCAGCGCCGACTCGGGCGTGACGTGGCAGCCGATGACGGCCTGAGCGGACGTACCCGAGTCGCCTGTGCCTGTCCAGGCGCGGGGCGGCCCGGTCGGATGGTCTCGACCGGGCCGCCGTTCATACGTGTGTTAGTGCTGTGCGGGGGTGAGCTTGACCCGTCGTAGTAGTTGGGCGTTGAGTGCCACCACGATGGTGGAGGCGGACATCAGCACCGCGCCGACGGCCGGGCTGAGGGTGAACCCCGTCCAGGCCAGGACGCCAGCGGCGAGTGGGATCGCCACCACGTTGTAGCCGGCGGCCCAGACCAGGTTCTGGATCATCTTCCGGTACGAGGCGCGGGACAGCCGGATCACGCCCGTGACACCCCGCGGGTCCGACGAGGCCAGGATGACCCCCGCGGACTCGATCGCGACGTCGGTACCGGCGCCGATCGCCAAACCGACGTCGGCGCGGGCCAGGGCGGGCGCGTCGTTCACACCGTCGCCGACCATCGCCACGGTCAGCCCCCGAGCCTGCAACTCCGCGACCGCCCGGTCCTTGTCGGCGGGCAACACCTCGGCGAAGACCTCGTCCACCCCCGGCCGGAACCCCAGATCAGCAGCGACCGCCTCGGCAACCGGCCGGGCATCCCCGGTAATCATCACGATCTTCTTGACACCCTGTTCGCGCAGGTCGGAGATGGCCTGGCGGGCCTCCGGGCGGACCTCGTCCTCCAAAGCGAACGCACCCACCGCGACCGGTCGGCCGGCCTCCGACAGACGGACCAGATGCAGCACCGCCGCACCACGAGCCGACCACCCCCGCGCAACACTTTCCAACTCCTCAGGAACCTGCACGCCGAGTTCCCGCAGCAGAGCGGGGCCACCCACCGCCCAGGTGGTGCCGTCGACAACCGCCTGAACCCCACGACCGGTCAGGGACCGGAAATCCCGGGCGGTCGCCCGCAGCCCCCGGTCCCGCGCGACCGTGACCAGAGCCTTGGCCAGGGGGTGTTCGCTGTCGGCCTCGACCGCGCCGGCGATCCGCAACACCTCGTCCTCCGTGGTGCCGCTCGCGGCGGCCGTGGCGGTGACGGTGTGGGCGCCCTTGGTCAAGGTGCCGGTCTTGTCGAACAGCACCGCGTCGACGGTGCGCATCCGCTCCAGGGCGAGGCGGTCCTTGACCAGGATGCCCGCCTTGGCCGACACCGCGGTGGACAACGCGATCACCAGCGGAATGGCCAGCCCGAGGGCATGCGGGCAGGCGATCACCAGCACCGTCACCGTCCGCACCACAGACTCGTCGACATCACCCAACGCCCACCAGGCGGCAAAGGTGACCACCGCGGCGGCGGCCGCGACGTAGAACAGCATCGCCGCGAACCGGTCGGCGAGGACCTGCGCCCGACCGCTGGACGCCTGCGCCTGCGCGACGAGCCGACCGATGCCGGCCAGCGCGGTGTCCTCACCGACCGCGTCGACCCGCACCCGCAACGCGGAATCGGTGGCCACCGTGCCCGCCACCACCCGGTCGCCCACGCCACGCGGCACCGGCCGGGACTCCCCCGTGATCATCGACTCGTCCAACTCAGCAGCGCCGTCGACGATCCGACCGTCAGCCGGCACCCGGCCACCAGAACGGACCAGCACGACGTCACCCACCCGCAACTGCGACACCGACACCCGATGCACAGCACCATCGCCATCGACCCGCTCGGCGTCATCGGGCAGCAACGCCGCCAACGCGGCAAGAGCACCCTGCGCCTGACCGATCGCCTTCATCTCCTGCCAGTGCCCCAGCAACATGATCGTCACCAGCGCCGCCAGCTCCCACCAGAAGTCCAGATCGAACACACCGAAACTGGTCGCCATCGACGCGACATACGCCACCGCGATCGCCATCGAAATCAGCAGCATCATCCCCGGAGCACGATCACGCACCTCACGGACACCACCGACCAGGAACGGCCAACCCCCATAGAAGAACACCACCGACCCCAGAACCGGACCCACCCAGCCCATACCCGGAAAGTCCAGGGCGTAGCCGAACCAACCCATCACCATGTGACTGGTCACCACGATCGGCACCGTGAGGACGAGGCTCAACCAGAACTTACGCCGGAACTGCTCCGGATCATGCCCCGCATGCTTGTCATGACCCCCGTGCCCCGCATGCATGCCATGACCGCCGTGCCCCGCATGCGCGCCATGACCGCCGTGCCCACCGGCAAAACCATGCCCTGCGCGGTCATGGTGACCACCGTGGTGACCACCCACGGGCTGGGG
This sequence comes from Micromonospora sp. NPDC047465, assembly GCF_040643125.1. NCBI lineage: Bacteria > Bacillati > Actinomycetota > Actinomycetes > Micromonosporales > Micromonosporaceae > Micromonospora > Micromonospora sp. NPDC047465. The sequence goes on from NZ_JBEYTP010000074.1 coordinate 16,964, forward strand.
GCCGGCTGCCCCAGCACCGCTTCCATGCCCGCCATCGGATCCACCGCGAGGCTGCTCGCCCACCGGAACCTGATGCCCGTGATGCCCACCAGCGACCATGGCATCGGTGTCAGTCACGTGTTCGTGCCTCATGCCGTCCACCTCCAACCGGAACCATATACCCCCTAGGGGTATATGGCAACCGTCGGGCCATGACCCACTCCTCCCCTGCTACAACGATGGTTCGGGAGTCCGACGGGCAGCACGGGACGTTACCCCTACCCCCCAGCTGTATCGAACCATGACCGGGGAGGCGGGCACACCCTCGCCGTGTCGCAGCCACCCGGAGCGGGGGCGAGCCCGGAGGCTCCAGCAGCAGACGGGACAGCAAGCACAGGGACACTGCTGCCGCCGCCCGTCGTCGCAGCCGCGATCGCCGCTGTGGCCGCGTACGGCCGGACGCCCAACTTCCCGACCCCACTGGCGATCGGGACCGAGGCGGCCGTTGTCCTCGCTGCCACCGGCTGGATCGCCGACCCCGGTCGACAGCGCGCTGAGCAAACGCGAGCAGGCCATGACGGCCGCCAAGGCTCCCGACGGCATCAACCCCACCGAAGAGGGATCGTCGCCATCGCTCAGAACCGGGCGACCTGGTGAGCGCCCACCTGAACCGGGCCAACCACCCCAGAATGTGAAACAACTACTTATAGCAGCTGAAGGCATGTTCGCCTCAAAAACCTGGAAAGCACTCCGACCGGACATGAATCCTTCTTATGTTCGTCGTGGCTCGTCTTCCTGAGCCGACCAGAAGGGAGTGAGGGACATGTCCAAGAGGTTTCTGACCCGGCTCGCCGGCGGGGTAGCGCTGGGCAGCGCCGCCCTGCTGCTCGGTACGCCCGCCGCCGCGCTCGCCGCGCCCTACGGACACCCGGAGCCCGGGGCCTGGGACCGCACCGAGGTTGTCTGCGCGAACACCGAGCAGAGCAACGAAGTGATCGTCGCCCAAATCATCAAGGACAACACCATCCGGGACAGCGACGTCAGCGTCGAGCAGTCCGCAGCGGTCGAAACGACGAACGACAACAGGACTCAGCCCAACAACGTCGTCGTCTGCATCGGCAACGTCGACGTTGACGTCGACGTGGAGTAGGACCGGGAGCCGCTCAAGTCGCTCCAGCGCGCCGGTATCAGCGGGTCCGGCTCGCCGGTGGACCAGCATGCCGGCAACCGGGTGGTCGGGGTGACGAAGGCTTGAGGAGGTTCTTCGCGGGCAGCGGTCGGCTGCCCGCGAAGAACCGCCGGTGGTCGGGGTCAGTGATGCCCGCAGAGCAGGAGACGGAGTGCGGTCGTGGGGCACGCGATCCACCCAATGTTGATCGTGTTCCCCTCGGGGCTGCTTGCCACCGCGGTGATCTTCGACATCGTGTATCTGGCCGCCGACCGCCCGGGGTTCGCCCTGGCGGCGGGTTACATGATCGCGGCGGGGATCATCGGTGGGCTGACAGCGGGGTCCTCGCCCTGGTGTTCGGTTTCGCCGGTGCGGCCCTGGCCGGTGTTACCGGATGGCTTGGCGGCGAGCCTGGTCGAGCGGCCCGGGGTCGGCGTGGACGACGGCGCCGACGTGAAGGCGCCGAGTTCGCTGTCCCACAAGCACGCCTGAATCTCCGATCGAACGAGGGGTGGACCGGGCTGATGGCAAGCAGACACGAAACTCCGCAACCAGCCGGGTTGAGCACAGTCCAGCGGTTGGCCACCACCGGGCGTGCCGTCGCCCAAGCCCGTGGCACAGGCTTGCCGGGGAGGACGAGAGGCGTGGCTGAGCCGGCCGGAGCACTCGTCGTGCCACCTGTGAACAGTCGCGGCGTCGACCGCTGCTGAGATGGACTGGGCCGGATGGGCGTTGTTCGGGTTGGTCGCTACCGTGGCGCTCACCGCGGCGCTGATCACTGCACAACTGGCCGGCCTTACTCGCCTCGACATTCCCCTGGTACTCGGGACCATCGTCACCGAGGATCCCGACCGCGCCCGGGTCGTCGGGTTCTTCATCCACCTCTGCGCCGGTCAGGGCTTCGCCCTCGGCTACGCGGCCATGTTTGCCCTGCTCCACCGCGCCACCTGGTGGATCGGGGCGCTGATCGGGAGCCTCCACGTCGGGATCGCGCTGACGATTCTCCTGCCGCTGCTTCCGGGTTTCCACCCGCGCATGGCCTCGCAACGGGCGGGCCCGGCCAGCACAGCCGTGTTGGAGCCGCCTGGCCTGTTCGCCCTCAACTACGGGATCCAAACTCCCGCGGTCGCGGCCGTCGTCCACATCATCTACGGAAGCGTCCTCGGACTGCTCCTTCAGGCCGACTGACCGGCGTCACGCGACTTGAGGTTCCCCCGGTAGCTCGGAGACTTTCGATCGTGGTCTTATAGGCCCTGACCAGGAGGTTCTCTGTGCCCGCCCCTCGTAAGTACCCGGACG
>NZ_JBEYTP010000075.1:0-1901 GCF_040643125.1 Micromonospora sp. NPDC047465
TCAGCTTGGCCCGCGCGTTGCGCAGGTTCATCTGCCGGTTGCCGCCGCGCTGCTGCACCAGCGACTGCTCGTAGGCGTCACGCTGGGCGCCGGTGATGGACCGCAGCCGCACCGACCCGCCCCACTCTGGGCAGTTGACCTCTTCGTACGTGCGGTCCTCGGCGGCGAGGATCGCGTCACGGTTCAGGAGCGCCACCGGTCAGGCTCCCGTCTTCGCCAGGGTCGGCTTGCCGGACACCTTGATGGTGATCGAGCGCGCCATCTTGTCGTCGTGGGGGAACTCGTCGCCGACCTCGGTGAGGATGCCCTTGATCGTCCAGGTGTGCTCGTCCGCCGTGTCCGGCAGGATCACGATCTGGTAGTTCCGGGGCGCGGCGTCGTCGAAGTCGTCGTCGAGGTCGTGCGTGGTCTCCGTCGGGTCGTAGTTCAGCTCCAGGCTGATCTCCCCGCCGTCCTTCAGACCGCCGATGAACTCCCGCCACCCGCCCGGGCTGCCGTGGGTGGTGACGTCGAGGGTCTCCCGGGACCGCGACGGGCCGGAGATGTTGGTGACGTTCGCCAGGGCGGTGAACGCCTCGGTCGGGGTGACGCCGTCACCCCGCTTGAACTGCGTGCCGAACGCATCGAGCCCGCTCATGGGCCGTACCTCATTCCTGATCAGTGATGATGCGGAACCGGATGACGTGGTGCCGCAGCTCGGGGTTGGCGTCGGGGAACGCCTGATCGAACTCCTGCCGGATGGACACCACCCGGTGCCCCACCACCGCCAGGTCCCGAGGCCGGTGGTCGAGCAACTCGCCGATACGGCCGGCGATGCCCTGGCCCTGGCTGTTGCCGCGGGCCTTGGTCCACACGTGGATCGTGACCGTGACCTCCCGACCGAACCCGCCGTGGTCGTTGTCCGGCGTCGACAGGTGGTCCCCGATACGGATGTACGGGTACGGCGTGCCTTCCGGCACCTCGTCCCACACGCCGCCGGTGGCCAGCGCCGTCAGGGCCGGGTCGTCCTTCAGCCGCCGGTACAGGGCCATCTGCACTGCGTGCAGCGGCGAGCGGGACACCGGCGCGGTCACCGCGTCAGGTCCTTCAGTTCGGCGCCCACCGCGTCGCGGATGCGGCCGGGGAAACGCCGGCGGGACCGCTCCGCCGCCGGCGTCATGAACGGCTGCTCGGGGGTGTCCTCGGTGCCGTGCTCGACGAACGTGGAGTGCCGGGCCGTGGACACCGCCCGGCCACCCAGCCCGCCGTTGGTGAACTCGGCCTGCATCCCGGCCACCAGGTCCCCTGAGTCGCGCGGTGCGGTACGGCGCATGTCGTCGACCACCTCGTTCGTCTCGTCCTTCACAGCGGTCTTTGCGCCGTCCTGGACGCTGGTGGGCAGCTCCTTCAGCCGCTTGGCGAGCAGGCCCATACCGTCGACGGTGACGGTCTGCCGGCGGGCCATCAGCGGGACCGCCTCAGCTCGCGGCGGATCTCGGCCAGCTCGCCGGCGATGGCCAGCAGCGCCCAGATCACCGACCGGGAGACGTGGTTCGCGGCAGCCGCGTCCGTCGCCAGGCGGCGGCACTCGCCCGGCGACGGCACCTCCCGCACGGGCTCACCCATCGCGGCCCACCTCGGCCTTCGCGGCGGCCGCCGCCCGGTACTGCTCGACGACGGCGGTCGGGATCTTCCCGCGCGGGGACACCTCGATCCCGTTGTCGGCCGCCCACTCCCGGATCCGGGCCCGCTCCGCCGCGGCGTCGTCGACGTCGTCCGGGCCGGCCGGCTCGTCGACGTCGCCGGCACCGCCGTCTGTCGCACCTGCGACAGACGGCCGGTCCGCCGGCGGGGTGGCCGGATCGCCGGCGTCGTCCTCGTCGACGGGCAGTAGCACCGGCGCCCGGTCGGCCAGCGTGGTG
>NZ_JBEYTP010000075.1:1993-19364 GCF_040643125.1 Micromonospora sp. NPDC047465
CGCACCTGCGACAGACGGCCGGTCCGCCGGCGGGGTGGCCGGATCGCCGGCGTCGTCCTCGTCGACGGGCAGTAGCACCGGCGCCCGGTCGGCCAGCGTGGTGGCGTCCACGGTTTCCGGCATGCTGCCGCCGGCGAGCTGCGCGGCGAGGTGCTCGTCGAGCACGTCGCAGATCTCCTGGGTGCTCGCGTCGGCGTCCAGGCCGAGCAGCACCGTCAGCCGCCCCCGTACCGGGTCCTCGGCGGCGTCCACGTCCTCGAGCTCCTCGCCGGCGTCAACGGCGTAGTCCGGGCGGATCGGCGCCCACAGGTGCGGGTACCGCTGGACGATCTCGTGGCCGTCGTGGGCGGTCGTGACGCCCTTGCGGACGATGCGTCGCACGCCGCCGACCGTGACGGTGCCCGGCTTGACCGCGATCAGCACTCTGGTCATCGTTGCTACTCCTCTGCCTGGGCGCGTTCGCACTCGACGCGCAGATACACGGGTTCGGACGGGCGCACCGTGGCGGTCACCCGGTACACCTCGCCGGCGCCGCGCAGCTCGTCGCCGCGGCGCACGTCGTCGTGCGGGCCGGCGTACGCCACCTGGTCCAGCCGGGCCCCCGACCGGTCCGCCGCCGTACGCTCGGCGGCGGTCGGCTGCGCCAGCAGCACCCGCACCTGGCCGACCTTGCCGAGCGTCTCGATCTGCCCGCCGGCGCCGTCGTCGACGAGCGTGGCCCGCCACACGTCCAGGACCGTGTGCCGCTCGTGAGCTCCGATGGGGATCACAGGCCGGTCAGGTCCTCGTCGGCGCGGTCTGTCGACCACGGGCTGACCATCGTCACGGACACGAACCCGGAGCCCGCCGCCGCGCGGCGGACCGCCTTCTCCTCCGCCTTGGTCAGGTACACGGCTTCACCGCCCTCCCGGCCGGTCCGGTCGTACGCCTTGGAGCTGTCGCCGATCTGCCGCTGCGACAACGCCTGTGGGTTGTCGAACGCCCGGTACGCCACGTCCAGGCAGATGTTGAAAACGCGGCGGGGCACGCCAACCAGCTGGCCGGCGTCGTCGACCCACGTGACGTCGGCGGTGTCGCGGATGAGGTCGCTGGCGGCGGTCAGCAGCCCGGCAGCACGCTCCGCCTCGGCGTCCGTGGGGACGTAGCCGATACGGAGCTTGCCGAGCTGCTCGACCGTCGCCAGCGGCGGCAGCTCATCCATCAGGGCGCGGTGGTGATCTTGATGGCGCGGGGAGTTGCCCCACCCGCGTCGGTCACCGGGGCCGCGCCGGCGAACGTCGACACCACCGAGGCGTCGGACAGCCGGTCCGGGACGTACTGGAAGATCTGCCGCACGCCGATCCCGTTGGCCACGGTGGTGGCCGTCGAGTTGACCACACCGCGCGGGGTGACCGGCGTGCGGTTGGCGAACGCGAACCCGGACTTGTGGTACGCCACGGCGTGACCGGCGGTCAGGCCGGCGGACTCGACGAAGTTGAACCCGCGGTACCGGGTGATGACCGCGTCCCGCAGCGCCGACGGGCTGCCCGACGCGTCGACGCGCGACACGTTGTCCAGCGCCAGAACGAACGTGGCCACCTCCGGGCTCACGGCCATCCACCGGTCCGACAGCGGCACGTTCGCGCGGCCGAGCTGCTCGCGGGCCTCCAGGATGATCGCGTCGATGTTCGACCCGTCGGCGGTGATCGACAGCTCGGACGGCATGGCGTTCATCGCGGCGGCCAGCTCGGCCTCCGCGCCGGACGCCACCGCCTCGACCTGCGGGCGGGTGATCTGCCGGCCGAAGTCGGCGATGTCGAACGACAGCTCCTCGTCGGTGACACGCTTGGCGTGGTAGAGGTGCTCCAGGCTGACGTCCACCGGGACCTCGGTGATGTCGTCGTAGGTGATGAGGTCGCCGCGGTTGGCCTGCTTGCGGGCCACGCTCGGCTGAGGCACCCGCACGGTGATGGTGTCGCCGTTGCCGCCGGCGAACTCCTCGCCGGGGATGCGCGAGACGGTCATCGGCAGCACCAGCATGCGGGTGAGCAGCTCGACGGCGAGCGCCGAGACTCCCTTTGCGGTCAGGACAGCCACTGGTGGTTACTCCTTCATGTGCTAGCCCTCAGCGGCTACCCGCCAGGGCTCAGAAACCGGACAGGATCGATTCGGCCATTTCGGCCGGGGACTTCTCGCCGCTGGTGCCCGGCACCGCGCCCGAGGTGAGCTTCTCCTTGGGCCGGCCGCCGGCGGCCGGCAGCGCACGGCGTCCCTCACCGTCGCCGCCCTTGCCGTCGCCCAGGGCGCCCTTCCCGCCGGCGTCGCCGCCGGTCGTGCTGGTGTCGACGCCGCCCTTGCCGCCGTCACCGTCGCCGGTGCCCTTGCCGTCGCCGTCCTTGCCGCCGTCGCCCCCCTTGCCCTCGGCCGGCTTGAACATGCTCAGCAACTCGTCGGCGTCGGCCTCCAGCTCCTCGCGGGTGCTGCCGTGCAGCCGCTTGGCCTGCGCCGGGGTGAGGCCCTTGGCCTGGGCCACGTCGGCGCGCAGCGCCGCCGCCTCGGCCTTGGACGCCCGCTCCTCGAGGCCGGAGACCTTCTCCAGCAACTTGTCCAGCGCCGACTTGTTCTTGTCGGCCTCGCCGGCCTTCGACTTCAGCTCGTCGTAGTCGGCGTACTTCTCCCGCTCGCGCGCCAGCCGCTCCCGCACGATGCGGTCCACGTCGGCCTGCGTGAACGTCCCGCCGGCGTTACCGCCGTCGTTCTCGGTGCCCATCCGGATCTCTCCGTCTCCCGACCCCGGCGGGGTCGTCGGTTGTTCCCCCGGCCCGGGCGGGCCGGGGTGGTCTACTCGCCCGCCCGCGACCCGGTCGGCTCGGTGGCGGCCGTGCCGTCGTCGTGGGCCGCCTTGCGGGCCCGCACGGCGCAGTCCTTCGCCTCCAGCAGCTTGCGCAGGCCCGCGGTCAGCTCCGGGCTGTCCGGCAGGACCACGATCAGGTGCTCGGCCAGGTCGTGGAACTGCTGGCTCACGTCCCGCAGCTCCTGCGGCAGGTGCTCGTAGTTGAAGTGCCGGGCGATGTCCCGGGTGGCCGGGTGCCGGTCGCTCCACGTCCGCACGATGGGTCTCCTCTCACTGGCCGCCGGCGAGGTGCCGGCGGAACGCGTTGAGCGCGTCGTTGCTGGTGCCTCGCGACAGCTCGCCGGTGTCGGCGGCCTGCCGCTGGGCGACCTCCCACGCCTCCGCCAGGCGGGCGTTCGTGGCGAGGGTGCGCGAGCCGCGGTAGTACGGCTCGGCCGAACAGCCGCAGTGGTCGTGGGCCTCAAACCGGGCAGTGCGCTGTGACGTGTACGCCGGGCCCCGGGAGGCGACCATCGCGCAGAACGCGCACGGGCTGCCGTCGGTGACCCGCTGCCAGCCCTCCGCCTCCCGGTCGCGGCGTACCGAGGCGGCGAGGGTGTTGCGGCCGCCGCCGAGCACCAGCCGCGTCGCGGCGCCGGCGACGCGGACCAGGCCACGGCGGCTGGCCTGTGCGGGGCTCAGCCCGGCCTGCGCCGCGGTGGTGACGCCGTTCACGCCGACCAGTCTCAGCGTCTCGCGGACCAGCACCGGCGGCGGCGGGTCGACCAGCTGCGCGGCCGCGGTGCCGTCCACCCCCTCGGCCGACCGGAACCGCTCGAAGTAGGCGGCGGCCAGGCCGGCGCTGTCACCGTGCCGCTGCCGGATCAAGATCTCCGCCGCCGCAGCGAACCTGGTGAACGTGGCCTCCAGGTCGCCGGCGTCGAACAGCGTCCACAGCCGCGTCAGGTCCGCGAGGACGTCCGCGCGTAGGGCAAGCTGCGCCTGCCGGTGCGCCACGGTCAACTGCGCGCCGGCGATGGTGCGGGCCACCTACGCCTCCACCCCTGGCGGCAGGATCAGCCCGCCCTGGCTGGTGCGCTCGCCGCCCGTGCCGGTGCCGCCGGCCTGCCGCTCCAGCAGTGCGGTGAGGTTGCCCAGCGCATCGCCCTGTGCGGCGGTGGTCTTCCAGCGCCGAACGTCCTGCGCGGTCGCCCCGGGCACCCGGTCCCAGAGCTCCTGGGGCGGGATGCCGAGCATCTGCGCGAGCTTGCCCAGCCCGTCGACGACCGCGCCGAACGCGCGGGCCGAGGTGTCGCGCCAGACCACCTGCGTGTCGTCTGGCAGCGGCTCGCCCATCATCGCGGCGACGACTTCCATCGTCTGGAGATGCGATGCCCCCAGCCCGGTTTGCCGCTCGTCGGCCTTGCGCTCGCGGCCGATCTCCGCCGCGGCGAGGGCCTCGGCGGAGAGGTTGACCAGCTGGCCGGTGAGCTCGTGCACGGGCGTCTGCGACAGGGTGGCGGCGTACTTCATGCCTGACTCGCGGCTCTCCAGGTAGCCGCGCAGCTCCGTCTGGGAGAACTCGCCGAGGGCGATGTCGTCGGGGTGCTCCTCGAAGGTCCACATCTGCGACGCCGCGGCGCGCATCTTCGCGTCGCTGCTGGGCGGAGTCCAGCCGGCGATCCACCGTTGCCGGAACGCCGAGTACCACTCCGCCGCCCGCAGGCTGAACGACGTGAGGTTGATCTGGTCTTGCAGCGGGATCAGCGGCGCCACCTGCCCCGTCACCATGCGCAGCTCGCCGAGACCACCGGGCCCGCCGGCGAGGACCTCCGGCTCGGCGTCGTCGTCGAGGTCCAGGTCCTCGGCGTCGCGGTAGCGCACCACCGGCGTCCACGGCGACCCGTGCGGCACCGGCTCACCACCGAGCTCGAAGCCGGACGAGGCGCCCTGGCGGGTCAGCGGCCAGACCAACTCGTCGTCGTAGAGCCGCCAGTCGCCGGCGGCGGGCCGCTTCTCCAGCGCGTACCGGGGCCAGTCCGGATCGTCGCCGTACTGCGCGGTGAGCATCCGCGGCGACACCGGCCGCATCACCGGCACCGGGTCGCCGGGGGTCATCACCATGTAGCCGGTGCCGTAGGCCACGGTCGCCCGGTACAGACCCGACTGGTGCTTGGCCATGCGGTTGGCCGTCCACGCCGACCACAGGGGCACCGTCACGTCGTCGCCGGACTTTGCGTCCGTGGCGCGCAGCCCGTCGACGAACAGCGCCTGAGTCAGGGACTCCACGACGATCTCGATGACGTTGACCCGCGACGTGCGGGCCATTTCCCGAACCTCGCTCGGCGCCGAAGACGGGACCACTGCCGGCAGACGCTGCCGGCCCCGCCAGTACCGGCGCAGGATGTCCAGCTGCGCCCGCTCGCCCGTCTGCAGCTCCGCCAACTCGGCGGCCTTCGCCAGGGCTTCGTCCTTGGACAGCGCCATCTAGAAGAACACCGCCTCTCCTGACGTCCTGCGGATGCGGACTCTGCCGCTGTTGAGGGCCAGCCGCCGGCCCATACGTGCGCCGACCATGCACACCGCCAGGTCGACCAGCTTGTTGGAGTCCCGGGTGACCTTGCCGAGCGAGACACCCCACGGGTTGGTGCGCCGGCGCGCGTTGTGGGTGTGCATCCGCAGCGCCGGGTGCCCGTCGTGGGTGAGCGGCAGCCGCTCGTCCTGGGCGTCGGCCCGCTCTGCCCGACCGTCCTCGTCGACGTCCGGGCGGGCCTGCTCGGCGGCGCCCTCGATGTCGACCACCGTCTGCATCGCCGCCTGGGTGAACATCTGGTTGCGCAGCACCGCGCCCGGCATCTTGATCCGCATGTCGAACAGCACCGAGTGGCCCTGGCGGGCACCACCCGGGGTGGCCCACACGCGCAGCTGACGCCGGAAGTCCCGGTGCCAGCCGTCGATGACCTCCATCCAGTACAGCGACTCGTCCTCGTCGTCGCGCGCCGGCGACGGGTCGACGCCGAACCACACCACCCGGTACCGGGCGAAGGCCATCCGCACGGCGGCGTCGACCTCGTGCCGCGGCGCGAGCCAGCCCTTGCCGCGGGCGCCGTGCGGGCGCTGCCACACGCCCAGGGTGAACACGTGCCCGTCGGAGATCCGGCACGCGACCAGCCCGGTGGCGTCGCCGCTCTTCGAGCAGTCGAGGAACATGGCGATCTGCTCACGGTCGGCCACCACCGTTGCCGGGCGGGCCAGCGCGTCGAACGCGCGCGGGTCGACCCAGGCGTCCTCGCGGGTGCCCAACCCGTTGAAGTAGTAGCGGATCGAGTCGCCGACCGGCGTCTCCGGGTCGAGCATCTCCCCGTTGAGGCGCTCCAGGTCCGCCCACGGGGCATCCATGTAGGCGGCGGCCAGGCCACGCATCCGCTGCTCGTCGTCGAACACGTCCAGGTCCGGCGGGGCCTCGATCGAGTCGTACAGGATGTCGCGCAGCTTCGCCTGCCCGGACACCTGCTTCTGCCACGCCTCGTACGACCGCTCGGCGATCGAATCGCTGCTCTGCTCGTGAGCGTTGGTGCCGTCGCACACGCGCGCCTGAAGCTCGGCCGGGCTCTTGCCGACGTTGCGCCGCGCCACCTTCGCGACCCGGTGGCCACCACTGGACTCGGTCATGTGGTGCGTCTCGTTCAGCCAGATGAAGGTAGCCGGGTCACCCTCGGCGGAGGCCTCCGACGCGGTCAACACCTCCAGTCGGCCGCCGCCATCGGTCAGGATCGTGCGGGTCTCCCCGCAGTCGATGCCGTAGTGCTGCCGGGTCACCTTCGGCAGCATCGCGTTGGCCACCCGCAGCACGTCCTTGGACTGCGCCTCCGAGTTGCTGGCGATCTGCACCAGCGGCATCCGGTGCCGCACACCAACCCAATGGCCATCCCGCCACACCAGGTGGCTCGGTCCGATCAGCTCGATGTCGCACAGCGCCGCGCCGAACGGGTCCTTCCCGGTACCCTTGGCTCCCCTCTTCACCCCGCGCCGGTAGAGCCACCGCCCGGTCTCCGGGTCGTAGGCGTACCACAGGTGCAGGAACCGCCTCTGCCCCGGCGTGAACTGCCACTCGTCGCCGCTGAGGTGGTGGATCAGCCCCGGCTCGCCGGTCTCGTCGTAGCTGCGCCACTCCGCCCAGGAGATGATCTGCGGTCCAAGGCTCGGCGGCAGGTCCTCCAGCCGCTCCGGCCACGGCAGCGAGCACCAGGCCCCGGTGCCGTTCCACCGGTCCAGGTAGTAGCCGGGCGGCAGCTCCAGCTGGTCAGCCACCGTACATGTCGCGGTAGTCGTCGAGCTTGACCACACCGCCAGCGCCCTCGCCGGCGGCGGCCGGCGCGGTCTTCGGCTCGACGTAGCGGATACGCAGATCCCGCCTCGAGTCCAGCGTGACGCCGAGCAGCTTCTCCCGGATCCGCACCTCGGACGCGGCGCCGGTGCCCTCGGTCCAGCGGGCGTGCTCCTCGGCGGAGTCCAGGGCGAACTGCCAGTCCGACGGGGTCCACAGCCGGCAGTGCGGCATCACGCTGATCGTCGCCCACCACCGCCGGGTCGCCGCCGGCCAGGTACCGCGCTTGGTCTGCCAGGCGCCGTCCTCGTCCTTGACTCGCACCATCCGCGTCGGCAGTGACGGAACGTCACCGCTGTAGGGGGTGTTCTCCACCTCGTGCCAGTCGTGGGTGGCCGGGTTACGGTGCCGGACCTGACTGCGGTCGTCCTTGGGCTTGCGACCAGCGACCCCCACCGAAACCACCTCCTAGCAGGGCGTATAGATTTTGAGTTTCGTACAGGCTGGCAGACGCTAACCCCCGCCGCTCAGCGGTCCCCGGGGGCGGGGGGCTCCCCCCACCCCCGGTCACTGTCCGTCACCGCAGGCCCGGGTGCCGGCCCGTCGACGGGCGCAGACGCGTCGGCCTGGCCGCGTTCGCCGCCGCCGCTCCCTGCTGGCCGGTGCGGTGCGCGTGGCACCTGGCGCACACCCCGCGCAGATTCCCGTCCGAGTGATCAGCCGCGTCGTCGATGTGGTCGACCTCCACGCTGGCCGCACCACGGCAGTGCGTGCGCAGCGTGCACGTCGGGTCGCGACGCAGGATCCGGGCACGGGTACGAGACCAGCCCTTGGGCATGGGAGCGGTACGCCATGCGGTGGGGGGTCTGCTCTCACGGGGGGACATCGCTCACCACCCCTGGGATAAGCGAACGCCCCGCACCAGGTAGGTACGGGGCGTTCGGTTGGCTGGCTGTTGGCCAGCCTCATCGCGATAAGCGGTAGACCATCTGTAGGCGCACTGGTCCTACTGGCAGATGAGCGTACGCCCTGCTCAGGCGGTGATCAAGTTGGGGTCTCCGACGGGGCGTCGACCGCTTCCTTCGTGGCCCGCTCGGCAGCCCGCCGGGCCCGCTCCTCCTCGTCACGCCGGCGCTGCTCGGCCACCTGGTCGAGCAGGTCCAGCACGTCGCCGAACCGGTAAAGCGGCCGCCGCCACTCGTCGCGCACGGCCTCGGCCGGGCCCTCCTCCCCGTCCGACAGAGGCACGGTGACCGGCCGCAGCCGGCCGCGCTGGGCGAACGCGCGCAGCTGCCCCGGCGTGCACGCCCGGCCGAGCCGGGCCGCCGCGGTGGCCAGCTGGGTGGCGGTGCCGCGTACGTCGCGGGCCTCATCGAGCAGCCACCGCACGCGGGGGCCGGTCTGGTGCGTGGTCTGGCAGCCGGGGCAGCGGACCCACGTCACGCCGGGCCAGGCGTACAGGTCGGTCGTGCACAGCCGGCCCGGGTCACCGTCGATCGGTGCCGAGCACGTGCCCGCGTACCACCGGTCCGCCGGGTTCTCCACGAGGCGCTTGACCGCGTGCGCCGCGCCTAGCAACTCCTCGCCGGCGTCGGACGCGTCCGGCTGGCGGCGCAGCCAGTGCAGGTGCTCCTGCACGAAGCGGGCCGCGGCCGCCACCGGGTGCTCGGCCTGGCGGACGCGGATCGCGTCGCACGAAGGGTGGCCGCACCGGCCGGGCAGCGCGGCCCACCCGGCGCCAGCGCACAGCGGCCCGACCATGCGGGGGCGTCGGCGAGGCAGCGGCACGCCCCGGGCGGTGGCGATGTGGTCCATCCACGTCACCACGACGTGCGACGCCGCCCACGCCGCGGCCGACGCCTCCAGGTCGACGGGGATCGGCGGCTCGGCGGAGCGTGGGCCGTCGCGGTCGCCGTAGCGGGCCTGCCGGGCCACGTTGACGTCCGGCTCGCCGGCGAGGTCGGCCATGTCCCGCAGCGCCTGCCCCACGGGCCGATAGCAGCTCTGGCAGACGTATCCGCCGGTCGGGTCCGGGCGCCCACACCAGGCGCAGTTGTGAAAGGTCACAGGTCCTCCTCGGCGGCCGGTGGGGTGGCGGGGACAGCTCCGGGAGGCCAGACGTATCCGCCCTCGGGAGGCGGGGGAGTCGGGGGCCGGGAGCGCCGGTGGTAGATGTCCGGGGAGTCCGGGGGGCGGGCGGGTTGGCTGCGGGGCGGGGTGGGACCAGGGTGGTCAGGCCGGTGCCCGACCCGACCCTGCCCGGTACCCCCTGCGAGCTGCGCGGGCCGCTGTTCGTGCTGGTGATCGCTGTTCTGCAGATACACGTCACCCGTGGTGCTGTCGTTTGGATCAGCGTTGGAGTCGTCTGGTCGATCAGTGATCGGATCAGTGATCGGATCAGCGTCTGATCGGTGATCGGTCGCTGTTTCGTCGGTGATTGGTTGGTGATCTGGGAGGTCGTTGAGGACCTGGTCGCGCTTGGACCACACGGCGCGTTCCTGCGGGGTGGGCTCGGGCAGCAGCGCCATGTCTGCCTCGTACGGCGTCCTGTGCCCCTTGTGTTCGTTGCAGCGGCCGCAGGCGACGACGAGGTTGGTGGCGTCCTCGCCGGCGGGCCGGTCCGGGTCGACGTGGTCGTGGGTGAGGACCTTGCGGCGGTCGCGGGCCCGGCCGGCCTTGGCCGAGAGCGGCCCGGATCGGCAGTAGCGGCAGCAGCCGGCGTCGCGGGCGTAGACCATGGCCTTGAGCGGCGCCGAGCGCAGGTCGGCCTTCTGCGCCCGGTTGCGCTCGTACTCGGCGCGCGACGGGTTGCGGCGGAGGAAGTTGTGGATCCGGTAGGCGTAGCCCTCGATCCATGCCTCGCCGAGGCAGGGGCAGTCGTCGTCGGGGCGGTGCAGCAGGGGCTGCTCGTCGAGGACCGGGGTGCACAGCAGGTCGAGCCACCGGCGGCGGCGGGCGTAGCGGGCGGCGGTCTGTTCGGTGAGGTAGCCGTCCTTCTTGATGTGCGATGCCTTGGCCTTGAGTCGGCAGTAGGCGGCTTGGAGGTGGTCGACGAGGTTGGCGTCGCCGCCGGCGAGGACGTCCCACACGGCCTCGTCGGCGAAGGTGTCGCTTTCCAACCAGTAGGGCATGCGTATCCGCCTAAGATCAACTCTGTTCGATGGCTGTTCTAAAACGCGTTTGGCGCGGCCACCCCGTGGTCGGAGCGGCCGCGCCGTACGCGGGCGGTGCTTGGTCAGCGGCGGAACATCCGCTGCCACCACGGGCGGGCCCGGTCACGCTCGCGGATGCGGTCCTGCAAGCAGGCTGTGCACAGGTCGCCTTCCATCGGGTCCAGACCGACGGCGAGCTGCTCGGCGCCCGTGGCCCAGCCGCAGCCGCCGAGGCAGGCCCGAGCCTCGGTGCAGCCGCACCGCCGGCACGCCGCCAGGTCGATGACGGGGCCGGCCCCGTTGGCGGCCGCGCGCACGGCGGCCAGCTCCTCGGCCAGGCGGGCCCGCTCCGCGTCGGCCAGGTCGACCTGGTGGCGGTAGCGGTCCCGGGCGGCCTCGGCGACGGTCAGCAGGCGGTGCAGCTGCTCGACCCGGCCCCAGGCCCACCCGAGCCGGGCTTCCAGCTCAGCGCGGCGGCGCGTCTCGCGTTCCCGGTCGGCGGTGACCGCGTCGAGGGCCTCCCCGTAGAGGATGGCCTCGGCGGTGGCGTCATCCAGCTTGTCGAACGCGGTCGGGGCGGTGTCGGTCATCGGGTACCTCCAGGGGTGGCTGGCTTGCAGGCGGGGCAGCGGGATCCGGGCAGGGCCCAGATGGGGCGGTAGCAGCCGGCGCACGCGACCATCTCGTAGCCGGCCGGCGGTGACGGCTCGGTCAGCTCGACGACGTCGGGCGGGGCCTCGCCGGCGAGCGCGGCGTCGACGAGCGCGCGGCCGCGGCGGGCCCGGGCGGTGGCCTCCTCCGGAGTGCGGGCCTCCCGGGCGGCCAGGTCGGCCTCCCACGCCGGGCGGCCGCGCCGGCGAGGCCGGGTCACCGGGACACCGCCGCAGCGGCCTCAGCGAGCGCCTCAGCGGCGTCCGGGCGGCGCCCGGTGTCGCGGAACTTCGCCGAGCCTGCGGCGATCCGGGCCCGGGCCGCGGCGATCTCCGCCGCGCGGCCGGCGCTGGGCGCGGCGAGCATGTGGGCGTCACGGCCGTCGTCGACCGGACGACCGGGGGCGCGGTCACCGAGGTCGGGACGCGGTCCGCCTGGGTTGGTGGGGTCCCAGACCGCCGAGACCTTCGGCTGCGGGGCCTTCTGGACCGGCGGGTCACCGAGATAGTCGAGGCGGTGGCGTAGCACTGCGTACACCGATTTCACGTCGTGCAACGAGTCGCTGAGGGCGTCGACGAGCTGGGCAGCCGACCAGCCACGGTGCAGCGCCTCAGCGGCGAGGACGACCAGGACGTCACGGCGGCGGCCGATGACGGGCGTCGGCGCGTTGGCCCGGCGCTGGACTCTGTCGAGGGCCGAGCTGGCGGCGGTCATTTCCTCTTCGGTCGGAAGGGATTCCTCCTCCTCCCGGTTCTCCGCTGTGTCGGTGGCGCCGTTCTGCGGGGAGGGAGGAGGGGTTCCTCCTTCCGGGTCAAGAACAGGGTCAAGAACAGGGTCGGGTGACTTGCAGTCTGTGCGTGACGGACTTGCAGTCGCCCCGTCCGTGACTACGAGTCCGGTCGGACTTGCAGTCACCCCGTCCACGGGGTGACTCGTAGTCCCGGGCCGCTCCTCTACGGGGTGACTCGAAGTCGAACCGTCCTCGCGATTCTTCTTCGGCCGCTTCTTCCCCGCGTCCGCGCGCCGCCTCGGCGCGGGCGGCTCGGCGATGTCTGGGCGGCTCTCCGGCGTGAGCGGAGGCAGCCCATGCATCGCCCGGGCCTCGTTGACCCGGCCGACGTTGGCGAACGCGTTGTACGGGATGAGCAGGTCGTAGACGACCGGCCGCCGGTCCGCGCGGATGTAGCGGGCCAGGGACTGGTCGCCGAGGCCGAGAAGGCCGCGCTCGAGCATCGTGTCCAGGCGCCGCTGCACGGTGCGCTCGTGCAGCTTGGTCCGCTTACCGATCGTCTTCGTCGACAGGAACGCGCCGCAGCCGGACTCGTCGGCCTGGTCGGCCAGCACGGTCAGCACAGCGTGTTCCTCGACGTCCGCGACCGGGGCGTCCTTCACAGCCCAGAGAAGTGCGTCGAGACTCATGAGTCACCATCCGGTTGTTGCTCGCGGTACGGTGAGCGCTGGAGGCGACTCCCGCTCCGCTCTTGTGGGTGGGGCAGGCGGCGCGGCACCCGGGCAAGGGGTGCCGCGCCGTTGTTGTTGGGCAGGGTCATGCGGCCCGCGCCTTGGGGCGCAGGGCGTCGAGCAGCACCTTGCGGCGCTCCCGGAGGGTCCTGTCGGGCTCGTCCGGCAGCGGCGCCGGCGGCGGCAGCGGCCGGGGCTCCTGCTCGGCCGTCACCTTGCGGGGGTCGCCGTAGCGTTCGGCGAGGACGTAGCGCAGGCGGTCATCGGCCATCGAGCACCTCCTGGTCGATGAGGTCATCCAGGAGCGACGGGCCGTCCTGCCCGCTCGTCGGGAGCGTCGACGAGGCGGCCGCGGCGGCCTGCCGGCGAGCGATCGCCCGGCGTTTGCGCCAGCAGCTCGACCCGATGCGCCGAGCCCGAGACACGGGGGTGACGCAGGGCACGCCGCAGTCGATGCACTTGACCACGGTCTTGTCGGCGGGGCGGTGTGTCGGATGGGCCACCTCAAGATCCCTCGCTCGTGCGGACGTGGACGCGGAGGTACTGGCGGTATCGGCCGGCGTCGGGGCCGACCAGGACGTGGGGCTGGCCGACCTCGAGGAGCCGGCCGGCGCCGGCGAGCTGGGCGCGCAGCCCGGTCAGCTCTTCGAAGCTGCCGACGGCCCAGATCTCCAGGCCGAGGGTCGAGTTGGCGCGTGGCTTGGCGCTAGGCATGGCGGCCGCCGAACGGCCAGCGCGCGGGCGGGTGCTGGTTGAGGGCCACGTAGGCGGCGCCGGTGAGGCGGTAGCGGGGCGGGCGGGTGTAGCCGAGGCGGGCCAGCTCCGCGATCGCGAGGCGCAGCAGCCGGTCCCGGTCGTCGGGGTCGGTGACCTCCAGCGCGTCGGTGACCTGGTCGCCCGGGCACAGGCCGGGGTGCGGGCACGCCTCGGCGTCGGTGTGTTCGGCGGCGGCGGCGACCAGGTCGACGAGGACCGCGCGGTCCTGGTCGAGCAGGGCCAGCAGCGCCGGCGGCGGGGTCAGGTCGTCGTCCATCACCACTCCCGCTCGCCGAGGATCCGGGCCTCCAGCTCGCGAGCGGCGTCCGCGTGGACATCCGCCTGGACCGAGACTGCGACGGCGTTGTCGGGGTGCTGGGCGTCGCCGGCCTGGCCGAGCTTGTTGCACTCCCGACACGGCGCCAGCCGTGACCAGGGGTCGGCCGGCACACCGTCCTGCGCCACGAACACGTGAGGCAGGACGGTGGGCCGGCCGACCCGGCGGGGCGCCTTAGACACCGCAGGAGGCCTCGACGGTCAGGCCCAGCAGCGGAGCGATGTGCTCGACGACCGACCGCGCCTGGTCGACCGGGACCAACGTGGCCGAGCCGCCCCCGACCTGCAACGCGAGAACGGTGCTCAGGTCGGCGGCCTGCTCCAGGCTCCACCGCTTGCGCTCGGACTCGCCGAACGGGATGGCACCGGGGCGCTGCAGCTGGGTAACCACCAGCACCGAGTCCCCCATCGGCAGGGTCAGCAGGACCAGGCGCTGCGGGCTGCTGCGGTGCACGCCGCCGGCGGCCGGCAGCGTCGGCACCTCCGCGTCGCACAACGCCGGCTCGCACCAGTCCGGGTGCGGCAGGGCAATGATCGTCATCAGACGTGTTCCTCCTTCGGTAACCGGGGCAGGACCGCCGTGTCGTCGGCGGCCGGGCCCGCCGGCGACGTCGGCCGGCGCGCGCCGACGGCGAAGCCGTCCACGCCGGCGGGCACGGGCTCCGCCGTCGGGGTGTCGTCGCCGCGGTCGTAGGTCAGCGGGTCGAGGCCGAACCAGGCCTCGTCGAACGCCGGCCGCTCGTCGAGCAGAGTCAGGGGCCCGAACTCCTCCACCGCGAGAGCCGGGCCGTAGAGCAGACCGCCGTTCGCGGCGATCAGCAGCGTGTCGCCGACGTCGGCGTCGTCGCGCTGGTAGCGGATCGCGAACAGCAGCGACCCGTCCGCACCCCGCCACACCTGCCCCGGGTACACCTCGGGGATGTGCGGGTGGATCTCCACCAGCGGCTGGAAGTGCTCGTCGACGAGGGGCAGGTGGACGACGTCGCCGGGGTGGTCGGGCAGGGTCACCTGCAGCTGCAGCTCCCCGTGCGCGACGATCGTCGCCGCCGGGATGACCAGGCGCACGACGGTGCCCGGCGGGGTGCGGTCGTAGGCGGTCACCGGGCGGCCACCGGGGTCGGAACCGGCGGGGGCTGCGGCAGCCGTCGTCTGGGCTGCACGGTGACCTGTACGCCGAGGGCCTTGGCGTGCTGGCGGGCGGCGGCCCGCAGCGCGCTGCGCGCCTTGTCCTTGCTCCGGCCACAGTCGATGACGACGACCTCGCCGCCGTCGGGCCGGTGGATCACCCGCCACCCGTCCTCGCGGGAGTAGCGGCCCTCCACCACGGCGTGATCGGTGTCGGGACGGTAGACCGTGTCGAGGGTGACGACCGCGTACATGGGAGCGTCGCGCGCGTAGTCGTACTCCCAGATGCGGATCTCCGGGACGCCGTGCCAGCGCACAGGCGGGACCGCCTCGACCTTGCGCCACGGCGGGATGGACCACGAGTAGCCCGAGCCCGTCTTGTCGGTCCACACCCGCACGGGCGCGTACTCGTTTTCCCGCTCGGCCCGCTCGACGGTCTCCCACCGACCCGCCGGCGAGAGGAACCGCCAGCCCTGGTCCAGCGTCTCCGCCACGGGGCGGATGTCGTCGCAGCCAACGCACTGCTTGGTGCCGCCGCAGCTCAGGCAGGTCGGCTCGTGCTTGTCGAGGACCTGCGCGGCCAGGCCCCGGCGCTGGCGCAGGACTCGCAGGACGCTGGAAACCGTGCGCATGCTGCCGTTCGGGTCGATCTCGCCAACGGCGACGCGCAGCTCGGTCACCGCCTCGTCGAGGTCGCGGTCGTCGGTGGGCAGGTACGGCACCCGCTGGTCGGCGTCGTAGCGGCGGGACCACTCGGAGACGGTCATGCGAACGCCACCTCGTCCTCGCGCAGCGCCGGATCGGCCACCGGGGCCGGCCAGATCAGCCGCGGAAACTCCACCGGCACGTCCGCGAACAGGCCCGTCACTGGCCTGGCCGGCGTCGCGGCGGCCGGCTCGCCGACGGCGGCCGGCGTGGTCGCCGGCCACTCCGGCGGGTTCTCCGTCACGTGCTCGGCGGTGGCGACTCCCGGGGCCAGGCCGTTGACCTTGCACCACACGTGCAGCAGCCAGCCGTGCCACTCGGTGCCGGCGTCGTCGTTGCCCATCCAGTGCCAGCCGCTGCCGACCTGGTCGTGGATCACCTCAACGTCGAGCATGTCTGCCCACGCCTCGACCGCGGCGACCTGGTCGTCGTCGAAGCGGAGGCTGACAGCGCCGCACTCGGGTGCCATCTCGATGTTCATCGGGGCCGGCAGGGACTCGGTCACCGTGCGGGCGATCGCCCGCAGCAGGTACGCCCGGTCGGCAGGGGTCTTCCGTGGCTGCCGCACGTCGGGCACCTCCGGTACGCTCTCGGTCATCTGGTTCTCCTGGTCTTGGCGGGTCAGGGACAGGTGTTGCGGGCCCTCTGCCGTTGCCGCGGCCGAGGGCTCGTGTTGTTCAGGCCGCATCGCGCCGCCGCTTCTGCGCGCTCGCCAGCGCCATGCGGCGGTAGTGCGCCCGCTTGAGCCGGTCGACGGCGGCCGCCAGCTCGTCCGGGCTGAGCACGCCGTCGGGGTCGGCCTTGCGCTCCCACTGCTGCTGGCGTGCCGCGCGGGCGGGGGCCAGGGCAGCGGTGCGCTCTTCCTGACTGGTCACCCGGGACCAGCGGGTCAGCGACCCGATCGCGGCGGAGAGCTGGCGCTGCGCCGGTGGCAGAGCCGCGAATCCCCGGCTCATCAGGCCACGGCCTTGTCGTTACGGAAGGCGTCGGACCGTGCCGGGCGAAGGCTCTGCACCAGCGAGGCGTGGACGGTGACGCTGCACCGGGGCGAGTAGCCCAGCTCCAGCTTGCTGATGTACGCCTTCGTGACTCCGACGCGCGTGGCGAGCTGCTCGACGGACAGCCCGCGCTGCTTGCGTGCCTCGCGGAGCGCTTCGCCGTTGATTGCGACGAAGGCGCTGGCGCGGGACCTCCTGGGCGTCTTCATGGGGGAAACTGTAGGAACCTGTGGTGTGAGTGTCAACAGGAACCTGTAGGAACCCCGGAAAGCTGTGGCAAACCGAGGGAACGTTCAAGGTGTGATTTATTCATGTGCGCAGATGGTGTCGCGCTTACGGCACTGGCTATCTGTTTCCTAGGGTTTCCTGGCATCCTGTGGGGAGTTGCAGGTACCTGAACCAGAGGGCGCAGGCGGATGACCAAACGGATGAGCCCTGATGAGCGGGCAGCGATCGGCGACCTAGTACGCCGCCGACGTGCCGCCCAGCGCGTCAGCCAGGAGGCGATGGCAGGACGCGCCCCCATGAGTGCTGTCACCTGGGGGCGAGTCGAGGACGGGAAGTCCGTCCGGATTGGCACGTACGCCGGCGTCGAGGCGGCGTTCGGCTGGCCGCTCGGGTCGCTCACCCGGTACGCCGAGACCAGGGAAGAGCCGCCGGACGCCGACGTCGAACCGGTCCACCGGCCCGGGGGCATGGAAAAGGGCGTGCTGGAGAGCAACTACCCAGACGCGGTCAAGGTGCTCCTGATCAAGGCGCTACGTGCCGACGGCGACCCCATCGACGCGCTCCTGCACGCCGACGCGCCGGACGGGAACAAGGTCAAGGCGATCCGCGCGCTGCGCGAGCTCCAGGCCGAGTACGCGGCGGGAAGAGCGGATCCGGAGCGGCCCCGGGACCACTCGAAACCTGCCTAGTTAGCGACCATTCGCTTATCGGGTTTGTGCAGCGCGGGACGGAGCGCTGGAGCGCTCAACCGAACGACGCTCGGCCGGTCTCTGCTTGTAAGCGAGATGTCGCCGGTTCGATCCCGGCCGGGGGCTCCAAT
>NZ_JBEYTP010000076.1:0-17992 GCF_040643125.1 Micromonospora sp. NPDC047465
GCGTGCCGGGTGACGACGGTGACCTCGTGCCCGGCGGCGGCCAGGGCCACCGACAGGGCGTGCACGTGCCGGCCGAGCCCGCCCACGAGCACGGGTGGGTACTCCCAGGAGAGCATCAGGATGCGGCGGGTCTGCGGGGGCGTGCCCGGCCCGGCGTGCGCCGGGACCTGGGGCCGGGAGGTGAGGGTGGGCCGGTGGACCCGACCCGGGGAGGTGGTGGGCTGCTCGCCGACCCGCAGGGTCGTCACATCAATCTCCGTCCATGCATGAAGGTGCGCGCCGGCAGCGGTGGCGGCGAGACAGTGGTGGGGGTGGCCGAGGGGCCGAGGGGAGACGCGCGGGCGCGTCCCGTGAACAAGCAAAGGGCATCGAGCCCGATCCCGCATCTCGAAAAGGGCCAAGGTGACGGAGGACACCCGCAGCTCCGACCCGTATCAGTCGGGTGGATTCCGGGCACCACCGAAGGGTGGAAACGCACAACCGCCGAAGGGTGGATGGGTAGCCGAGCATGCGCGGCGAGCGTCGACGCGGGCGCCACCGACGACACCGGCCGCCGAACCCCGGGTGCGGGGTCGGCGGCCGGTGTCGTGGGCCGGCTCGGAGCCGTCGGACCGCTCAGTGGTAGTCGTCCTCCTCGCGGGCGGTGTCCGGCAGGCTTCCGAGCACCTTGTTGATCACGTGGATCCGGGCGCCGGCGGCCCGGTAGTCCGCGCAGACCGTCTCGGCCCGGTCGGCCAGCCGGGCCCCCGGTCCGGCCGCGGTGACGGCGAGGGTGGTGCCCGCGAGGGTGGTGACGGAGCCGGCGGCCACCAGTTCGGCGGCCGAGCGCGCCCCGCCGACCAGGTGCTCCTTCAGCAGCCCCCGCAGCGTGTCGGTGTCCTTGAGCAGCAGGTGGTCCAGGTTGGCGGTGGAGAACTTGGCCCGGAAGGCGTCGTCGGTCGGGGCGAGGATGGTCAGCCCACCGGCGGCGGACAACTCCTCGGCCATCCCGGTGGCCCGGACCGCCGCCTCGAACGTGGTGAGCACGGGAATCCAGGTGAGGGCCTGGTCGGGCGACTGGCCCACCAGCGAGCCCGGACTACCCGGCTCGGTCCCCGAGGGCAGCACGTCGCACAGCGGTCCGGTGACCGCGACCGGTGTGGCGTCGCCGGTGCGGTCCGTCGCGGCGGACCTCTCCTGCTGCGAACTGGTGCACCCGGTCACCGCGACCAGGAGGGCCAGAGCAGCCCCGGCCACCGCCCGCCGGCGGCGGGCGACCCGGGACCGGTTTCCGGAGCACGGCCCCGGGGTGAGGGTGTCGGGCACGGTCTTCTCCACTTCGGAACGGGTACGGGTGGTGCCGGCAGGTCGGCGGGAGGCCTGCCGGCACCACGTTCGGGCGGAACTCAGCAGGTCACAGAAGCGCGCACTGGCCGACGTTCGGACCCCGTACGGAGTTGGTGACCTCCATGTTCATCGGCTCGGGGGAGTTGCCGGCGCAGGCCAGCGGACCGTTGACGGTGTTGCCGGCCACCAGCGGGGCCACGCCCGTGCTGCCGGTCACGCTGACCGGCCCGGTCACCTCGTTGCCGACCAGGACGACCGGGCCGTTGGTGCCGGTGGCGCGCACCGGACCCTCGACCGTGCTGTCGGTCATGACGACCCCGGCGGCGCCGGTGGCGTTCACCGGACCGTCGATCGAGCTGCCGTTGACGATCAGCGTGGCGCCGGGCCGCACCTGGATCGAACCCCGGACGGTGGCCCCGTCCAGGCAGGCGACGCCGGAGACGACCAGCGTGCCGTTGTGGGTGCCGGTCAGGGTGGGGGCGATCCGCTCGCCGGCGACCAGGCCCTCGACGGCCTGCTCGTCGAGCAGCAGCGGGATCAGGCCCCGCTGCGGCTGGGACAGCGGAACCAGGTAGCCGTCGGCGACCTTGATCACCTTCCAGCCGTGGGCGGCGATGCGCTGGGCCGCCGTGGTGCGCTTGCCGGTCGGGCCGTCGGTCCGCTCACCGTGGTACTGCTCCTCGGTCAGCTTGTACGCGCACGGCGGCTGCTCGAGGATCCGCTCCGGGGTGGGGGCGTCCACGGGCGGCGGGGCCTCACCCGGGTGCGGGGCGGGGTAGGCCTCGATCTTCCGGGAGCCCCGGAACACGATCCGTCCCTCGTTGGCGGACTGGAACGTGATCGCCTCGGCGCGGGCCTTGGTGATGTCCTTGACGTTGGCGCCGTGGTACCTGAAGAACTCGTTGAACGTCCACAGCGCGGAGTACGTCTTGCGCCGGCGGTTGTTCGCGGTGTTGCTCTCGTCGGGCCGCGTCGGGCCACCGGAGCTGCGCAGCTCCAGCAGGGAGTTGACGACGTTCTTCAGGCCGAGGGTGTTACGCAGGATGGTCTCTTCGCTCAGGCCCACCGTGGCGTTGGAGGTGCAGCCGTACGGGCACGCCCACCAGCCGTCCTGGGCGCCCTGGGCGTACATGTGACCTTCGATCATCTCCTGCGACTCGTCGAAGATTCCCTGCGCCACGTTCTGGTGCCGGGGCGGCAGCATCGGCAGGTCACCGGCGTTGGTGTTGCCGTACTCGTGGCCGTCGTAGCCGGCGATCGGCCGGTAGTCGCGGACCATCTCGGCGAGGGAGAGGGTCTCCGGCTGGCGGATCAGCGAGTGGTCCCGGTTCAGGTCCTGACCGGTGGAGTTGCCGCGGGTGTTGGCGGCCCGCCCGTCGCCGTTGAGCGTCGGCACGATCAGCATGGTGGTCTTCGACAGCAGGTCGAGGGTCCTGCTGTCCTTGGTGAAGGCCAACTGCCGGGCCATGATCAGGCAGGCCTCGCGGTCGCCCGGCTCGTTGCCGTGCACGTTGCAGTTGACCATGAGGGGGTTGGTCGCGGCCACGGCCTCCGGCGTCGCCGGCGGCTTGGGGTAGCCGATGACCAGCATGTTGATCGGCCGGTCCTGGACGGTGCGGCCGATCTCCACCACGCGAACGCGGTCGCTGGCGTTGTCGATCGCGGCGGTGTACGCGTACTCGTTGACGTCGCTGGTGTACTGGGCGCCCAGCGTGTTCTCCCACTGGGTGCGAAGGTTCTCACCCGGGACGGCCGGGTCGCCCCAGTGGGCCCTGGTGGTGCCGCTGACCGGCGCCGAGTAGGGCTGGGCCTCGGTGCCGAACCGGGCCCGGACCCGCCACTGGAAGCCGTTGCCCGGTACGAAGCCCGCGTCGGCGAAGGTCGGCGCGGTGTTGTTGACCTGGCGGTTCGGGCGCCAGACACCGACGATCACCGGCGTGCCGGGCGTGCCGTCCCCGGCCAGCGGGGTCCGCTCGATCTGGTAGTCGGTGGCCCCTTCTACCCGGGTCCACGCCAGCGTGGCGTACCCGTCGCCCTGCACGACCGTGAGGCCCTGCACCTGGTTCGGCTCCGCCTGCTGCAGGGCCGCGCTCGGCTGCCCGTGCGCCTGCCCGGGCACCGCCGTCGCCACGAGGGTGGCGGCGAGCAGGGCGGAGAACACACCGGCCGTTGTCCGTCTGTATCTCAAACCGATCTCCAAACAGGAGGGATGGCTGGGGTGCGCCCAGCACACCCGCACTCGGCCCACCGTTGGCCCACACCCTGCGTTTCTTGAGGATCAGCTGAGGTTTTCGACCCGTTCACCGACGTCGGCGGGCGGTCGCGGACACCCCGGTCGCTCACCGGCCGTCGTCATCCCGCGCGCAGCCGGTAGCCGACGCCCCGGACCGTCTCGACCAGGCCGGCGTCGTCGAGCTTGCCCCGCAGGGCCGCGACGTGCACGTCGAGGTTGTGCCGGGTCCCCCAGGTGGTCTGCCAGACGTCCAACTGCAACCGGTCCCGGGGCACCACCGCGCCGGCCTGCCGGGCCAGCGCCACCAGCAGGTCGAACTCCTTGCGGGCCAGGCTGACCTCCCGGTCGCCCACCCAGACCCGCCGGGCGTCGACGTCGATGCGTAGCGTGCCGACCCGCAACTGGCTCGTGGTCCGGGCGCTGCGGACGGTACGCCGCATCACCGCCTCGATGCGGGCCTGCAACTCCACCATCGAGAACGGCTTGACGACGTAGTCGTCGGCGCCGGCCCGCAGGCCGGCCACCCGGTCGTACTCCTCGGCACGGGCGCTGACCGCGATGATGGCGACGTCCTCGTCGGCCTGACGAAGCCGCCGGCACACCTCCAGGCCGTCCCGGTCGGGCAGGTTGAGGTCCAGCAGGACCAGGTCGACCGGGTCGGCCTGGATCGCTTCGGCGGCCGTCAGCGCCGGCACCACCTCGTATCCCCGGCGGCGCAGGGCGTTGGTGAGGGCAGACGCCACGCGTAGGTCGTCTTCCACCAGGAGAATCCGCACGTACATCCCCCTCGGACCTCGTCCCAGCCGGGTCCTGCGAGTCTGTCCGATGATCAACACCGTGACCAGTGCGGATGCAAGATCGTAACCGCGGCGCTCGGTCCGTGCGGCGGTGTGCGCCGGCGGTATCGGTCGGGTGGATCCCGGTCATCCGCCGATCGGGTGGATTGGTGGCCGAACCCGCGGGGCAATACCCGCACGCGCGCCGCCCGGCCCCCGCCGTGTGGTGCGCTCATGGTGCGGTGCGCGCTCATGATCTTTGGCCGAAGGAGCGACATGCAGGTCTGGCCGGGTGAGCGGTATCCCCTGGGGGCCACCCACGACGGGATGGGCACCAACTTCGCGATCTTCTCCGAGGTGGCCGAGCGGGTCGAGCTGTGCCTGTTCGACGAGGGGGAGCCCGGGGCGGAACGGCGCGTCGAGCTGCGCGAGGTCGACGCCTACGTCTGGCACGCGTACATCCCGGGTGTCGAGCCGGGGCAGCGGTACGGCTACCGCGTGCACGGGCCGTACGACCCCGCGAACGGGCTGCGCTGCAACCCGCACAAGCTGCTGCTCGACCCGTACGCCAAGGCGGTCGACGGCGACGTGCGGTGGGACCCGGCGGTCTACGACTACGAGCACGGCGACCCGGAGCGGATGAACACCGCCGACTCCGCGCCGTTCGTGCCGAAGTCGGTGGTGGTCAACCCGTACTTCGACTGGGGCAACGACAAGCCGCCGCGCACCCCGTACCACCACTCGGTGATCTACGAGGCGCACGTGCGCGGCCTGACCATGCGCCACCCCGACATCCCCGAGGAGCTGCGCGGCACGTACGCCGGCCTGGCGTCCCCGCCGATGATCGAGCACCTGACGACGCTCGGGGTGACCGCCGTCGAGCTGATGCCCGTGCACCAGTTCGTGCACGACCACCGCCTCGCGGACCTGGGGCTGCGCAACTACTGGGGCTACAACACCATCGGCTTCTTCGCCCCGCACCACGGCTACTCCGCGTGGGGCCGCCTGGGCCAGCAGGTGCAGGAGTTCCGGGGCATGGTCAAGGCGCTGCACGCCGCCGGGATCGAGGTCATCCTCGACGTGGTCTACAACCACACCGCCGAGGGCAACCACCTCGGCCCGACGCTGAGCTTCAAGGGCGTCGACAACCCCAGCTACTACCGGCTGAGCGAGGAGGATCGACGCCACTACGTCGACTACACCGGCACCGGCAACAGCCTCAACGTGCGCAGCCCGCACTCGCTCCAGCTGATCATGGATTCGCTGCGTTACTGGGTGACCGAGATGCACGTCGACGGCTTCCGCTTCGACCTCGCCGCGACCCTGGCCCGCGAGTTCTACGAGGTCGACCGCCTCTCCACCTTCTTCGAGGTGGTGCAGCAGGACCCGGTGGTCAGCCAGGTCAAGCTGATCGCCGAGCCGTGGGACGTCGGCCCCGGCGGCTACCAGGTGGGCAACTTCCCGCCGGTGTGGACCGAGTGGAACGGCAAGTACCGCGACACCGTGCGCGACTTCTGGCGCGGCGAACCGGCCACCCTGGCCGAGTTCGCGTCCCGCATCTCCGGCTCCGCCGACCTCTACCAGGACGACGGGCGTCGACCGTTCCACAGCATCAACTTCGTCACCTGCCACGACGGGTTCACCCTCACCGACCTGGTGTCGTACGACGACAAGCACAACGAGGCCAACGGGGAGGAGAACCGGGACGGCGAGAGCCACAACCGGTCGTGGAACTGCGGGGTCGAGGGGGACACCGACGACCCGGCCGTGCTGGCCCTGCGGGCCCGGCAGCGGCGCAACTTCCTGGCCACCCTGGTGCTCTCCCAGGGCGTGCCGATGATCGGCCACGGCGACGAGCTGGGCCGCACCCAGCGCGGCAACAACAACGCGTACTGCCAGGACAGCGAGCTGGCGTGGGTCGACTGGGAGCACGCCGACGCCGACCTGCTGGGGTTCACCCGCAAGCTGGTCGCCTTCCGCCGTCGCCACCAGGTGTTCCGCCGCCGCCGCTTCTTCACGGGCCTGCCGGTGCGTTCCCGGCTGGTCGACGAGCCCCTGCCCGACCTGGCCTGGTACACCCCCGACGGGCGGGAGATGACCGGCGAGGACTGGGGCAACGACTTCGGCCGCTCCGTCGCGCTCTTCGTCAACGGCGAGGGCATCCGCGAGCGCGGCCAGTACGGCCAGCGCCACCTGGACAGCTCCTTCCTGCTCTGCTTCAACGCCCACGACGCGCCGCTGGACTTCACCGTGCCCGGGCCCGAGTTCGGCCGACGCTGGGAGCTGGTGATCAGCACGGCGGAACCGGAACCGGAGAAGACCACCGTGGTCGAGGCGGGCGGCGTCCTCGGCGTGCCGGACCGGTGCGTCGTGGTGCTGGAGAGGACGGCCTGACATGTCGACCACCCCTCGACCGGCCGCGTCCCGGGTCGGCGCCACCTACCGGGTGCAGGTCCGCCCCGGCTTCGACCTGGACGCCACCGCCGGCCTCGCCGACTACCTGGCCGACCTGGGCGTCACCCACCTCTACAGCGCGCCCCTGCTGACCGCCACCCCCGGCTCCGCGCACGGCTACGACGTGGTCGACCACCGGGCGGTCAACCCGGAGCTGGGCGGCGAGGCGGGCCGGCGGCGGCTGCTGCGCGCCCTGCGGGCGGCCGGCCTCGGCCTGGTCGTGGACATCGTGCCCAACCACGCCGGGGTGGCCGTGCCCGCCGCCAACCCCGCCTGGTGGGACGTGCTGCGCCGGGGCCGCGAGTCGGCGTACGCCGGCTGGTTCGACATCGACTGGGACGCCGGCCGGCTGCTGCTGCCGGTGCTGGCCGACGCCCCGGACGCCCTCGACGACCTCAAGCTCGCCGACGGCGAGCTGCGCTACCACGAGCATCGCTTCCCGGTCGCCGACGGCACTGGCGCCGGCAGCGCCCGCGAGGTGCACGACCGGCAGCACTACGAGCTGGTCTCCTGGCGGCGCGGCGACGCCGAGCTGACGTACCGCCGGTTCTTCGCCGTCTCCGACCTCGCCGGGCTGCGGGTGGAGGACCCGGCGGTCTTCGCCGCCACCCACGAGCTGGTCCTGCGCTGGGCGGCAACCGGCGAGGTCGACGGCATCCGCGTCGACCACCCGGACGGGCTGCGCGACCCGGCCGGCTACCTGGCCCGGTTGCGCGCCGCCGCCCCCGCGGCCTGGCTGGTGGTGGAGAAGATCCTGGAGTACGGCGAGGAGCTGCCGGACTGGCCGGTGGACGGCACCACCGGCTACGACGCCCTCGCCGCCGTCTGCGGGCTCTTCGTCGACGCCGACGCGGAGGCCGACTTCACCGCCCTCGACACCCGGTTGACCGGCCGGCACACCTCCTGGGAGGACCTCACCCACGACACGAAGCTCGCCGCCGCCACCCGGCTGCTGTCGGCCGAGCTCACCCGGCTGGCCGCGCTCGCCCCCGACATCGACCGCGAGGCGGGCCGCGCGGCGCTGGCCGAGCTGGCTGCCGCGTTCCCCGTCTACCGGGGCTATCCGCCCGAGGGCGGCCGGCACCTGGCCGCCGCCCGCGCCGAGGCCGGCCGCCGCCGCCCCGACCTGGCCGGCGCGCTCGACGCGGTCACCCGCCGGCTGCGGGACCCGGACGACGAACTGGCGAGGCGCTTCCCGCAGTTCACCGGCGCGGTGATGGCCAAGGGCGTGGAGGACACCGCCTTCTACCGGTGGAGCCGCTTCGTCGCCCGCAACGAGGTCGGCGGCAGCCCCGCCCACTTCGGCACGCCGCCGGCGGAGTTCCACCGCTTCGCCGCCGCCCGGCAGGTGCGCTGGCCGGCGAGCATGACCACCCTCTCCACCCACGACACCAAGCGCTCCGAGGACGTCCGCGCCCGGCTCGCGGTGCTCAGCGAACTGCCGGGGCGCTGGGCCGACCTGGTCACGCGGTGGACGGCCCGCGCGCCGCTGCCCGACCCGGCCTTCGCGCACCTGCTCTGGCAGACCGCCGTCGGCGCCTGGCCGATCGGGCGGGAGCGGCTGCACGCGTACGCCGAGAAGGCCGCCCGGGAGGCGTCGGCCGCCACGAGCTGGGCCGACCCCGACCACGCCTTCGAGCGGGCCATGCACGCCGTGGTCGACGCGATGTACGACGACCCGCAGCTGCGCGCCGAGCTGACCGCGTTCGCCGCCGAGATCACCCCCGCCGGCTGGTCCAACTCGCTGGGGCAGAAGCTGGTGCAGCTCGCCATGCCCGGGGTGCCGGACACCTACCAGGGCACCGAGCTGTGGGACAACTCCCTCGTCGACCCCGACAACCGCCGTCCGGTCGACTTCGCCGTACGCCGGCAGCTGCTCGCCGACCTCGACGGCGGCCCGCTTCCGCCGGTCGACGCCGGCGGGGCGGCGAAGCTGCTGGTGGTGTCGCGGACCCTGCGGCTGCGCCGGGACCGCCCGGAGCTGTTCACCGGCTACCGGCCGGTGCCCGCGCACGGGCGCGCCGGGCGGCACGCGGTGGCCTTCGACCGGGGCGGCGCGGTCGCGGTCGCCACCCGGCTGCCGCTCGGCCTGGCCCGCGCCGGTGGCTGGGACGACACGGTCCTGTCACTTCCCGTTCACGAGTTAACCGACCTGTTCACCGGCCGGGTCTACAGTGGCGGGGAGACCTGTCTGGCCGACCTGCTGGCCACCTACCCCGTCGCGCTGCTGGCTCCCACCCCCGAGTCCGTGGAGGCTGCCTGATGACCGAATTCGCGGTGTGGGCGCCGCAGGCCGCCCGGGTCCGGCTGCGCCTGCCCGGCGTCGCCGACCACGAGATGCGTTCCGGTCCCGGCGGCTGGTGGCGGGTCGAGGTGCCCGCCACCGGCCCCGGCACCGACTACGCCTTCCTCCTCGACGACGACGAGCGGGCGCTGCCCGACCCCCGGTCGGCCTGGCAGCCGGCGGGGGTGCACGGGCCGAGCCGGCTCTACGACCACGCGGCGTTCGAGTGGACCGACCACGCCTGGACCGGGCGGCAACTGCCCGGCAGCGTCCTCTACGAGCTGCACGTCGGCACCTTCACCCCGGAGGGCACCTTCGACGCCGCCATCGGCCGTCTCGACCACCTGGTCGACCTCGGCGTCGACATGATCGAGCTGCTCCCGGTCAACGCCTTCAACGGCGAGCACAACTGGGGCTACGACGGCGTCTGCTGGTATGCCCCGCACCAGCCCTACGGCGGGCCGGACGGCCTGAAACGACTGGTCGACGCCGCCCACGCCAAGGGTCTGGGGGTGATCCTCGACGTCGTCTACAACCATTTCGGGCCCTCCGGGGCCTACGCGCCGATGTTCGCGCCGTACCTCACCGAGCAGAGCAACACCTGGGGCCGCACGGTCAACCTCGACGGCCCGCACTCCGACGGCGTCCGCCGCTACATCCTCGACAGCGTGCTGATGTGGCTGCGTGACTACCACGTCGACGGGCTGCGGCTCGACGCCGTGCACGCCATGCCCGACTCGCGCGCCACCCACCTGCTGGAGGAGGTGGCCGTGGAGGTGGAGTCGCTGGCCACCCACCTCGGCCGGCCGCTGTCGCTGATCGCCGAGTCCGACCTCAACGACCCGCGGCTCATCACCCCACGGGAGGCCGGCGGCTACGGCCTGCACGCCCAGTGGAACGACGACGCCCACCACGCCCTGCACACCCTGCTCACGGGCGAGCGGCAGGGCTACTACGGCGACTTCGGCTCCCTGGAATGCCTCACCGACGTGCTCACCGGCGGTTTCTTCCACGCCGGCACCTGGTCCAGCTTCCGCAACCGCCACCACGGGCGGCCGGTGGACCGGCAGCGCACCCTTGGGCACCGGTTCGTGGCGTACCTGCAGAACCACGACCAGATCGGCAACCGGGCCACCGGCGACCGGATCTCCGCCACGCTCTCCCCGGGGCTGCTGCGGGTGGGCGCGACGCTGCTGTTCACCGCGCCCTTCACGCCGATGCTGTTCATGGGGGAGGAGTGGGCGGCCAGCACCCCGTGGCAGTTCTTCACCAGCCACCCGGAGCCGGAGCTGGCGACGGCGGTGGCGACGGGCCGGAAGCGGGAGTTCGCCGCGCACGGCTGGCCGGAGGGGGACGTCCCGGACCCGCAGGACCCGCAGACGTTCGTCCGCTCCCGCCTCGACTGGGCCGAGCTGGACAAGCCCGAACACCGCGAGATGTACGACTTCCACCGGCGGCTCATCGCGCTGCGCAAGAGTCGCCCCGACCTGTCCGACCCGCGGCTGAACCGGGTGGAGGCGCGCCATGGCGACCACTTCCTGGTGATGCGCCGGGGGGAGACGCTGGTGGCGGCGAACCTGGCCGCGAAGCCGCAGCGGGTCACGCTGCCGGGGGTGGCGCGGCGGGTGCTGCTGGCCACGGGGGATGGGGTCACCGTGATGCGGGACCGGATCGAACTGCCGGCCGAGACGGCGGCGGTCGTGGCGCTCTGACGGCCACCTGCTCCGGCCGATGAGTCTGCTACGAACGGCGACGGCCCGACTGCCGCCCGCTGGTCGCTTCGATGACATCGGGCCGCACCAGACAGGGAATCCGGTCTGAGACGCTCGTGCCGAGTGCAGCAGGCTAATGAGGAGGGTGATGGTGCGGGCGTCGGCTGGTTGACCGTGATCCGGGTGTCTGACGGTGTTCCAATGGCGACGCAGATCGAAGCACCCATGCTTGCAGTGCGGGTTGCACCCCGCGTTCGGTCATTCCCTTCTGAAGCGCAGCCGCCGTGGTGTCGACGTCGTCCCGCCAGGCGACCAGGATGTCGACGTCGCCGGTGGGAAGTTCGACGCCCTGTAACAGAGCAGCACTGGTGCCGACCAGCCGATAGTCGATTCCTGCGGCGTCCGGATCGAGGTCAAGGACCGTGGACAGGACGGTCCGTAGCTCTGCCTGGTCGCGCAGCGCTCTTGCCTTGTTCTGACCCATGGTCGGACAGTGCCCCAGGGTCCTGACAGTGAGATCAGGCGCTGATCTGGCGTTTGACCTTGGTCCGGTTTCAGGTCGGTGGTGCTGCGGCGGGGCGACGCGCCATCGGTACCTCTCCTCGCACGGTAGGAGTACGGTCGATGACTGCAGGGCAGCTGACTGTATTGATCGCCGGACCTGAGTGTAGGAGTGCGACAGTGCCCCCACGCGCAAGGACGATCGTCGACCCACGGTTCGCCGCTGAGCTGCGACGGCTTCGTGAGGCGCGCGGAATGTCGCTGCGGCAGCTCGCCGCCGCCGTCAACCACGGCAAGAGCCTCGTCCACCAGTTGGAGATCGGGCAGACCAAGCCCACCGTGGACGTGGCGCTCCGGCTCGATGACGCGCTGGCGGCGCAGGGCGCGCTGGCGGGGCTGGTCGTCGATGCCCCCGATGGCGGTGAACGCCTCGCGTACGTGACGGCGCGTCCCCGCCGGGTCGATGCTGCCGCTGCACAAGCGCTCGCCGGCCTGCTCGCTGGTTACCGCCGACTGGAGGACGCCATCGGATCCGGGCCGATCATGGCACCGGTCCGTGTCCACCTCGACACCGTTACCTGCCTGCTGCGGGACGCCCCGTACGACGTGCGGCCCGGAGTCGTGGACGTGGCTGCGCAGTGGGCACAGTTCGCGGGCTGGCTGAGCATCGCGCGGGGCGAGGACCGTGTGGCCACGGTGTGGCAG
The DNA here is from genome assembly GCF_040643125.1 of Micromonospora sp. NPDC047465. Classification (NCBI taxonomy): domain Bacteria; kingdom Bacillati; phylum Actinomycetota; class Actinomycetes; order Micromonosporales; family Micromonosporaceae; genus Micromonospora; species Micromonospora sp. NPDC047465. The sequence goes on from NZ_JBEYTP010000076.1 coordinate 11,992, forward strand.
GCGAGGGCTCTCCACTGGGCGACTGAGGCCGGCAACAAGGATCTCGTCGCTACCGTGCTGTCCTTCCAGGGGCATCAGGCGGAAGTGCGGCGTGATCTGCGCGCGATGATCGGGCTTTCCCGGGCTGCGCGCCGAGACGAGACCGTGAACGCGGCATTGCGGGCCTACTGCGCAGGGCAGGAGGCAAGAGGTCTTGCCATGGCCGGAGCGGATGCTGCCGATGTGCTCGCCTGCCTGTCCGAGGCGTCGGACGTGTCGGCCCAGGCAGCGGAGGAACCGTTGTCCCCGTGGGGCTACTGGTACACGCCGTCGTTCTTTGCCGTCCAGCAGGGCATCGTGTGGCGGTATCTCGGCGCGACCGACAGCCGCGCCAACGACCGGGCACTGGAGTTGCTGACGGTCGGCGTCGAGGGAGTGAACGAAGAGGTTGGCGGCGCGGATTGGCACGGCCGCAACATGGTGCATCTGGCCGTGGCGCAGGCGCAGGCCGGAGACACGACGGCCTCTCGTGAAACGTTGGCGACGGCTGACACCATCGCGGTTGCCACCGCCTCACGACAACTCACCCGTGAGGTGACGGAGGCGGCCCACCGACTCGGCCTGTCCGCGATGCCGTAGCGGACGCGTTTTGACTGCTCAACACCCATCGCCGCCCACACGATGATCGTGGGTGACGGCGATAGGACGGTGTTCCCGATCCACCGCCGCGCCCCCCGGTCGATGGAGGTGCGGATGCAGAACGACGAGCCAACGATAAGTCGGGGCGAGCAGGTCGAGGCGGCCGAGCGGGAGGCTGCCAAGAAACGGCTGCTCGCCCAGGCCGAGGCGGAGCGCGTACCGGTGGAGGAGACCACCCGGGCGGTCCCGGACCGGCGGTGGCGGCGTGACCAGCGGTGACGAGCCGATCGGTCGTCGGGTGGCGCGCTGGCGGGTGCGGCGGCGGATGACCCAGCAGATGCTCGCGGACCGCCTCGGCAGGTCCAAGAGTTGGATGGACAAGGTCGAGCGGGGCGTCCGCGCCCTGGACCGGTATCCGGTCATCCAGGAGATCGCCGCGGTGCTGCGGGTCGACCCGCTGGTGTTGCTCGGCGAGGACCGTCCGCCGCCGTCGGCGGATGCCGGCCCGCCGGATGGGGTGGACGGCATCCGGGCCGCCCTCGCCCGTTATGACCGCGAGCCCGTTCGTCCGGTGCCGGCAGGCGAGGTCGAGCGGCATCTGGAGCACGCCTGGCTGACGTACCAGCACGCGCACTACGCCCAGGTGGTGCGGCTGCTGCCAGGGCTGCTCGACGCCGCCCAGGGCTTGCGCGCGCACGCGCCGGAGCTGCTGGTGCAGGCTTACCGGATCACCTCGTCGGTGCTGGTGAAGCTCGGCGAGGCCGACCTCGGGTGGCTGGCCGCCGACCGGGCGGTGGGGGTGGCGGGCGGTGACCCGGTGCTGGCGGCGTCGGCAGTCGTGTCGATCGGGCAGGCGCTGCGCGCGCTGGGCCGGGACCGGTTGGCGCTGGCGGCGGCGGTCGCCGCCGCGCGCCGCGTCGTACCGACGCCGGAGACGTCGATGGTCCACGGGGCCCTGCTGATTCAGGCCGCTCTGGCTGCCGCCGGCTGCGGCGACACCCGCCGGGTCGGGGAGTTGACCGCCCGGGCCGCCGACATCGCCGCCCGGGTCGGGGCCGGTGACGACCCGTACCGGACCAGCTTCGGGCCGGTCGCGGTCGAGTTGGCCCGGGTGGTCGCGGCGGTCGAGTCGGGGGACGCCGGGGAGGCGGTGCGCCGGCACGAGCAGGCGATCCGGCGGGAGGGGTGGCGGCGGCTGCCGGCCGAGTACCGGGCCGCGTACCTGGTGGACGCCGCGCGCGGGTACCTCCAGATCGGTGACCTGCGCGGGGCGGGGCGGATGCTGGTCGAGGCGGACGGCGTCGCGCCCGCCGAGGTCCGGGCCCGGCCTCTGGCGCGTACGGTGATCGCCGAACTTGCCCGGGGTCGCCCGGCGCCGGCCGGCGTGGCGCGCCTGGCGACGCTGGTCGGCCTGACCCGCTGACCGGATCGGCCGGTACGTTGTGCGGCCGTCGCCGGTTCGCGGGCGGAGTCCACTGGTTGCGGGAATCGCAATTCCCATTTCTCGATAACCGCGGGCGTCCTCAGGCGGGGAGCACGGGTTCGTGGGCGCTGGGAGTTGCGCGGCCAATAGCGACTTCTGTTCGAACTGCGCACGGTTTGTCTGCCGGTCGAGCTGTTGACGTTCCCGGTCGCCAAAGAGTCAGTGTCAATTACCTGCCATTCCATTATCTTGTGATCAATGCAAATCAGTCGATACGTTTCCCTGGCCCGAATGGAGCACCCAGGACAAGGGGGAACACTTGAAAACAACCCTACGCTGGTCCGCGACGGCCAGCCTGGCGCTCGCGCTGGTCGTGACCGCCCCGGCGGTCGCCGAGGCGAAGCCGACCACAGTCGAGAGGAACGGCAACACCACCACCACCGCCCGCACCAGTGACGGTCGTGCGATCACCAACGCGGCGATCGCCAAGGAGGTCGCCGCGTTCTGGACGCCGGAGCGGATGGCGAGCGCCGTCGACCTGGACATCGCGAAGCGCCCAGGCGCCACCGAGTCGACCAACCGGGCGCCGAAGCCCGACGGACCGGCGGGCACGGTCGCGCCCCTGGCGCCGAGCGTCGCCAGCGGCGACGACGTCAGCATCCAGCTCAACGAATCAGCGGTCGTCGGCAAGGTCTACTTCACCATGCCCGGCGGCGGTACCGCCTCCTGCTCGGCGAGCGCCGTCGCCAGCGGCAAGCGCCGGCTGGTCATGACCGCCGGTCACTGCGTGCACCAGGGCAGCGGCGGGCAGTGGTACAGCAACTGGCAGTTCGTGCCGCGGTACCGCGACGGTGTGCGGCCGTTCGGCACGTTCGTGGCCTACCAGCTCACGGCCCGCACCGCGTGGATCAACAACAGCAGCTACGACGAGGACATGGGCATCGCCATCATGCACAACGGCGGTAACTGGGGCCTGAAGGTCGTCGACACGGTCGGTGGCCACGGTCTGCGCTGGAACTGGGGCTACAACATCTCCCTGATGACCGCCCTCGGCTACCCGTCGAACCTCGGCGGCGGGGAGAGCCAGTACTACTGCCAGAGTGGCACGTGGTACGCCGGCGGCCAGCAGATCCGGATGTGGTGCAACATGACCTACGGCTCCAGCGGCGGCCCTTGGCTGCAGGAATACAACGACCAGAACGGCCTCGGATACGTCAACAGCGTCGTGAGCCACGGCGACAATCCGGGCAACGGACAATTCGACGGTCCATACTTCGACAATGACATCAAGAGCCTCTACGACTTCGCGGAAGGTCTTTCCCCGGCGTAAGGACACATGACCGGCAGAGCCCCGGCCGACGGCCGGGGCTCTGCGCGTGCGCTCCGTTCCCGTAGCCGGTTTCGGGGCACCGCCCTCGGTGGCATGGGGGCGGAGGTGCCGACACTTGCACCGGTCCGAAACGGAGATCAAGATCTGCGGCATGGAGTTCTTCTGCTACCACCGCGACCGGCGTGATTCCCTGGCACTGCGCACCGAGTTGCTGGAAGAACACTGGTCCTACATGGACCGGTACGCGGCGGCGATGATCGCCCGCGGCCCGACCTTCGCCCCCGACGGGGAAACGCCGACCGGCAGCGTGCACATCGTCGACCTGCCCGATGCCGCCGCCGCCCGGGCATTCGCCTTCGACGAGCCCAACTACCAGGCCGGTGCGTACCGTGACGTGCTGCTGCGCCGCTGGCACAACACGCTGGGGCGCACCATGTGGGACTTTCCCGGTGGCCGGAGCGGTGGCAACCGGTACCTGGTGCTCGGCCTCGGCGCGGGGCGGGCCGCCGACCGGGACCTGCCGCCCGACCGGGACGACCTGATCGCGTACGGGCCGCTGCTGTCCGATGACGGCGCCACCTGGCTGGGCACGGCGGTGCTGGTCGGGGCGGCGGACCCGGACGAGGCGCGCGCCGTGCTGACCTCGGACCGGTACGCCGAGATCGAGGTGCACGACTGGAGGTTTGGCGGACGTCCGTCCTGATCCCAGAGGCGGCGACTTGTCACCGCCCCCGGCTATCCTGCGCCCGCGCCCCGGAACGGTCCCGGCGGCGGGTACCGGGTGGCGGGACAGCCACCCCGCTGGGAGGGTCGCGTGGCAACCGAGGAGGCCGGCGTCGAGGCGTGCCGGGTCGCCGCACGGCAGGTGGCGGAGGGGACGGGCGCGGCGCGCGAGGAAGCCCTGCGGCGGCTGGCCGACCTCGGCGCGACCGACCCGACGCTGCGCCAGCACGTGGCTGACGCGATCTGCGCCTGGCTGCGTACGCCCCGCGCCGCCGACGGCGGGGACGCCCACGCGCGGCGGGCGGCGCTGCGGGTGCTGGCCGGGCTGCTGCGCCCGGCCGGGGCGGGCGACGCGACGCCGCCGGGGCTCGCCGTGGACCTGTCCGGGGCGTCCCTGGTGGACGCGGACCTCGGCGGCTGCGAGCTGGCCGGGGCCCGGTTCGCCGACACGCGGTTCCTCGGTACGACCTCGTTCGCCGGCGCCCGGTTCACCGGCGACGCGGACTTCACCCGCGCGCTCTTCCACGGCGAGGCCCGGTTCGACGGGGCGGTGTTCGCCGCCGACGCGGCGTTCGGGCGTACCCGGTTCCGGGGACCGGCCGGCTTCGACCGGGTGGACTTCGCCGGCATGGCGTGGTTCGGGCGGGGCGAGGACGAGCTGTGGGAGGACGATCCGGCCTGGGACGCGATCGAGGACGTCCGACCCGCGCCGTGGGACGAGCCGAACGAGGACGACCCGGGCTGGCCCGTCGCGGTGCTGATGGGGGACTACCAGAGCTGGGAGGAAGGCGGGGACGGGGCCCGCTTCGCCGGGACCGCGTCGTTCCGGCAGGCCCGCTTCGGTGGCCCGGCCTGGTTCTGGAAGGCCCGGTTCGGTGGGGAGGCGACGTTCCGGGACGCCCGGTTCGGCGCGGCGGTGCGACTCGACCAGCCCACGGTGGACCTCAGCGGCGCACAGTGGGCCGGCGCGGCCGGCGAGCCGGTGGGCTGGCCCCTCGGCTGGACGTCCCGGCCGGGGCCGGACGGCACGAGTGTGCTCGTGCCGGACGAATCCGTGTCGCCCTACGCGCGGCAACTCGGCGACGGCGACCCCGCCGTCCGCCACGCCGGGCTGCGCGCCCTCGGCGAGCTGGGCGACGCGCGACCGGAGCTGCGCCAACGGGTGGTCGACACCGTCTGCGGATACCTGCGCGGGCCGCTGCCGTTCGACGTACGCGGCGACCTGGGCCCCGCCGAGGCCGGGGAGACGGCACTGCGACGCGACGCGCAGCGGCTGCTCGCCGAGCGGCTGCGCCCGGTGGCCGCCACCCCCGACGGGCCGACGCACTGGCCGGGCATGACCCTGTCGCTGTGTGGCGCGACGCTGCTCGACCTCGACCTGCACGGCTGCCACGCGGGGTACGCGGACTTCACCGCCGCCCAGTTCCACGGCGCCACCCGGTTCGACGACAGCACGTTCGACGCTGCCGCCTTCCGGCTGGGCGGGTCCGAGGGGCGCGCGTCGTTCCACGGCGAGGCGACCTTCGCCGGGGCGCGGCTGGACCGGTGGCGCGGGGTCCGGGAGGTGCTCGACGGCGTCGTGTTCCACGCCGGCGTCGTCGTCGACCCTGCCGAGGATCGGGCACCGGCGGGACAGGGCTGAACGGGCGGGGCCGGTCCGCCCCGCGCCCTTGATGGGAGGCCGCGCGTCCGGCGGGGCGGGGTGGGCCGTCGGCCCGTCAGGGCGAGGGCCGGCGAAAGGCCGGGGCGCCACCGGCGCCCACGGCATGGCGCGGCCGGGATCGATCTGTGCCGGCCGCCGGGGACCGGGGCGGCGGCCCCCCCCGGCCCCGCCCGGGGGGGGCAGGGCCCCGGGGCCGGCGGGTAACAAGGGGTGATATCGCGCCGGGCGGGGCGACGCACGTCGC
>NZ_JBEYTP010000077.1:0-17278 GCF_040643125.1 Micromonospora sp. NPDC047465
CAGATCTTGGTCGACTGCTGTCTTACCGGGAGCCTCGTCCTATGTCGACACGCGCCATGCCGCACCCGCCGCGACCAGGCCCATCACGATGAAAAGGCCTCAGTGATGTTCACGCCCGTCTCTTCGTACACTTCGCGTACTACCGCATCTGCCGGCTGTTCGCCAGGATCGATCGCTCCCGCCGGCAGGGACCACCTTCCAGTATCGACACGCCGACCCAACAACACACGTCCGCTGTCGTCAACGACAACGGCACAGGCGCTCGGCAGTATGAGCAGATCCTTGCCCACAAGCTTCCGAAGGCCAGCCACGTACTGCGAGATCGCCATTCGCAAGATCTTACCCGCGGGGCCGGCAGCGTCGTGAGCAATCAGCGCCGTCTTCTGCGTGATCGCGTGCACTGATCTGCCGCGAGCCGCTCGGTCATGCCGAGCTGAGTAGGCGCTACCAGGCCTGCTTGCACCTCGCGCTTACCCGATCACGCCATACCCGAGATTGCTTCAACGAGGGAAATATCTTCCTCTTGGTTAAGGGTGAAGCGTCGCGCGGGCGCGAAGGTGGCCCGCGCAAAGGCGAGGTACGCAAGCGGTTCGGATTCAAAATTCGGATTGGACCGAAAGCTTTCCGCGATGTCCTGGCCCGCTTCGATCGGATCCTTCAAGAACGGCACGAACTTCAACACCTTGAGGATTGATGATCGGGATACGGACTTTAATGGAAGCTCGCGCAAGTATGCTTCCGCTTCTGCAATTTGATCCTCCAGTTCATCCCTTATGCGATCCAGAAGGCGGAACCGGAGAACTTCATCTTCAACAGTAAGCGCCTCGTCGATCTTCGACTCCAGGTGCCGACGAAGGTTTGGCAGAAGGTCACCATGCCTTTTGCGGAAGTCGACAATATGATTAACAGCAAGTGGGGCAGTCGGCACCGGCAGCAGTTCGCTTAGCAGCTCCGTTCGGACCTCTGCCGCAGCGACCTCGCCTCGAACCCGGAGATTCATCTTCCGACTCTCACCGGATGCCCCTTTGGGTTCAAGCCCGGAGAGCAAAACTTGGACAGCTTCGACCAAGTCAGTCGTCGGCACCCAGGTCCCCGTCGGCATTGCGCCCCTGCCGGATCCCTCGCCAGTGGTGCTGGCCGTTTGACAAAGTGCCAATGTAAGCGCTGCCATGAACTCGTTGGCCGTCAACTGCTCGAGTGCCACCCACTCATCGCCGCGATGCATGAAATGGTCGCCGTCTAGGGCTAGACCCATTTGCCTCACCTCGCGTAGCCCTGAAGCATACATAAGCCACTTGTCTCGGTGAACAAAGACGACTTGACCGTTACGAAGGCGCCGACGGCGTTCATCAATTTCCTCTGCGGCCAACCGATTTAGGTAGCGCGCGAAGTTGTCTCCGAGGGATTCGCCCGCCCATTCAGGGCGAAACTGGTCGACTAGGCCCTCGCGAACGAGCTCAAGCGTGAACCGGCCGAGCCTATCGGGATCATGCCAGTACGACCGCGGAACGATGGTTCCCACACGATCCCAGTACAGCAGAGTTCGGGTCCACCAAGCGGTCGATGGAACGTTGATGAACGGAAAATACAGGGCAGCCTGCATCCGGGCACCTTAGCAGGGTTGTACGAAGGTCCACAATGCTCGCGTCCGGTGCGAGGTAGAACATGCTGATCCATGGCAGACAAGAGGCGTGCGCCCGCGCCCCTACCCGTCGAACTGATCTCGTTCGTTTCCTGAGACCCGCAGTGGCGACGCGGCGACGCGGACATCCGTACCGGTGTGAACGGTAAGGACGAGACCGACGGAACGGCTGCTGGCGATGAGTTCCTCCGGCGAGGCGAGCCGCAAGATCAATCTGTCAGAATCAGCAGCACGCTCCTGGGATTGGGACGATGGACGAGACCACGACGTTCCAGTTCTTTGACTGCTGCGGTACGTATGCCTTTTACCTTGCGCCTGTCCAGGCGAAACTCCTCCATCATCCACGGATAGAGCGGTTCGCGACAGACCCGGCACCCATCCTCGATGGTGGCGTGTTCCTGAATGAACTGGTAGACGGCCTCCGCGTACCCGGACGTCCTCGGCATGAGTTCCTCTTCCGAGCCCAAATCGGAGGCTACAGCTTCACCTAGCCGATCGGTATCGTTCTGGTGGCGGATTTCCGAGAGGCGTGTCCGGCGATCCTGCGGCCCGGCGGTCGAGCCCCCGCTGGCTTTCGCGCCCAGACCACGCCTCCAGGCATACTCTTCTGCCGCGATCCGGGCGTCAGCCGACTACGTGCCGGTGACTGAGCGTAGGCGGTGGCACGGAGGCTGGTGGGCCGGTTGGTAACGCCCTGGGTTCGTGGCGGCCGGGGAACCGGAATGGCCCGCGATAGAACCGGTAGACGCGCGTATTCGATCGTGGCGAGTGCTCGACGAGGGAGCCCTTATGGGTTACCGAGCGTGACAGCTCGGTCGGATTTGGTGGGATCGGCGGTTGTCCGGTCTCGTCGAGCAAGCGGTGGCCATTCTGCGTCGTCTGCCGATTCGCCCTTCACGAGTGCTGGGGCGCTGTTCCCTGCGCGGCATGCCCCAAGCGCCGACGAAATGGGTTCGCGGGTCGCGCTCTTTGCGGCCTATGCTGATTGCGACCTCGCGGCTGCTGAACCGTCAGGCACGCAAGCGGACACGGTCCGGGCTCGACCCGGATCCCCACGCGGCCATGATCGCGTGGCGGTGTCCCGTCCCTATCTTCGGCAGCGTCCGAAAGGTCCCTTATGCCCGTTCCGCAGCGGCCAGACCCCCGTCTGGTCCGCACCGACGACTCCTGGCTCACCCTGCCCAACCCCGCGAATGTTCCGGTGGAGATCTGCGCCGGTCCCGAGGTGCCGCTGGAATCCGCAGCGATCGACGAACTGCTCACTGTGCTGGACACCGCCAATACGTTGTCGGAGTTGGCCAAGGCCACGCCCGGCCTCGACGTGGAACCCCGCATCGACCGGGTGGTGTGCACCCCGGATTTCCACAAGGGCGCCGGCATCCCGATCGGCACCGTGCTGCACACGGTCGGCGCGCTCATCCCGCAGGCGGTCGGCAACGACATCAACTGCGGGATGCGGGTCGAGGCCACCGAGGTCACCGTCGACCGCCTGCGCCCACACCTGGACGCACTCGAGCGGAGACTGCGTCACCTGTTCTTCGAAGGCGGACGCCGCATCGGCCTGACCGCGACGCAACGCGAAGGACTGCTCCGCGACGGGCTGCCTGGGTTGCTCGACAGTGGTGTCCCGACCGACGCCGACGGCGCGTGGCGACAGGTCCGCCCGGACGATACGACTGATCTCAGCAGTCGGCTGCACGCGTCCGGGTTCCCGGTCGCGTCCGCGTCCGGGTTCCGTGACTGGATCACCAGCGGTGGCGGGACGAGCTACGACAGCATCATCGGCAGTGTCGGCGGCGGCAACCACTTCGCTGAACTGCAATACGTGTCGGTCATCCACGATGGCGCGGCCGCGCACGCCTGGGGCCTGGTACCAGGCCGGGTGGTGCTGATGGTGCACAGCGGCTCGCTGTCGCTGGGGCACCAGGCCAACGCCACCGGCCAGGACCAGGCCCGCGCCGCCTGGCCGCGCGGCGTACCGATGCCGCGCAACCGGATTCTGCCGATGCTGCTTGACGAATCCGGCGCGCCGCGGCGGGAGCGGTACCTGACCGCGTTCGCGAACGCGGCGAACTTCGCCATCGGCAACCGGTTCTTCCTGGCGTTGATGCTGCGTGCTGGCCTTGCCGACGTGGTCGGCGAGATCGGCTCCCGGCTGATCTACGATGCGCCGCACAACCTGCTCTGGCCCGGAGACGACGGCACTGTCTTGCACCGCAAGGGCGCCACCCCGGCGGGCGGGATCATCGACCATCCGCACCGCGGCCCAGAACTGTGGGGCGAGCCGGTAATTGTGCCCGGCTCCATGGGCGCACCCAGCTACCTGCTCCGCGGGCTCGGCGAAACCCGCGCGCTGGGTAGCGCCTGCCACGGCGCTGGCCGTCGGATTCCCCGCGGCGCGGCGGCCCGCGGCGGCGACGCCGAACTGGACGCCTTCCTCCGCGAGTTCCGGGTCGTCACCCCGCTCAACCACCACGACCCGGCCGTGGCCGCCCGCCGGGACATCATCGACGCTTGGCGCCGCGACCTCAAGCAGGAAGCGCCGTGGGTGTACAAGGACGTCGGCCCGGTCGTCAACAGCCTCCAACGAGCTGACGTCGCCCGACCCGTCGCCGAACTTCAGCCGATCCTGACCGTGAAGGGCTAACCGGGCCCCGCCTTTGACCCGGCTGGGGTCAGCCGGACAGCCCCTCACCGTGCGGGCTGCCGCCGCCCCGGAGCGCTGACGTGGCGTAGTCCCCGCTGGGGCTTGCTCGCCTCCACCTCGCCGAGGTGGAGGCGAGCAAGCGCGGGGGGCCAGGTCAGGTGTTATGGCCGCCGGCGGCGTAGCAGCTCCTGAGCCAGACGACGGCGGTATGCGAAAGACTCAATAATCACTTTTGGGCGACGACGGACTGCTCCTGACGGCGTCCGGATCTGCCGATGGGCGTGCGTGCCTTGCCGGGATAGCGTTGGTGGCGTGACGGAGCCTGACTACAGCCTCGCGAAGATCACGGTCCTGGAGTTCGACGACTCCGTACGCAAGCTGCCCGGTATGTATTTCGGGGTAGGCAGGGAAGATCCTCGTCTGGCGACTCGGGTGCTTTGCGCGGTTGTGGGGCACGCGTTTCATCCGGCAACCAGGGTCGCCGCGAGCCACACGCCCGACGTCGTAGCGGAGATCACCGCTGATCTCATCTTCTCGGTGACCGACGACCAGGCGGACATCCTGACCGGCCGGGGCATGCCGAAGTTCGGCTACTACGACTCGCTGCTCACCTGCGATCGGTGGTCGAGCGCCGCAGCGGCGGCCGTGAGTTCGCAGACCTTCGTCGAAGTCTGGCGACATGGGCGCGGTTTTCGGCAGAGCCTCGTCGGCTTACGGCCGGTCGAGCCACCTGCGGAGTTCTCCGCTCCCGCCGGAGCCGGCACCCGTGTGGCCTACATCCTCGATCCCGCCTACTTCGGCTCAGCCGCGATCACAACCGATCTCGCCAGCCTCGACGTGCACGGCCCGCACTGCACCAACACCACGGGGCCCGGCAAGGTCGTCATCCGAGACCGCAGAGAGCGGAGTCGCCCGAACGAATACAGGTGTGCCTGACTCGGGCATCCGGATCTGCCGCTGACATGGCGCGCCAGTCGTCCGGACACCCTCACGGTCAGTACGGCATCCAGATCGCCGCTGCGTCATCAGACGATGATCGTAGATGCAGATCTCGCCGCCAGCACCATGCTCCGTGTGACTCACCGTGATTGCGGACGAGCCATGAACGTGAATACAAGACAGTTGGATTACGCGACCCTGCCAGTCGGCGACCCGACCGCGGGTGGCACCGGTCGGCGGCGCAGCCGCCGGACGTGCAGGACCATGATCGCCGCGGTGGTCAGTTGGACGAGCAGGTTGTAGCCGAGGGTATGGACGAAGGCGTCCCGAGCGGCCACCGTCACCGCCCGGTCCGCGGCCGCGTCCACCAGGGCCGTCCAGCCGTCCGCTCCGGCACAGGAGTGCCCGGTCGCCCCGGTCAGTTCGCCGGCGGCGCGCGCGGCGCAGTCGGCCACGTCCGCCACGGCCCGCTGTGCCTGCGCCTCGGTACCTCCGGAGTCGACGACCGAAGTCTGTACCTCCCAGGCCTGCTCCGGCGCGGTCCGGTCGAGCTGGTGGGTGACGAACGCGGTGAAGATGATGACCGCCAGGGCCACCCCGATCTGCTGGGCGATCAGTTGCACCGTGGTGAACACCCCGGAGGCGGTCGCGGCGATGCCCTTCGGCACGTGACGCAGCAACATCTCCATGAGCGGGGTGGTCACCAGCGCTTGGCCGAAGCCGAGCAGCGCGACGCCGGGGGTGAGCCGTAGCACCGTCAGGTCGGTGCCGGCGATGTGCACGGTGAGACCGACGACGACGGTGCCGACCATCATCACCAGCACGCCGACGATGATCACGGACTCGTTAAGCCGTGCCTTAAGCCGCTTGACCACGTCGGCGGAGACGAAGAAGAGCAGGCTGAATGGCAGCAGTGACATGCCCGACTCGAACGGCGAGAAGTCCAGCACCGACTGCAGATAGATGCTGGTGAGCAGGAAGTATCCCGGTGGCCCGAGGAAGAAGATCCCGATCACCAACAGGCCGATGTCGAACTGGCGGTCCCGGAACAGATGCGGCGGCAGCAGCGGGGCGCCACCGGCCCGCGCGGTACGCCGCTCGACCCGGATCAGCACTACCGCGCCGACGGCGGCGAAAAACAGGCAGAGAAGCGTCCACATCGGCCAACCCGCCGGTGGGCCCTGGATCAGCGGCACCAGGACCAGCGCCGTGACGACGGTCAGCGCGAGCGCGCCGGCGGTGTCCAGCCGGGTGGTGGAGGATCGTTTCGTCTCGTCGAACCAGCGGGCGGTACCCAGCCAGGCGAGCAGGGCCAGCAGGACGTTGACCAGGAAGATCGACCGCCAACCCGAGCCGGCAATATCCGCCTCGATCAGCAGCCCGCCGAAGACCATGCCGCTGGCCCAGGAGAGCCCCATCGCCGCCCCGAAGACCGCGAACGCCCGTTCCCGGTCCCGCCCGGAGAACATCGCGTGCACCGACCCGATCCCCTGCGGCAGCACCAACCCGGCGGCGAAGCCCTGCAGGATCCGGGCCACGACCAGCATCGGGGCGCTCCATGCCAGGCCACCGAGCAGGGAGGCGAGCGCGATACCGGCCATGCCGACCAGGAAGATCCGCCGGCGGCCGTACACGTCGCCGAGCCGGCCGCCGGTCACCACGGTGAGCCCGACCGCGCCGGCGTAGCTGACCGCCACCAGTTGGATCTCCGACAGCGTTGCGTGCAGGTCCTGCTGGATCGGCGGGAGCGCCACGTTGACGATGAAGAAGTCCACCTGGACGACGAACATGCCGGTCAGCAGGGCGGCCAGCCCGAGCCAGCGCCGGACGCGGGCCGGCCCGGCGGGCTCCATGGCGCCGACAGGCACGGTGGCGGCGGACGTCACAGTCATGCCTCCTGACCCGGCCGGGCCACCACATCTGCGGCGAGATCCGCGATCACGGTACGCAGGGCGTGGTCGCCGACCGCGTCCATGTGGTCCCCCGGAAGCTCCCGTACGGTCAGTCGCCCGCCGGTCAGTTCGCGCCACCGGGCCACCTGCCGGTCCCGCCGTTCGGGCGCGCGGTCGGCAACCACGTAGAGCGTCACGGGCACGGTGATCGGCTGCGGGGTGTGCCGGCGCCCCATCGCCAGGTAGACGCTGAAGGTGTCGAACGCCTCCCGCAGGGTCCGTTCACCGTCCCCGTCGTCCAGCAGTCCCTGCCGGGTGGCCTCGTCGACCACGTCCGACCATGTGATCCGGCTTTCCGGTCGGGTGTTGCGGCCCACCTCCGGATGGCGTCCCGAGCGGCGGCGCAACTGCCAGTGGAACTCGCGCAGCAGCAGGTCCCCGTCACCGTCGACCGGCCCGGTCAGCACCTCCGCGTCGAGCAGCACCACCCCGGCCGGCGGCCGGCCCGTCGCCGCCAGGCGTCCGGCCGTGGCGAACGCGAGAAGGCCACCGAACGACCAGCCGAGCAGCCGTAGCGGGTGGGCCAGCGGAGAGGCGGTGAGTAGTTCGGCGTATCGGTCGGCCAGCGTCTCGACATCGGTGTCCCGGTCGGGCGAGCCGGTGACGCGCAGGCCCCAGACCGGCTGCTTGGGGGCGCAGACGTCACGCAGCCGCTGGTAAGGCAGCAGGCTGCCGTCCGAGGCTGGTACGCAGACCAGTGGGCTGAGCGACCCGGCCGGCTGGATGGGTACCAGCCCGCCGGTGGCCTCCCGGGACGGTTGCCCGTCGAGGTGGCGGACCAGTTCACGGACGCTCGGCGCGTTGAACAGGGTGCCCAGGCTGACGTCCCGGCCGGTTTCGGCGCACAACAGCGACACCAGACGCATCGCGCTCAACGAATGCCCGCCGGCGTCGAAGAACGAGTCGGTCACCTGGATCCGCTCGTCGCCGAGGACACGTCGCCAGAGCACCAGCAGCCTGGTCTCGACCTCGCTCGCCGGGGTCACCGGCTCGGCGTCGGTGGTCGCGCCCACCGGCAGGGCGGCCAGCGCCCGCCGGTCCACCTTGCCGTTGGCGGTTACCGGCACGGTGTCGACCCGGACGAAGTCGGCCGGAATCATGTAGGAGGGCAGGGTCCGGCGCAGTTCGTCGCGGAACAGCGGCGCGCCGATCTCGTCGTCGGCGACATAGAAGGCGCGCAGCCGGCACTGGTGCCCCTCGCCGACGGCGAGCACGACCGCGTCCTTGACCATGGGCACCTGCTCCAGGGCCGCTTCGATCTCACCGAGTTCGATCCGGAACCCGCGGATCTTGACCTGGTGGTCGATCCGGCCGATGAACTCGATGGATCCGTCGGCCCGGTGCCGGACCCGGTCGCCGGTGCGGAACATCCACCCGCCGGACCGGAACGGGTCCGGCAGGAATCGTTCCCGGGTCAGCTCCGGACGGTTGAGATAACCCCGGGCGACCTGCGCGCCGCCCAGGTAAAGTTCCCCGGCGACGCCCACCGGCACCGGCCGGCGTCGCTGGTCGAGCACGTAGGCGGTGGTGTTGGCGATCGGCCGGCCGATCGGTGGCCGGGTCGACGCGTGTTCTGGCAACACCACCTCGATCGTGGACAGGATGGTGTTCTCCGTCGGCCCGTAGCCGTTGACCACCTCGAACGGCAGCCCGGCCAGGGCCGGGTGCGCGTGCAGCCGGTCGCCGGCCACCACCACCGTACGCAGCGCCAGCCCCGCCGGCATCTCCTCGTTGAGCATCGCCTCGAACAGCGGAGTGACCAGGAAGCTGACCGTCGTCGCGGAGTCGCGCTGCCACTGCCACATCCCGGCCGGATCGGTCAGCGCCGTACCGGGTGCGATCACCAGGGTCGCGCCGGCCGCGAGGGTCGGCCAGACGTCCATCGCGCACACGTCGAAGCCGACGTTGGCGGTCTGCCCGCACCGGTCCCGGGAGGTGAGTCCGAACCGCTGCACGTACCAGTCGACGAAGTTGGTCAGGCTGCGCCGTTCGATCATCACCCCCTTGGGGTGCCCGGTGGAGCCGGAGGTGTAGATGACGTACGCGAGGTCGTTCTCCGCCCTGAGGGCGGTGTCCGACCGGTCCGGGATATCCGCGTCGTGCGGGCCAGTCGGGGTGGGCACCGGGCTGGCCTCCCCGGCGGGCGCCGCCCCGACGCAGAGCAGCCGGGTCCCGTCGGGCACCGCGAGGGTGCGTCCCGGCCCGACGAGCACTATCTGGGCACCGGAGTCACGCAGCATGAACTCGACGCGCTGCGGCGGCAGGTCCGGGTCGACGGGCAGGTAGGCCGCCCCGCAGAACAGTACGCCCAGACAGGCCACCACGAAGTTGGGGTCGCGGTCGCCGACGACCGCCACCACGCTGCCGGCACCGGTCCCCGCCGCCGCCAGCCGCCGGGCCACCCCGTCGGCGTGGCGGACCAGTTCGGCGTAGCTCAGTCGCCACCCGTCGCCCTCCACGGCAGGCGCGTCCGGCTGCCGCAGCGCGTGGTCTCGGATCCGCTGTTCGACCGGCGGCCCGGACGGCTGCTCGCGGTGGGTGTCGTTCCAGTCCCGCAGCACCGCGCCGACCTCCCAGTCGGTGAGGAACTCGTAGCCGCTGACCGGCTGGTCGGGATCGTCGACGACTGCGGCCGCCAGGCGCAGATAGTGTTCGGCCATCCGGCGGACCTGCCCGACGTCGAAGAGATCCAGGTCGAACTCGACATAGCCGCGCACGTCCCGGTCACCGGGGGCGAGGCTCAGCGTGAGGTCGAACTTCGAGGTACGCCACGGAACCTCGACGTCGGCCACGTCAACGCCGTCGAGGCGCAGCTGCTGGGCGAGCGGCGGTTCGAAGGTGAACAGCACCTGTACCAGCGGGGAGAAGCTGACTTCCCTCCCCCGGTCCAGGTGCTGGACCAGTTGCTCGAACGGCACCGCCGGGTGCTCGTAGGCGTCCAGGCAGGTCTGGCGCACCCGGGCGAGTAGAGTGCGGAACGTCGGGTCGTCGCGTACCAGGGTGGCCAGCGGAAGGGTGTTGGTGAACATGCCGACAGTCTCGGCGGCGTCCGCGGGGCGGTTCACGAAGGCGGTTCCCACCACCAACGGTTCCTGCTCGTCGGGGGTGTAGTGGGCCAGCAGCGCCTTGAAGACGGTGAGCGCGACGATGAACGTGGTGGCATCCTCGTCCCGGGCGAGCCGGGTCAGCCGTTGCCACAGCTGCCCGGGCAGCACCAGCGGCACCCGCGCTCCCCGGTACCGCTTGCTGGCTGGCCGTGCCCGGTCGGTGGGCAGGGCGAGCAGGTCCGGCGCCCCGGCGAGCCGTTCGTTCCAGTGCCGCAACGCGCGTTCGCGCTCCTGCGGGGTGGCCGTTCGCTGACCCGCCTCGATGTACTGCATCGGCGCCGGCAGCTCAGGGCGACAACCGCGCAGTACCGCCGCGTACGCCGTGGAGAAGTCGTGCAGCAGGACCGACATCGAGGACCCGTCCGCCACCGAGTGGTGCACGCAGAAGGCCAGTACGTGCTCCTCGGCAGTGACGGTGGCCAGTGCCATCCGGAACAGTGGTCCGTCCGTCAGGGACAGGCCGGTGGCGGCGAAGTTGGCGAGCGCCTCAGCCACCTCGGACTCGTCCGGGCGGTCGGCCCAGGTGAGTCGATCGAATGCCACGTCGGTCGCCGTCTCCACCGACTGGTACGCCCCATCCGGCCCGGAGCGCAGCACCGTGCGCAGCGCCTCGTGCCGGTCGAGCAGGTACTGACCGGCCGCGCGGACGGCGAGCGGGTCGACCGGACCGCATAGCCGCCAGGCCCGGCAGATGTTGTAGAGCGCCGGCTCGTCGGCGACCTGCTGGTGCAGGTAGACGTTGCGCTGGTGGACGGCGAGCGGCGCCCGGCGCACGGTCTGCCGGTCCGTTCCCAGCTCTGGATAGCCGTAGCCGCGGCCGAGGGCCAGGGTCAACGACGAGAGTGAGCCGAGTTCGAAGCGGCCACGCCAAGCCTCGGCGATCTCCTTTTCGATCTGGCGGAAGCCGGAGAACTTCACGTCACCGGCCATCCGGGATTCCGGGTAGAGCCCGTCGATCATCCGGGTCGCCTGGTCGGCGTACGGGTCGAGCATGGCCTGATGGAACGGCACCCCGACGAACCGCGCGACGTCGCGCAGCACCTCGGCCGGATCGTCGAGCAGGTCCTCGAACCGCACGCGCAGCTGCCGCCCGGCGGGCACCGACTCGAAAAACTCCGCCACGTTGAGGTTGCTGACCAGCCAGATCAGCTCGGCGAGTTGGCGCGGGGTGAAGTCGTGCGGATGCCGGAACACCTGGTCCAGCTTCACCTCCTGGTAGGAGGCGATCATCGCGGCCGGGTGGCGTATAAGGTGCAGGTAGCGGGCTTCGGGAAACAGCCGCCCGGCCCGGCGCAGCGCCGACAGGTCCATGGCGTAGGTGCTGGTCTTGTCAACGAGGCGCCGATGCCCGAGCAGCCGCGTGATCAGCTGGTACAAACCGCCGATCGTCAGGTCTCGCTGGCGCTCGATGAAATCGTGTGCCTCCCGCGGATCGCCACCGAGCAGTTCCCGCACCGCCCGGGCGAGCCCGTCCCGGGCGTAGCTGTGCGGACCCTCCAGTGCCCGGGTCCGCTCGGCCATGCTGTCGAAGCCGAGCAGTTCCAGTTCCGGCGGGACGAAGAGGTCCGGGTTACCTGCGAGCATCACCCGCAGCAGCGTCGAACCGGACCGGGGTGCCGACAGCAGGAACACCGGTGCCGGACCTGATAGGTCTACCGGCCGGGACGCACCCGGGGCGGGACCGGTGACCAGGCGGCGAAACCGGGCCACCTGCGCGCTGCTGACCGGCAGGTCCGCCTCGGAGGTGTCGGCGGCGGTGTCCGGCACAGCGGTGGCCTGCGGTACGGGAGTGGGCTCCGGCTCGACGGCGGGCTCCAGCCCGACGGCGGGCTCCAGCCCGACGGCGGGCTCCAGCCCGACGGCGGGCTCCGGCCCGACGGCTGGCTCCGGCCCGACCAGGCCCGCCGCCACCCGGGGATACTCCCGCCGCAGGTAGTCGGCGAACCCGGCCACCGTCGGCGCCTTGAACAGCGCGGTCACGTAGAAGACCTCGGCGTGCGTCTGCGTCAGCCGGTTGACCAACGCGGCGGCGCGCAGCGACGTGCCGCCCAGGGCGAAGAAATCGTCGTCGCGGGCGACGGCGGGGCGACCGGGCAGGACCTCACGCCACAGCTCGGCCACCGCCCGCTCCAGCGCAGACCCGCCACCTGCCAGGCTGACCGGCGCGGCCGGGACTGCGGGAGCCGCCTCTCCGTCCAGCGCACCGCGGTCGATCTTGCCGTTCGGCAGCAGGGGGAACGCGTCCCGGAGGACGATACGGGCCGGCAGCATGGCCGACGGGAGTTCCGCGGCGAGGTGAGCACGCAGTTCCGCCGGGCCGGACACCGGGCGGGTCAGTTGTACGAAGGCATGAAGCTCCTGACCGCCGTCAATCGACTCGACCGCCTTGACGACCGCCTGGCCGATCATGGGCAGCCGGGTCAGCGCCAGTTCGACCTCGTGCAGTTCCACCCGGTGGCCGGCCACCTTCACCTGCTGGTCCCGGCGGCCGAGCAGTTCGATCTGCCCGTCGTCGTCGAGGCGTGCCAGGTCTCCGGTGCGGTAGAGCCGCTGACCTGGTCGGAACGGGTCAGCGACGAACCGCTCGGCGGTCAACCCGGTCTGGCGCCGATAGCCCCGGGCCACTCCGGCACCGCCGAGCCACAGCTCTCCCACGCAGCCGACCGGCACCGGCTGCATCTCGGCGTCCAACACGTACGCCCTGGTGTTCGCCACCGGCCGGCCGACCGGTGGCCGGGCGCAGTTCCGCTCGTCGATGCGGGCTGCAGTCGACCACACGGTCGTCTCGGTCGGGCCGTACATGTTCCACACCGCGCGGGTTCCAGCGATCAGACGCCGGGCGAGCGCCGGTGACATCGGCTCGCCACCGCAGAGCGCGGTCACCGGGAGCCGCGTCGTGACCGCGTCGAGCAGCACCCGCCAGGTCGACGGGGTAGCCTGCACGACGGTCGGGCCGGCGCGGTGGATCAGCCGGGCCAGCAACGCGCCGTCCCGGGTCTGCTCCGCGCCGGCCACGATCACCCGCCCGCCGTGCGTCAGCGGACCCAGCACCTCCAGCACCGAGATGTCGAACGACAACGAGGTGAGCCAGAGGATCCCGTCGGACGGGTCCAGGCCGAGCAGTTCACCCATGCCGAGGAGGAAGTTGACCACCGACCGGTGCTCGACCTCCACACCCTTTGCAGCGCCGGTCGACCCGGAGGTGTAGATGAGGTACGCGAGGTCGGCGGGCCGGGCCCGGTCCGCTGGCGGGTCGGCCGGCTCCGCGGCGACCAGGGTGGCCAGATCGCTGTCGAGGAGCAGCACCCGGCCGTCGTGTCCGAGCGAGGTGGCCCCGGCCCGGTCGGACACGACCAGCGCGGCCGCGCTGTCCCGGAGCATGTGGCGGAGCCGGGCGGGCGGATAGCCGGGGTCCAGCGGAAGGTAGGCGCCGCCGGCGCGGAGCACCGCGAGCAGCGCCGCGACCAGTCCGGCCGAGCGGGGCAGGTACAGCCCCACCACCGAGCCGGGTCGCACGCCAAACCGGACGAGCAAGTTGGCGATCCGGTTGGCCCGCGCCTCCAACTCCCGGTACGTGACGACGACGTCCCCGTCAACCACCGCCACCGACAGCGGAGTCGACCGTGCCTGCTCGGCGAAGAGCTGACAGATCGTCCGGTCAGCCGGGTACGGTCGACCCGTGGCGTTCCAGTCCTCCAGGACCCGTTGTCTGGTCCCGTCGTCGAGCAGCGACAGGGTGCCGTTCGGCGCGTCCGGCCGCCGCACCGCGTCGCGCAGCAGCGCGGACAGCGCCGGCAGCGTCCACGGTGCCTGACAGCCGGCCGGATCAGCTCCGGCGTCGTCGGTGCGGACCGTGACGCCCAGGTCGTCCCGCTCGTCGGTCAGGTCCACCCGCAGCCAGGTGTCGACCGGGTCCCGACCGTCGGCGGGCCCGACGTCGGCCGCGCCCTTACCGCCGGCGGACGCGATGTCGGCCGGGTCCCGACCATCGGCGAGCCGGCTGCCGAGCAGCCCCCGCATCGACGAGGCTGCGGCCAGGTCGTAGACGTGGGTGTGCCGATGTCCTGCCCGGGTCAGCACGACTCCGACCCGGCGGCCGCCCTCCGTGCGACGGTGCAGCACGGCCACTCCGGCGCCCACAGCGCAATACGGCGGGCAGGCGGTGTGCCGGCTCAACCCGTTGAGCGCGTCCACCAGCCCGGCCGGCAACAATTCCCGTCGTTCGACGAGTTTCCGACTCTCCATCACAACTCCCCCAGGCGGCCCGAGCTGGCTCATCGTTTCCAACGCACCACGCCGACCGATACGGCGTACCGGTCGGTTCAGCGGCCAAAGGACGTGGCCGGCTTGACCTCGCGGACCCCGAGGATGTTCGTCGCGCGCCACTGCTCGCCGGCTTCCAGCAGCACGGTGTCACCCACGTTGACCTGCACCTGCTCGCCGAGCGGGCTGAACGTCTCGGTGGTCCACAGCGGCCGCCCGGCGTGTGCCAGCTCCTGGGTCCAGATCACGCCGCTGAGCCGTCCCGGGCTCACCGCCTGCAGCGTCAGCTCGGTCGGGAACGGGGTGAACGCATCCCCGGTGTAATCAACCTCGACGAACGGCTGCGGTTCGGAGAGCAGCCGGACGTCCTCACGGTCGAACCGGATGCACGCCATCCGGGTGGGCGGACGCCAATCCCGGGAGGTGGGATCGATCGGCCGGCTGCGCTTGATCGCCAACTCTCGCCGGGTCAGTTCGACCAGCGGGGCGAAGTCCAGGCCGTAGCAGCCGTTGAGTAGGTCGACGGCGTACCGCAGGTCGGTGCTTTCGGTATGCAGGTCCCAGTCCCGGCGCTCACAGCCGGTCACCTGGTAACGAATCACGCCCGGAACGACCGCGCAGTCCGGGGCTCCGTACCGGTCGCGGAGGGCGAAGACCATGCGTGAGCGGGCCTCGTCCACCAGCGGATGGTTGGTGTAGATGAAGGAGAGCAGGACGTCGAAGGTTTTCGTGACGTCGACCCCGGGGATGTCGAGGTCCATCAGATCGGTCTCGGCGAATGTTATCCGGTCCACCAGGCCGTTGTGTTCGGCGAGCGCCCGGGCCACGTCGACATGCTGGCGGTCCACCGCGACGACGTGGGACGCGCCGGCCCGCAGCGCCATGAACGAAAGGATTCCCGACCCAGTGCCGGCGTCGAGCACACGGCTACCCGGCCGCACCGCTTCGGCGACCGCGCGCTGCAGGTTGTGCCCCCGGTCGAGGCTCAGCAGAAGGCGCATGTGCAGGTCGGTGCTGAAGGACATGTCGACGATGCTCGCCACCTGGGCACACTCCCTTTCGTTAAAGCGAACCGATCACGAGGCATAC
This sequence comes from Micromonospora sp. NPDC047465, assembly GCF_040643125.1. Lineage (NCBI taxonomy): Bacteria > Bacillati > Actinomycetota > Actinomycetes > Micromonosporales > Micromonosporaceae > Micromonospora > Micromonospora sp. NPDC047465. Next base: position 15,640 of record NZ_JBEYTP010000077.1, read on the forward strand.
ATGCCGGCCTGGACCGGGCATGGCTTGGCCGGCCAACTCGCCGCTGGCTGCCCCCGTACGACCAGGATTCGCTCTCGTTCCGGCGGTCGGCAATTCCTTTCGCCCTTACCCGAATAGTCGCGTCCGGGACCGCATCGACGATGGCCACTCGGCAGTCGGACTTCGCCGACGTCGACCCCGGCCGTATCGCCCTGGGTGCGATCCTTGCTGACTTCGTCCGGGCGCAGGTCAAGGAGCTGAAGAAGCGCCAGAACGCCGAGCCTGGGCGTGCGGCGAGGAAGAGTGTCGCTTATCCATGACTACAAAGGGCCCGGGAACACCGTGCCGTGTATGAGCGCCGGTTCGGACCGTGACTCCAACAACTCTCGTTGAAGTCGGTGGGGCAGGGACATCTGTCCCTGCCCCACCTGGTCAACGGCATCTACTTCGAAGCGGCTCATCCGATGACGTGCGTGACTGCGCCACTATCGGAGTCGAGGGCCAGCCAGTCTCTGGATAGGAGCAACACATGAAGCAACCCCGCGAGGTGGCAGCCGATCGCCGGCCGCACTGGGCAGGTCAAGGCGACCTGAACAATGTCTATCAGGAGATCTGCGCCAACATCAGGGCCACGGACGACGTCAGCCTCAAGCTCTTGGCAGCGGTCCCGCTGGTGACCGGTGTGGGAATCGTGCTACTGATGCGGGCTCCTGGGGCGAAGATACCCGACACCGCCATTGTGCTGTTGAGTATTTTCGCCGCACTTGTCACCTTCGCCGTCTATCGGTGGGAACGCAAGAACATCGCGAACTGCAGACACTTCCGGCAGTGGGCGGCCACTCTCGAACGGGACTTCTACGGACTGCGCCAAGAGGATCTGGAGTCCGCGCCGAACGTCCTTCCGCACGCGCGTATTCAGACGCCGCGCTCCCTCGGGCTAGCTTGGACCAAGACGGAGGCACTCCAACTGCTGTACGGGGCGGCGATTCTGGGATGGCTGTCGGCCGGCTTCTATGTCATCCTCTGAACGCTGCAACCTCTGCGAGGGACGTCGTCGCAACCCTCATGCAAGGTACCTCGATAGATTCCGCTATCGGCATGTCCGGACATCGATCAGCGCAGGCCCTCGTGACGCTGCATGGTGCGCGAATCGCGGCAGCAGCGTGCGCCTGACCTCGGTTGGCCCATGACGACCGGTAGCGGCCTGTATGGTCATCGCCGTGGTGCCACTTGAGGCCGTGTATTGCGATGGGTGGGACGGCGGTGTGGTCAACCCGCTGAGCCCGACCGATGCGGAGGCCCGCGACGCGGCGGGCGAGCCGTACACCGTCGTGCTGTTGATCGACGATCGGCGGCACGCGGTGATGGACCTCTCCTGGGACGACGGATACTGCTGCGTGTCACGCTTCGACGCGGCCGGTCGGCAGGTATCCAGGCACCTGCTGCGCGGCACGCCCGACGGCGAGCTGTTCCTGCGCCGAGCCTCCACCTGGGACGGCCCGCCAGATGTAGGCGAATACGAGTATCCGCATGTCGCGGCACGGACATCCACCACGTACCGTCTCTCGGGCGAGCGTACCGACGTCATCGAGCCGCGCGGCGACCTGGGCGCCCGGCACGAGTCCCGCTCGGTACATCCACCACCTCGGCTGCCGATTCC
>NZ_JBEYTP010000078.1:0-17220 GCF_040643125.1 Micromonospora sp. NPDC047465
ACAACCCCCCGAACCGGAAGCTCATTCCCACGCTCCGGCCTCCAGGACTTTCGCCCCGTTTCGTCCGTTCCGCGCTGGCAGAGAGAAAGTTACGCGTCCCGCGGGAAGATCGTCAAATCGGCGACCGGCGTCGCGCGTCACAGCCGGGACCGCAGCCTGCCGCCGCGATCGAAGCGGGCGGCAGGCCGACGCCAGTCCGTTGACCGTCGGGAGACGCTGCGGGCGGCGCGGCCGGACGTGGTGGTGGTCTGCGTCCCCCGCACACACCCACCTGCCGATCGCCCTGGGCTGCCTCGCCGCCGGCGCCGCCGAAGAAGCCGCCGGTGCTGTCCACCGCCGAGCACCGTGAGCTGGCCGCCGCCGGTGCAGGGCGTGCGCGTGCAGCGGCTTGTAGGTGCGGTAGCCGTGCGGGTGCCGTCCGCCGAGCACCGTGGGGGCCGCCGCCCCCGCGGCGACGGGCCGGGCGGGCCAGGTCGGCTTCGAGCCCTCTCGGCTCGGCGGTGCTCGCGAGCCGACCGACGGTTCGAGCTAGGCGACGCGGCGTCGTCACCGGCGTCCCGACGGTCGCGGGCCGGCAGCGCCCCGACGCCTACCACGCGCGGGCGCCATGGGCCGGCCCGCCTGACGCTAGTCCACATCAGACACGTTGGCCTCACCTGCCTGTACGCCGCGTGGGACACCACCCCGGGAAGTAGTCGACACCTACGGCGGCTCCGCGGCCGGCACGATCCGTCCCGCGGGGCCGCCGGGCGGGGTCACCCCGTTCCACAGGCCCGCGCGGCGGCGGTAGCGTGGCGCCACATCACGGCCCGTGGCGCGGACTCCCCGCCGGTGTGGCGCTCGCGATCGTACGGAGGAGGGTGCATGTCCCACGGCGAGCAGCCGTTCGCGGCACGCGAGGACGCGACCTCGCGGCCGAGCTTTGACCTCGCACTGCGCGGCTACGACAAGCGGCAGGTCGACCGGTACGTCGAACAGGTCGACGGCGAGCGGTCGGCGCTGGCCGCCGAGCGGGAGCGGGCCTCGGGCCAGGTGCGGGAGCTGACCGCCGAGCTGCACCGGCTGCACGCGGAAGTCGCCGAGCTGCGCGAGCGGCCGGCGCAGCCGGACCGGGCGTCCTTCCGCGACCTGGGACCGATGGTCGACCAGATCCTGGCCCTGGCGGAGAAGCAGGCCGGGGTGATCACCGACGCCGCCGGTCAGGAGGCTGCCGAGCTGCGGGCCGAGGCGGAGCGGTCGCTCACCGAGGCACGGGAGCACGCCGCCACGACGCTGCGGGAGCTGGCGGAGGAGGCGGAGGCCCGGCGCGCCCAGGACGAGCAGGAACACGAGGAACGCCGCGCCAACGCCCAGGCCGAGCTGGCCCGGATCCGCGAGGCGGCGGAGCGCCTGCGGGCGGCCGGCGAGGCGGCCCACGACCACGCGCTCCAGGAGGCCAGGCGGATCGACGAGCAGAGCGCCCAGCAGCTCGAACAGGCCCGCGCCGAGTCCGAGGCGTTCCTGACCGCGGCCCGTACCCAGATCCAGCAGGAGGTGCAGGCGGCGCGCGCGAAGACCCAGCAGGAGCTGGGCCAGTGGCAGGCCGGCGTGGAGCGGGAGATAAACGAACGGCGGGCCGCCGCCGAGCAGGAGGTCACCGAGCAGCGCGTGGCGGCGGAGCGGGAGCTGGCCGGCCAGCGCTCGGCGGCCGAGCAGGAGATTGCGACGCTGATCGCCGAGGCGCAGCAGTACGCGGCCACGTTCCGCCAGCGCGCCGACGAGCAGGCCGCGGCCCACCAGCAGCAGCTCGCCGCGGCGCAGCAGGGCCTCCGGGACCGGCGGGAGGCGCTGGCCCGGTTGCAGTCCGAGCTGGAGACGGCGCAGCAACAGCTCGCCCAGGCGCGGCAGGACAGCGCCAACGCCGAGCGGGAGTTCACCGACCTGCAACAGCGCCTCGCCGAGACCCGGCAGGAGTTGGCCAACGAGCAGCACCGGCTCGACGAGGTGCGCCGGGCCGCGGATTCCGCCGAGCAGCACGCCAAGGAGGTCCGTGCCCGGGTGAAGCGGGAGGCGAAGCGGGTGGCGGACCTGGCCGCGGCGGCGGTCATGGCGGCCGCCACGGGTGGCGCGGAGACCGCCGAGTACCCGCAGGTCGGTGCCCGTGCGCGCGGTGACCGGCCGGCGGCGTCCGCCGTCGAGGCCGTGGGCGGCGGGGCCGGCTACGCGGCAGGCGGCGTCGAGGCCGGGGCGGGCGGGTCCGGCGGCGCGGCGGGGACCCCGGCCGGCGACGCGGGGCGGGCACCGGCCGACGAGGAGGGGCGGTCCCCGGGCGGCACCGTGGCGCAGCCGCCGGCGGACCGGGTGGTCGCCCCGGGCTGACGCGATACGACGTGCTGGGGCTCCTGGCCGGCGTCGAGCCGGCGGGTCGGGGAGGTCCCGGCACTCGCTGGTCAGGTCGCGGGCGAGCGTGGCCTCGTGGGCGCGGAGCGGCTGGGCGGCGCCACCGACCAGAACTCGTTGCACAGCGAGGTCGCCCCCGACGGTGCCCTACACTCGCTCGCGGCGGGCGGTAGCGCAGAGGTCGTCGCGCCTCCTTGGCAGGGAGGAGGACGCCGGTTCGATTCCGGCCCGTCCGCCGCCCGGGGGCGTCGTCCCGCCCGGTCCGTGCGGGCCGTAGCGCAGCGGTCGTCGCGCCCGGTCTCCAAAACCGGGAGGACGCCGGTTCGAATCCGGCCGGTCCGCACCCCCTACACTCCCCGGCGAGCGGGTCGTAGCGCAGCGGTCGTCGCGCCCGACTGCTATTCGGGAGGACGTCGGTTCGATCCCGGTCGGCCCGCTCCCGAAGGGAACGGGGACGCCGAGATGGAGCGCCGACGCGAGCGGGAGCGGCACCTGCGGCTCCTGCGGTACGCCTCGCCGCCGGGCATGGTCGCCGCCGCCACCGCCCGCCGCCACGCCGGGGACTGGCGGGGCGCGTGCCGGGCGGCGCTGGTCGACGCGCACATCGACCTGCCGGACGTGGCCTCCCGGTACGGCGGCGGCGAGGCCGCCCGGATCGAGGGCGAGCTGCGCGGCCTCGCCCCGGACCTGCTGCGCCGCTTCCTGCCCCGCACCGACTCGCTGGCCCTCCTGCCGCGGGCCGTCGTCGTGCTCACCCGGCTGCCCGGCCCGGTCCCGACGGGCGCCGAGCCGCCCGACTCCGGCGTTCCGCTGCTGGTAGCGACGCTGCCGCTCACCGACCGCGCCCCGCAGCGGATCGGGCTGCGGGTCACCGACAGCCGTCGCCTGCCGCCCCGGTGGCACGACCTGCCGGGCTGGTGCTGGGACGCGGCGGCGGTCGACGCGCGCCGCTGGGCGTACGGCGCCTCGGCCGCCCGGCTCGCCTGGCACTCGCCCGACGGCCACCCGTACCGATCGGGCGGCACGGGTGGGCCGGCGTTTACCGGCGACCGGGCCGCGGAGGTGGAAGCCCTCGCCGCGCTGCTGTCGGCGGGACGACCGGTGGCGGCGTACGAGGCGGCCGGGTCTACCGTCGACGCCGACGAGGCCCGGCAGCACGCCGCCTGGTTCGCGGCCCCGCTCGCCGCCCACGCGCCGGCGCTGCCCGTGCTCGCCCACGAGGCCCGCCGCCTCGCCCACCGCTACGGGGCGACGACACAGGTCAGCGCGGACCGCCGGCTCGCCGTCGAGGTCGCCGCCGACGGCCGACCGACCGTCCGCAGGGCGAGCTGGCGCGATCCGGCCGTCGGGCCGTGCGCCTTCGGGATACCGGGGCCGACGGACGTGGCGCTGCTGCGTCGGGGCGACCTGACGCCGGACGAGCTGCACCCGTTGGTGCACGAGGCGTTGTTCCCGGGTCGGGCGCAGGCGTGGCGGGCTGCGGCACCTGCGCCACCCGCACCGATCCGGATCCGGTGCGGGCCCGACTGGCACGTCGTCCGCCCCGCCGACGGACGCCTCGCCACCCCGCACCACAGCGACGAGGAACTGCGCCGGGAGTTCCTGCTAGCCGGGCTGGGCGGGCCGCTCCGGGGGTGCGCGGCGGCGGTGCGGGCCTGGCGCACCGGGGCGAGACCGGTGCCGAAGGAGATCCGCAGGCTCCGGCAGGACGTCTTCGCCCGCGCGTTGCACGGCGACACCGACGGCGTGCTCGCCCTGCTCGCCGACGGTCTCGACCCCGGGCTGCGCGACGGCGCGGGCGGCACGCTGATGCACTGGCTGTCCCACCTGGACCACACGAGGATGCTGCCGGCGCTCGCCGCCGCCGGTCTCGACGTCGACGAACGCGACCGGGACGGCCGCGTCCCGCTGCACGCCGCCGCGGTCGCACTGGACACCGAGGTGATGGCGGCCCTGCTCGCGGCCGGCGCCGACCCGGACGCCGTCGACGCGCAGGGCCGCACCCCCGCCGGGCTGCTCGCCGCCACGCGGAAGCTGACGCGACGAAGCTGATGCGACGGTAGTCGACGCGCGGTAGTCGACGCGCGGAAGCTGACGCGACATAGTCGACGCGCTGTCGGTGGCCTTCGGTATGCTCCCGCGCGGCGAGGCCGTAGCGCAGAGGTCGACGCGCCTTGACAGCAAGCTGGAGGACGCCGGTTCGAATCCGGCCGGTCTCGCCGCCACCCCTTCACGAAGGAGCACCGTGTCCGTCGACCGCGCCGAGTTGGCGGCCTGCCTGGCCGTCCTGGCCCGGCTCGACGACGCCGACCTCGACGGGGCGACCCGGCAGGAGTTGGAACGGGCGGTCACGGCCGCCCACCGGGGAGTGAAGAAGCGCGCCAAGGCCCGCCGGGACGCCGCGACCCGGGCGGCGGACCGGGCGCTGCTGGCCGGCGCCACCCGGTTCCACACCGAGATCCCCGACGTCGCCCCGCCCGTTTCCGGCCGACCCGCCGCCCTGGCCGGGGACGGCGCGGACCACGACGTGGTGGAGCGCGGGTCGTTGCGTCGGGAGCGGCACTGCTACGTGTGCAAGCTGCCCTACCGCCGGGTGGACGTCGACTACCACCAGATGTGCCCGCCGTGCGCGGCGGAGAACCGCGAGCGGCGGCACGCCCGTTGCGACCTGACCGGGCGCACCGCCGTGGTGACCGGCGGCCGGGTGAAGATCGGCTTCCACACCGCGCTCAAGCTGCTCCGCGACGGCGCCGACGTGGTCGTGACGACCCGGTTCCCCCGGGACGCCGCCCGCCGCTTCGCCGCCGTGCCGGACGTGGACGACTGGGCCGACCGGCTCTACGTGCACGGGCTGGACCTGCTCGACCTGGCCGGCACGCTCGACTTCGTCACGCTGGTCGGCCGACGCTTCGCCGGGCTGGACATCCTGGTCAACAACGCGGCGCAGACGCTGTACCGGCCGGAGGCGTACCACCGGGAGGTCCGGGCGGCCGAGTCGACGGCGTTGGAGGGGCCGGCGGCGCGGATCGCGATCGGCGCCGCGCCCGCCGCCACCACGGCGCGGCGGCTGCCCGCCGGGCTGGACGCGTTCTTCCCGGCCGGGCAGGTCGACGAGACGGGCCAGCCGCTCGACCTGCGCGAGGTCAACTCGTGGGTGCTCAGCGACGCCGACGTGAGCCCGCACGAGTGGTTGCAGGTGCACGTGGTCAACGCCTTCGCGCCCTTCCTGCTCACCTCCCGGCTGCGCCCGCTGATGCAGGCGAGCGCCCACCCGCAGCGGCACGTCGTGCAGGTCTCGGCAATGGAGGGCAGCTACAGCCGCTCCGGCAAGACCACCCGGCACCCGCACACCAACATGGCCAAGGCGTCGCTGAACATGCTGGTCCGCACGGTCGCCCCCGACTACCTGACCAGCGGCATCCACATGAACAGTGTGGACACCGGCTGGGTCACCGACGAGCGGCCGCACCCCGGCAAGACCGCCCAGCGTGACCTCGGGTTCCGGCCGCCGCTCGACGTGGTCGACGGCGCCGCCCGGGTCTACGACCCGATCGTCCGGGGCGTCCGCGGCGCGCCGGTGAGCGGCCAGTTCCTCAAGGACTACCGGAGCGTGCCCTGGTGACCCGTCCCACGCCGGTGCGGTGCCCGGCCATCGCCGACCCCGACGCCGGGCTCGCCGACCCGGCCGACTTCGACCCGCTGCTGGTCCGCCTCTCCGTGCCGGACGCGGTGGTCGCGCCCGAGGAGTTCCCGCGCGGCGCGGTGCAGCCCGACGGCCGGCTCGACCTGTGCAAGCAGGGCGTCGGCCCGGCGCAGACCGCCCGGATCGTGGCCGCCGCGGTCGACTCGCCGCTGGTGCGGCACCTGCTGCTGGGCACCAACGGCCTCGGCGCGGAGGGCGCCCGGGCGGTCGCCGAGGCGCTGCGCCCGGGGCACCACCTCGAGACGCTCTACCTGGGCTGCAACCGGATCGACCCGGCCGGGGTCGACGCGCTCGCCGCCCGGCTGGCCGGCGACCACACGGTGCGGGCGCTGTGGCTCAAGCGCAACCCGGTCGGCGACGAGGGCGTCCGGCGGCTCGCCGCCGCGCTCGCGGTGAACTCCACCATCCGCACGCTGGACCTGGTCAACGTCGGGATGAGCGTACGCGGGCTGGCTGCCCTGGCCGAGGCGCTGGCCGACCGGGAGCGGCCGGTGCAGCGGCTCTTCCTCGGCGGCAACGGCTTCGGCCCGGACGCGGTGCCGGTGCTCGGCGCGCTGGTTCACTCCGCCGGGGTCCGGGAGCTCTACCTGGCGGCGAACCACCTCGGGGACGCCGGCGCCGCCGCCCTCGCCGAACTGGCCGACGGGGTGGAGGTGACGCTCGGTCTGGGCGGCAACGGGATCACCCCGGCCGGGGTGACCGCGTTGGCCCGGCACCTCGGCGCCTGGCGGGCGCTGGACCTGGCCCGGCCGCCTTCGGAGCGGGCTCTCGGGGCGCGCGGCAACGTGGTCGGCGACGAGGGCGCGGCGGCGCTCGCCGACGCGCTGCCCGCCGCCCGGCTGCGCCGGCTGGACCTGCGGCGTACGGAGATCGGTGGGCGGGGCGCGAAGCGGCTCGTCGAGGCCGTCGAGGGCCACCCGACGCTGGAGTACCTGGGCATCAACGGGGGCGTGCCGCGCCGACAGCGTCGCCGGGCCTCGGCCCTGCTCGCCGAGCGGCCGGTCACCGCGCCGCACCAGGACATCCGGGCGATCGCGAGCGTCTACCGGTGAACCCGCCCGTCGTCGACGAGATCCGCACCTGGCAGCGCGTCCGGCGGTACGCCGTGCCGGCCGCGATGGTCGAGGCGTGCGCCGCGGCCCGGGAGGCAGGTGACTGGCGGGCCGCCTGCGCGGCCGGACGCATGGACGTGGCGTTCGACCTGGCCGAGGTCGCCCGGGAGCACGGCCGGGCCCGTGCCGACCGGATCGAGGCGGACCTCGGCGTGCTCGCCCCGGACCTGCTGCGTTGGCACCTGCCGCGCGTGCTCGGCGGCCGCACCAGCGTCGCCACCCACCAACGGTTCGTGCTGTCCGCCGTGGACGGGCGGTTCGACGACCGCGACGTCGCGCTGATGGTGGACACGCCGAAGACGGTCGACGGGTCGCAGCGACTGCGGCTGACCGTCCGCCCCACACTGCGCGAGGGCTACCCCCGGCAGGACCTGCCGCCGGTGTACTGGAGTGCCGCGCACGTCGACGGACTCGCCGGCGCGTACGGCGGCTCGCCGGGCCGGCTGCCCGGCCTGGCGGCCGACGGCACGGTCCGGCCGTTCGGGTCGTACGCGACGGTGGTCGACCCGGGCGACCCGGCGAGCCGGGCCGAGGTCTTCGACCGGCTGGTCGCCGGCGGCGAGATGGTCGAGGCGTGGGCGGTGGCCGGCGTCGACCTCGACCCGGAGGCCCCGGAGACCTACTACCTCAACCGCGAGGTCGCGAGCGCCGCCCGCGGCTGCCTGGTCCCGCTCGGGCTGGACGCCGAGCTGGCCCGGCTGGAGGACCGCTACGGCGTCGACCGGGTGATGATCTGGTCCGGGGGGCGGCCGGTGGCCGAGGTGCACCGGCGGGGTGACGGCAGCGTGGCCGCCGCGTTCGTCGGGTACGAGCGGGAGCACTTCACCCGTCCCCGCTTCGCCGGCGTGGTCCACGAGCGAGCCGCCGACCTGGATTTGCTGCGACACGGCCTGCTCCACCCCGCCGAGCTGCACCCCCTCGTGCGCCGGGCCCTGTTCCCGTCGGCACCGGACACCGTCCCGTCACCGGGCGACCGCCCGCCGGTGCCGGCGGTACGGCTGTGCGCGGCGCAGGGCGGGACGGCACGGCCGGGGGCGCCCGGCCTGCGGGTGGAGGTGCCGGTGCGGTGCGGGGGCGGCTGGCACGTCCTCGTCCACGGCGACGGCCGGCTCGACCCGGTCTCGCACACCGCCGAGGAGGTCGCCGGGGAGGAGCTGCTGCGCGCCCTCGGCGGGCAGTCGGCGGGCTGCTTCGCCGCCGTGCAGGCGTGGCGCGGCGGGGCCGGCCGGTTGCCCCGGCCCCTACGCGAGCTGCGGCGCGACGTGCTGCTGCGGATCCAGCACGGCGGCGCGGCGACGTTGGCCGCGCTGCTGGACGCGGGGCTCGACCCGAGGATGGGCGACGGCCGGGGCGGCACGCTGCTGCACCACCTGCGCGCGGTGGAGGACGTCTCGCTGGTCCGACGGCTGCTCGACGCCGGCGTGCCGATCAGGGCCGGGGACCGGCGGGGCCGCACCGCGCTGCACGTGGCCGTCGGCGACGGCGGCAGCCCGGAGCTGGTCCGCGCGCTGTTGGACGCGGGCGCCGACCCGGACGCCCTCGACGAGGACGACTACAGCCCCCGCGAGCTGGCCGAGGGGAAGGCGAGCATGTACGACGACGACGGCGAGGACGTGCAGCCGGTGTTCCGGATCCGGGACGTGCTGGCGGAATGGGTCGACGGATGACGGCGGCCGGGCCGGCGCTGGCCGCCGCCGACGACCTCGTCGCCGCCACCCGCGCGTGGCGGACGGAGCCGGCCGCCGACCCGAAGGTCGAAGCGCTGGCCCTGGCGGTGTCGGCGAACCTGCCGGTGCTGCTGTGGGGCGAGCCGGGCATCGGCAAGTCCGCCACCCTCCAGCAGCTCGCCGACGGGTTGGGCCTGCCGTTGGAGACGGTCATCGCCAGCGTGCACGAGCCGTCGGACTTCGCCGGGTTGCCGATCGTCGGGGACTCCCCGGCCACCGACGGGGTGCCGATGGCTCCGCCGGACTGGGCGGTCCGGCTGGCGCGTACCGGATCGGGGTTGCTCTTCTTCGACGAGCTCTCCTCCGCGCCGCCGGCGGTGCAGGCGGCGCTGCTGCGGGTGGTGCTGGAGCGTCGGGTCGGCAGCCTCGCGCTGCCGGCGTCGGTGCGGATCGTGGCGGCCGCGAACCCGCCGACCAGCGCGGCGGACGGCTGGCACCTCGCCCCGCCGCTGGCGAACCGCTTCGTGCACCTGCACTGGACCCACGACGCGCGCACGGTCGCGCGGGGCCTGGCCGGCACGTGGCCGGCGGTGACCGTGCCGGAGGTCCGGCCCGGGCGCACCGCGACGGCGCTGGCCAGGGCGCGCGGCGCGATCGCGGGTTTCCTCACCGCCCGGCCGGGGCTGACCCACCACCTGCCCGCCGACGCCGAGGCCCGCGGCGGCGCGTGGCCGTCGCCGCACACCTGGGAGATGGTGCTGCGGCTGCTCACCGTCCATCACGCGGCGGGGACCGGGGCGGAGGCGCTGGCGCTGGCGGTGATCGGCGCCGTGGGCGACGGCGCGGGGTTGGAGTTCGTCACCTACCTGGAGAACCTGGACCTGCCCGACCCGGAGCGGGTGCTCGCCGACCCGGCGGCGTTCCGGCTGCCGGAGCGGGGCGACCGGCAGTTGGCGTTCCTCACCGCCGTGATCTCCGCGGTGCAGGCGAAGGTCGACCGGTCCCGCTGGGAGGCCGGTTGGGTGGTGCTGGGCAAGGCGGTCGAGGCGGGCGTGCCGGACGTCGCGGCGCGCGCCGCGATGGACCTGGCGGCGCTGCGCGACACCTCGTGGCCGGTGCCGCCGGCCATCCACGCCTTCGCGGACGTGCTGCGGTTGTCGGGACGCCTGGCCGGATGAGTGCCGGCGGCGGCCGGCTGGACCGCACGAAGCTGCTCGCCGCCCGGTTCCGGGCGGCGCAGGACCGCCCCTACCTGGCCACCGCGCTGTACAGCGTCACGGTGGTGGAGTCGCCGGACGTGCCGACCATGGGCGTCGACCGGCACTGGCGCTGCTACGTCTCGCCGGGGTTCGTCGACCGGCTGCCCGTGGCCCAGCTCGCGGCGGTGTGGATCCACGAGGTGGCCCACCTGCTCCGCGACCACCACGGCCGGACCGACCGGCTCCCCGTCGGGCAGCGGCGCGACCACCACCGGGTCAACGTCGCGCAGGACTGCGAGATCAACGACGACCTGGTGGCCGACCGGCTGCCGCTGCCGCCGGACCGGATCGAGCCGAAGACCTTCGGGCTGCCGGCGGGCCTGCTGTTCGAGGCGTACCTGCCGATGCTGCCGCCGCAGGTGTGCGAGGCCGGGGCGCACGACTGCGGATCCGGGGCGCACGGTGTCGACCGGCCGTGGGAGCGCGACGGCGCGGGCGGCGTCAGCGTGGTGGAGGCGGGGGCGATCCGCCGGGAGACGGCCCACGCGGTGCGCGCGCACGTCCGCTCCCGGGGCACCGTCCCGGCTGGGTGGGAACGCTGGGCCGCCCAGGTGCTCGAACCCCGGGTGGACTGGCGGCGGGCGCTTACCGGCGCGGTACGCGAGGCGGCCGCCTGGGCCGGCGGCGCGGTCGACTACACCTACCACCGGCCCTCCCGACGCGCCGCGGCGACCCGCGGGGTGGTGCTGCCCAGCCTGCGCCGACCGGTGCCCCGGGTGGCTGTCGTGGTGGACACGTCGGGGTCGATGGGCGAGTCGCAGCTCGCCGCGGCGCTCGCCGAGGTCGCCGGGGTGCTCCGGGCGGTCGGAGTCGGCGGCAACCGGGTCACCGTGCTCTCCTGCGACGCGGCCGTGCACGTCGTACGGCGGGTGCACACCGTCGGCGAGGTGCGGCTGGCCGGGGGCGGCGGCACCGACATGCGGGTCGGGATCGAGGCCGCGCTGCGCGACCGACCGCACATCGTGGTGGTGCTGACCGACGGATTGACGCCGTGGCCGGCGGCGCCGCTCGAGGCGACCCGGGTCGTCGCGGGGCTGATCGGGGCGGGCGCGCCGCTGCCGCCGTCCTGGATCGCCAGCGTCACGATCGACGACTGACCCGGCCCGGTCCGCGCGCCGCCACGGCCGCAGACGGGCTGGTCCAACCAGTTGACGGGTTGATGTGCGCTGCGCCACACTCCTCGGCATGGACTTCGCCCCCGTCCCCCGCTCCTCCGTCTCCGACCACGTCTTCGGCCAGATCCGCGACGCGATCGTCAGCGGCTCCTACCGCCCCGACGACGCCCTGCCCGGCGAGCGGGAGTTGGCCGCCACCTTCGGGGTCAACAGGCACGCCGTCCGCGAGGCGCTGCGCCGGTTGCAGCAGCTCGGGCTGGTCCGGGTCAGCCAGGGCGACGCGACCCGGGTGCTGGACTGGCGGGTGCACGCCGGGCTCGACCTCGCGCTCTCCCTCACCCGCTTCCACGACACCCTCCCCGTCGACACCCTCGTCCGGGACATGCTGGAGATGCGGGCCTGCGTCGGGGTCGACGCGGCCCGGCTCTGCGCCGAGCGCGGCGACCCGGCGGCCCGGGCCGCGATCCCGCGGGCCGTCGAGGAGTACGCGGGGCTCGCGCCGGACCTGGCGGGGATGGGCGAGGCGACCATCGTGCTCTGGCGGCACATCGTCGCCGGCTCCGGCAACACCGCCTACCTGCTGGCCTTCAACAGCCTGGTGGCCGGCGCGCTCGCCGTCGGCGAGGTGCCACCGGAGCGGCGCGCCGCGGAACTGCTCGACGTCGCACGCCACCGCCGGCTCGCCGACGCCATCGTCACCGGCCGGGCCTCCGACGCCGCCCGCGAGGCACGCGCCCTGCTCACCGCCCCCCTCACCACCCCCGCCGCACCGCCGAGAAGGGAAGCCCGGGCATGATCCCCGCCGTGCTCTACGCCGTACCGGCGTTCCTGCTCCTCATCGCCGTCGAGGCGCTCTCCTACCGCTTCGCGCCCGACGACGACGAACGCGGGTACGAACTGCGCGACACCGCAACCAGCCTGACCATGGGCGCCGGCAGCCAGATCATCGGCGTGCCGTGGAAGCTGCTGACGATCGGCCTCTACGCCGCCGCGTACACGGTCGCGCCGATCCAGCTCTCCCCCACCAGCGTCTGGACCTGGGTCCTGCTGTTCTTCGCCGAGGACCTGGCCTACTACTGGTTCCACCGGTCCCACCACGAGGTGCGGCTGCTCTGGGCCGGGCACGTGGTGCACCACTCCAGCGTCTTCTTCAACCTCTCGACCGCGCTGCGGCAGAGCTGGACGCCGATAACGTCGATCCCGTTCTGGCTCGGGCTGGCGCTGCTCGGCATCCCGCCGTGGATGATCTTCCTCCAGCAGTCGGTCAGCCTGCTGTACCAGTTCTTCCTGCACACCGAACGGATCACCGTCCTGCCCCGCCCCGTCGAGTGGGTCTTCAACACGCCGTCGCACCACCGGGTCCACCACGGCGCCAACGCCGAGTACCTGGACCGCAACTACGGCGGCATCCTGATCGTCTGGGACCGGCTGTTCGGCACCTTCGAGCCGGAGCGCGCCGCCGTCCGGTACGGCCTGACGAAGAACATCGACACGTACAACCCGCTGCGGGTGGCGACCCACGAGTACCGGGCCATCTGGGCAGACGCGCGGGCCGCCTCGTCCTGGCGGCACCGGCTCGGCTACGTGCTCGGCCGGCCCGGCTGGCAGCCCGTCCCGCACGCGCAGCCGGTCGCCGTCCGATGAGGCGGCTCTGGCCGTTCGGCGTGGTGGCCGCCGTCGAACTGATTGGCGTCGCGGCCGACGTGACCGCCCTGCAGTGGCTGGCCAAGCCCCTGCTCGCGCCGGTGCTGCTGGCGTACCTGCTGCGGGCGCGCCGGCGCGTCGACGGGGTCGCCGTCGGGCTGGTCTTCGCCACCGCCGGGGACGTCGCGCTGCTGCTGTCCGGCCGCACCGCGTTCCTCGTCGGCATGGGGTGCTTCCTCGGCGCCCAGGTCGGCTTCCTGACTGCCTTCCTGCGGCACCGCCGGCCGCCCGTCGCGGCGGTCGTCGGCTACCTCGTCTGCTGGGCGGCGGCCAACGTCGCGCTGTGGAACGCCCTCGGCCCGCTGCGGCTGCCGGTCCTCGGCTACAGCCTCGCGCTCGGCCTGATGGCCGCCGCCGCGACCGGCGTCTCCCGCCGGGTGGCCGCGGGCGGGGCGCTGTTCCTCGTCTCCGACCTGCTGATCGGGCTGGACGCCGCGGGCACCACGTTGCCCGGCCACAGCCTGGCCGTGATGACCACCTACATCGCCGCCCTGCTGCTCATCACCACCGGATGGGCCGAGGCGACCGGCCGCACGCGCGGCGCCGCCGACCTCGCACAGGTGCTCACCGCCCCGGCCGTGCCGCCCTCCCGTCGGCCGATTGTCCGGGGGTGAGCCGCACCCGGCGCAGCAGTTGCGCGTTGACCGCCACCACGACGGTGGAGGCGGACATCAGCACCGCCGCGACGGCCGGGCTGAGCGCGATCCCGGCCCAGGCCAGGACGCCGGCGGCCAGCGGGATCGCCACGACGTTGTAGCCGGCGGCCCAGGCCAGGTTCTGGATCATCTTCCGGTACGAGGCGCGGGACAGCCGGAGCACGCCGATGACGCCGCGCGGGTCGGAGGAGGCCAGGATGACCCCGGCCGACTCGATCGCCACGTCGGTGCCGGCGCCGATCGCCAGGCCGACGTCGGCGCGGGCCAGGGCGGGAGCGTCGTTGACGCCGTCGCCGACCATCGCCACGGTCAGCCCGCGGGCCTGCAGGTCGGCGACGGCCCGGTCCTTGTCGGCGGGGAGCACCTCGGCGAAGACCTCGTCGACGCGCGGCCGGAAGCCCAGGTCGGCGGCGACCGCCTCGGCGACCGGCCGGGCGTCGCCGGTGATCATCGCGATCGTCCGTACGCCGTGCTCGCGCAGCTCGGCGATGGCCGCGCGGGCCTCCGGGCGGACCTCGTCCTCCAGGGCGAAGGCGCCCACCGCCTCGGGTCGCCCGTCGGCGGGCAGCCGGACGAGGTGCAGCACCACCGCACCGCGCGACGACCAGCCCCGGGTCACCGTGGCGAGATCGTCCGGCACCGCCGCCCCGACCTCGCGCACCAGGGCGGGGCCGCCGACCGCCCAGGAGGCGCCGTCGACGACGGCCCGGACCCCCCGGCCGGGCAGGGACCGGAAGTCCCGGGCGGTCGCCCGCAGCCCCCGGTCCTGCGCGACCTTCACCAGAGCCTTGGCCAGGGGGTGTTCGCTGTCGGCCTCGACCGCGCCGGCGATCCGCAGCACCTCGTCCTCGGTGGTGCCGGTGGCGGCAGCCGTGGCGGTGACGGTGTGGGCGCCCTTGGTCAGGGTGCCGGTCTTGTCGAACAGCACCGCGTCGACGGTGCGCATCCGCTCCAGGGCGAGGCGGTCCTTGACCAGGATGCCGGCCTTGGCCGACACCGCGGTGGACAGCGCGATCACCAGCGGGATGGCCAGCCCGAGGGCGTGCGGGCAGGCGATCACCAGCACCGTCACCGACCGGACGACGGACTGGTCCGGGTCGTCCAGCACCCACCAGGCGGCGAAGGTGACCAGCGCGGCGGCGGCCGCGACGTAGAACAACATCGCCGCGAACCGGTCGGCGAGGACCTGCGCCCGACCGCTGGACGCCTGCGCCTGCGCGACGAGCCGACCGATGCCGGCCAGCGCGGTGTCCTCGCCCACCGCGTCGACCCGGACCCGCAACGCGGAGTCGGTGGCCACCGTGCCGGCCACCACTCGGTCGCCCACGCCACGCGGCACCGGCCGGGACTCCCCCGTGATCATCGACTCGTCCAGCTCGGCGGCGCCGTCGACGATCGAGCCGTCGGCCGGCACCCGGGCACCGGAGCGGACCAGCACCGTGTCGCCCACCCGCAGGTCGGCCAGCGGCACGCGGTGCGGGGTGCCGTCGTCGTCGAGCCGTTCGGCCTCGTCGGGCAGCAGCGCCGCCAGCGCGGCGAGGGCGCCCTGCGCCTGGCCGATCGCCTTCATCTCCTGCCAGTGCCCCAGCAGCATGATGGTCACCAGCGCCGCCAGCTCCCACCAGAAGTCCAGGTCGAACGCGCCGAGGCTGGTCGCCAGCGACGCGGCGTACGCGACCGTGATCGCCATCGAGACCAGCAGCATCATCCCCGGGGCGCGGTCGCGGACCTCCCGTACGGCGCCCACCAGGAACGGCCAGCCTCCGTAGAGGAAGACCACCGACCCGAGGACCGGGCCCACCCAGCTCCGGCCGGGGAAGTCCAGGGTGTAGCCGAACCAGTTCATCACCATGTGACTGGTCAGCACGATCGGCACGGTGAGGGCGAGGCACAGCCAGAACTTGCGGCGGAACTGCTCCGGGTCGTGACCGGCGTGCTTGTCGTGCCCGCCGTGCCCCGACTGCTCGCCGGATCCGCCGTGCCGGCGGGGCCCGCCGTGGTCGTCGGGCCCGCCGTGCGCGGCTGGGTCGTGGCCCTGGCCGTCGCCGCCCGGCGAACGGGCCGCGTCACGGTGCGGGCGGAACGCCCGTGCGAACACCCGAAACCCCCGTTCCCGCGGCCACACCGGGCCCGGGCCCACCGGCCGCCGCCACCGCTGTCGGGGCCGGGGCGGGCGGCCCGCGTGCGACCGGACGCACGGACCACTGTAGGAGAACCGGGGGTCACCCGGCCGGGGATCACCGCGATCGGCGGGAGGCCGGGCCACGCGCCGCCCGGCGGACGGGTTCAGCGCCGGCTCACCGCCACGCGGTCTCCTCCGCCACCTGTACGCGGTCGAGCAGCGGCCGCCACCAGCTCTCGTGCTCCCGGTACCAGGCGATCGTCGCCTTCAGCCCGTCGTCGAACCCAATCCTCGGCTCCCAGGCCAACTCGCGGCGCAGCTTGCCCGAGTCGAGCAGGTAGCGCCGGTCGTGCGAGGGCCGGTCGGGCACCTGTCGCTTCAGCTCCGCGCCGAGACCCAGCTCCCCCAGTACGGCGTCGGCGAGCGTCTCGACGTCGACCTCGACGCCGCTGCCCACGTTGTACGTCTCCCCCAGCCGGCCGTGCAGCAGCACCGCCTCGACCGCGCGGCAGTGGTCGGCCACGTGCAGCCACTCGCGGCGGTTGCGGCTGGAGGCGTAGACCGGCAGCGGCATGCCCCGCAACGCGTGCGTGACGAACAGGGGGATCACCTTCTCCGGAAACTGGTGCGGGCCGTAGTTGTTGGAGCAGGTGGTGATCGTGAAGGGGATCCCGTAGGTGTGCCCGAAGGCCCGCACGGCGTGGTCGCCCCCGGCCTTCGCCGCGTTGTACGGGGTGCGCGGCAGGTAGGGCGAGTCCTCCGTGAAGGCGCCGGGGTCGTCCAGCGCCATGTCCCCGTACACCTCGCAGGTGGAGATCTGGTGGAAGCGGATGCCGTCGCGGCCGACCCGCCGGACGGCCTCCATCAGGGCTACCGGGCCGAGCACGTTCGTCTCGAAGAAGGTCGTCGGGCCCAGCACCGCGCGGGAGTTGTGCGACTCGGCGGCGAAGTTGACCACGACGTCGACCCCGTGCTCGCGCAGCGCCCGCGCCACGGCCGGCTCGTCCCGGATGTCGCCCTGGACGAAGGTGACCGCGTCACCGACATCGGCGAGGTTGGCCAGCGTGCCGGAATACGTCAGCAGGTCGAAGGCGATCACCCGGTCGCGCGGGTGGGCGCGGCGCCAGTGGCGGACGAAGTTGGACCCGATGAAGCCCGCCGCGCCCGTCACGAGAATCGTGCTCATTGATCTCTCCTACCTTCGCCCGGCGGGCCTCCGAGGTGGCATCGGAGGGTCCGTCGGCGACGTCCGGCCAGTCCATACGACGCGACCCGCCGGCGGCGGGCCTCGCGTGGGTGGTTCACCCGGACGAGTCTGCCCGGCCGGCCGGTGGAACGGGCCGCCAGCCGGTGCGCGTATGCCCGCAGCGTCGCCGCGGAGGGTGACCGTCGCAGGCGCGGCCCGGTGCCCCGACCCGGCCCGGGCCCGGTGGCCGGCCGCCGGCGCGGAGCGTCAGCGAGGGGCCCTTCCTCTGCCGGAGGCGTGCGGAAGGGCCCCTCGCT
>NZ_JBEYTP010000079.1:0-17196 GCF_040643125.1 Micromonospora sp. NPDC047465
GACACCGACACCAAGCCGACCAAGCCCTGACCGATGCCCACACGGCGTTGCTGGCCGCGCAGACGCCGACCCGTGCGGCGGCCCGGCTGACCGGGATCGCCCGCAGCACCGCGCACCGACGCTCCCGCACCCCGGTGACGTGCGCACCCACGCCTCGGCCGGCGCCGGCGAACCGACTGTCCGACGCCGAACGCACCCGGATCCTGTCCGTGCTCGACAGCGACCGGTTCGTCGACACCACCCCGACCGAGGCATTCGCGACGCTGCTCGACGAAGGCGTCTACCTGGCCTCGATTTCCACCCTCTACCGGATCCTGCGCGACAACAACCAGGTCGTCGACCGGCGCCGCCAGGCCCGACACCCCGCCCGGGCACGCCCGGAGCTGACCGCCACCGGGCCGGGGCAGGTGTTCACCTGGGACATCACCAAACTGCCCGGCCCGACCAAGGGCGTCTACTACGACGCCTACGTCATGATCGACATCTACTCCAGGTATGTCGTCGGGCACCACGTCGCGGCCAGAGAGAGCGCCGACATCGCCCACGACTTCATCACCGAGGTCATCGCCGTGCACGGCGTCCCACAGGTCGTGCACGCCGACCGCGGCACCTCGATGACCTCCAAACGCGTCGCGACGCTGCTGGCCGACCTCCACGTCACCCGATCGCACTCCCGCCCGCGCGTGAGCAACGACAACCCGTTCTCCGAAGCCGCGTTCAAGACCGTGAAGTACCACCCCACGTTCCCCGAACGCTTCGGATCCCTGGCCGACGCCCGCGCGTTCTGCGACACATTCTTCGGCTGGTACAACCACGAACACCACCACGCCGGCATCGGCCTACACACCCCCGCCGACGTCCACTACGGCCACACCGCGACCCAACAAAAGCAACGCGCCCGAGCCCTCGACACCGCCTGGACCGCCCACCCCGAACGCTTCTCCGGCCGGCCCAGACCCAAAGCGCTGCAACTGCCCGACACCGTCTGGATCAACCCACCCGAACCAGCAACCGATCAGCCCCTACCCCAAGCGGCGTAACACCCACTGGTCCCACCGACCTTGACAAGTACCGGATCCGCATGAACCCGTCTGTGCCGTGGCCCAGTCCGATGACCCGGCGGGCCATGCCTTCGGCCGCACGCATTACGCCGGCGTCAATGCCGTGAGCCTCGGACGTGTGGACGATATGGGCCATGGACGACACTGCGGAGGTGATCGGGTTGCCCTCGCCGGAGAAGCTGTCCCTGTCCACTTCCTCCGCGGCCTCCTCGAAGATGGGTGGGAGGATCGCGCCGATGCCCTTGGCGAAGGGTGCCAGGTCCCGAGCCGTGACACCCTCCGCCTTCGCCACCGCTAGTGCGTGCGCGTAGCCCGCCATCGCGGTCCAGAAGATGTCGAGCAGTGCGATGTCGTACGCCGCCGCGCGGCCGATCTCCTCGCCGAGGTGGGTGTGGGTGCCGCCCAGCGCGTTCAGCACCGGCTGGTGCTCCCGGTAAAGGTCCTCGGGGCCGCTGTAGATGACCACCGCGTCCGCGGTTCCAATGGTGGTGATCGGCGTCATGATCGCACCGTCTAGGTACCGGATGCCGTGTCCGGTCGCCCACCGCTCGGTGTCGCGGGCCCGGTCCGGGGTGTCGGCCGTCAAACTGACGAGTGTGCGCCCCTTGAGGGCATCGGTGACCTCGTCGCGTCGCAGGATGGCGTCCGACGCGTCGTAGTTCACCACGCAGACCAGGGTCAGCCTGCTTGCGGCGACCGCCTCTTCGGCCGATCGGGCGCTGATTGCGCCCCGCTCGACCAGCTCCCGATCCCTGCCCGGCGTCCGGTTCCATACGGTCGTCTGCAGGCCGGCGTTTAGGAACGCGCCGGCCAGGGTCCGGCCCATCGGTCCCAGACCGAGCACTGTGACAGACTTTTCGGCGTATGAGGTCATGACTCAACTCCCGTGAACATGTGAAAATAGAACGAATGGGATGAAGATGACGCGCAATCGTGCCCAGGACTTGAACGTCTGCGGAGTGACGGCCGCGATCGCCGTGATCGATGGCAAGTGGAAGACGGCTCTGCTCTGGCTGCTGGAATCCGGTCCGCGCCGTCCCGGAGAGCTGCGCCGGCAGCTGCCGGGCCTCACGGAGAAGGTGCTGACTCAGGCGCTCCGAGAGATGGAGGCCGACGGGCTGGTGCACCGGGAGGCGTACGAGGTGCTGCCGTTGAAGACCGAGTACTCCCTGACCACGTTCGGCCGCGAACTCTCCGAGGCATTGGCCCCATTTCTGACTGGGGCCACCGCCGCCTAGAAAAACTTGCCGAGGCCCACCCGGCCTCCTGATACATCTGCCAACTCCTCACCACCCAGATCTGGCAGCCTCGCGACCGCCCATAACCAGATTCGCCGCGGCGCTACCTGGCGACAAGTACCCACAAAAAAGTGGCTAGGGCCGGCGGTGACTCGCCCTACGGCGCGGCGGTGCGACGGTCGCCGCACCCCTCCCTGCCGACTGCCGGCCCACGCACCTCGACCACACTCGGCGCTAGCGTGCGCGGCGGCCCCGGGCTCCCCGCTATCCGCGTCGCTGCCGGGCGCGTTGCGTTGCGGCGTGGGAGCGACAGGGCAGCGACCGGCGCGCGCCCAAGCGGCGGCGCAGTAAAGCCGTTTCGACCAAGCGTGACGAGAGTGCCGACGCAGCTGACAACTCGTAGCCATCCCTCGGGTGCAGGGCGGCGTGGGGCCGGAGAGGGTGTGCTCGGCCGCGGTCGGTCACCCGGCGACGGCGAGGGCATCGGCGAGCACCTGGCGGCGAGCCTCGTCCCAGGTCGCCGAGCAGGTCAGCACCGCCGGGCACTGAAAGGTAACGGGGGCACACTGCTTCGGCGCGACCCTCGCGCTGTACGCATTGGCGCATGTGCCCGAGTTGGCAGCCGCCGTCGCGCACAGTCCGACCGCCTCGCTTGGATCACCACCGCCACCGCCCCGGCGAGCACCGGTGGCTGCTCATCCGCCGCAACCGCACCGCCGCAGGGCTGGCCTTCCACCTGTGCTGGTCACCGACACCGGTGCGGCTCGCTACCACTTCCGGCCGGATCTCGCTCCGCCCGCGACTAGTCGCCGTAGAAACCGGGATCACCAAGCGTCCTCGTCCCGGTCGCGCCGCAGATTCTGGTCCTGGCACCGAAGGTGGCCTTTTGGACCTTGTTCATTCGTGACGACGCATCTTGCATATTGATTGATGCACGCCGATACTGACGAAAGCGTGTCAGGAGGACGACATCGACTGACCAGCCGATGTGTCACCTAACGGCGTCTCACAGGGCCACCACCCATCTGGTCCTATCACCTCCGAGGAGGAGACAGTGAGCCTCAAACCCTCGCCATCCCGCCGCCACATCCTCCGATCCAAGCTGCTCGCCGTAAGCGTCGGTCTGCTCGCCACCGCCGCCTTCGCGCCGGCGACGGCCGCAGCGGCCTCCCCCCAGGTCTACAGCGCCAGTCAGCTCGCCACCGTGAACGACGCGGTGCAACGGTCGGGCGTCGAAGGCATCGCCTGGCATGTGGACGCGACGTCCGGCCGCGTCGTCGTGACCGCCGACAGCACCGTCTCCCGTGCCGAGATCGCGAAGATCAAGCAGAGCGCCGGAGACAAGGCTGGTGCGATCCGGATCGAGCGCGCCCCAGGCGTCTTCACCCCCCTGCTGTCCGCAGGTAACGCCATCTACGGCGGCGGGTACCGCTGCTCGCTCGGCTTCAACGTCGTCAGCGGCAGCACCTACTACTTCCTGACCGCCGGGCACTGCGGGGACGTGGCCGACACCTGGTACACCAACTCCAGCCAAACCACGCTCATCGGCCCGACCATCGGCTCCAGCTTCCCGGGCAACGACTACGCGCTGGTGCGCTACGACAACACCTCGCTCACCCACCCCGGCGGGTTCACCGTCGCGGACGCCTTCGTCGGTGAGTCCGTCACGCGCACCGGGTCGACCACCGGCACCCACAGGGGTACCGTCACCGCGTTGAACGTCTCGGTCCGCTACGTCGGCAAGGGCGGCGGCACCGTCAGCGGCATGATCCAGACCACCGTCTGCGCCGAGCCGGGCGACTCCGGCGGCCCGCTCTACGACGGCACCAAGGCGCTCGGCATCACCTCTGGCGGCAGCGGCGACTGCCGCTCCGGCGGCACCACCTTCTACCAGCCTGTACGTGAAGCAGCCAACGCGTACGGCGTGACCGTCTACTGATCCACCAGCGAGGCGAACGGAAGGGCTCCCGGCCACGGCTGGGAGCCCTTCTCGCCGTCAGCTGCCACGTCGGTCCCTCGGCCGAGGGGCGGAATCCCGAGCCGGCGAAGTCAGGAGGTGGGGCGAGCGGTCGGCGCGGCGGTCGGGGTGATCGCCGCCACCGGGCATGCTGGGAACACTCGTCGGAACGCTGTCCGGCGTCCCGACCGTGCGGACGGGCGAGCATCAGCCGCCCGACAGTCATTCGGATTGACTGCCGCCGCCCCAACTCGGGCCAAGGCCCGGGCAGCGGTATGACTCGAATCGAAGGGGCGGCATGCCAGCCAGTCTTCATGGTTTGGCGCTGATCGTCCGGAAGGGAGTCATCCCAGGGATTATCATTTGCTGTCGGCGTGTGGGGCTGAGGATGACATCGCGGCCGTGAAGCAGCCCGGCCCACCCGCCTGTCCTGCCACCATTCGTCAAGAACGCACCCACCAAGGCCAGCCGCTACGGTGACCTCGTGCCCGAGGGAAGCTCGACGGCGCTGCTGTGCGTGTACTCATTTCCGCGTACCGGAGCCCAGTACCCACGGCGTCAACCGATCCCGTTAGCCGCTGACAAGGTGGACGGGCTGGCCGATCACCTGAACACGCTCGGCCCGGCCGAGCTTGAAAGCAACGCTTGCCCGCTCGCGGGTCATGATCAATACAGGTCATCCTTGGCTACCCGGACGACACCAGAGTGACGGTAAGGGTCGACTACAACTGCGGGGTCGTATCCGCTGCCGGCGCCGTCCGGCAGGTCGGCCAAATGAAGACGCTGTTGGGGTTCTGGCCCGAGTGGGCTGTCAAGACATGCCGCACCCCGGCGCAGACTCCAGGCAGCCCATTGATCCGCTCCGGCACAGCCGCGACGGGCAACTAACGGGGCGGACCCCTTGCCTGCCATGGTGAGTTGAAGCGAGCTGCTCGTAGCCCGGGCCCGCGAGGATCTCGTGACCGCGATAAATACGCTGGCGGTCAACTGACGGCAGAAACCGGGCGTCGCCGCAGGCAGAGCTGGGCTCTACCTGCGGCGACGTGACCCGGGACGTCGCCAAGACGGTCGCACGAGCGATGAGCGGCGAACAATGCTGAGGGCGCCCCTTGGCCGTTGCTCGGGCGCCCTCGGCGTTGGCACCCGCACAAACGACCTCTCCCCCGCGCCCCAGCGCTCAGCATGACCTCGTTGCTGGGTGCGGAGGGGCGGTCATGCCTCTTGCGCCTCGTGCTTCTGGTCAGTGGACGCGGTGGTGGCGTCGTTGCGGGTACTGGTGCGTTTGTGGCGCACCTGCATGAGGCTCCATGCGGCCAGGGCGGCGGCGATGGCGATGGCGACGACGAGGAGGTCGGGGACCCTGTTGGCGCTCTGCAGAACGGCGCCCTCGAGGCGGGCCTGGTCGGATGCGCCGAGAATGCCGCCGAGGAAGGTGGTGCCGCCGGTGGCCAGCAGCAGAATTCCGACGGCGACCGTGAGCGCGCCGCCGATGATGCCGGTCCAGGTGTTCCACCACCGGCCGATGGTGACGGCGCGCGGGCGGACGAGGCGTTTCACGAACGGCAGCCGCCCCCACAGCAGGGCGAGAACAAGCAGGGGCAGCGCCATGCCCGCGGCGAAAATCAGCAGGACGATTCCGCCGGACAGCGCGTTGCCGGCGACGGCGGCGAAGGTCAGCACAGCGCCCAGCAGCGGCCCGGCGCACACCCCGGCCAGGCCGTAGACGGTTCCGAGCGCGTACACGGCGGCAACCGACGTGCCCTCAGCGGCCTTGGGACCGGACAGGAACGGCATCGGGATATTCATCAGCATGATCACTCCGAGGATGATCACGACGATCGCGGCGACGGTGACCAGGACGAAGCGGTGCTGGCTCACGAACGCTCCGAGGGTCCCGGCGAGCACCCCGAGCGGGACCAGGGTGGTGATCAGCCCGAGATAGAACACACCGGTGCGGGCGACAAGCGCGGCGGGACTGCTGAACGCATAGGAGAAGAACGCCGGCAGCAGCATCGCCGAGCACGGGCTCAGCAGGGTGAGCACGCCGCCGAGGAAGGCACCCAGAAGACCGAGCTCCATGGAGATCTACTCCGCCTGCGCCAGTGCCGTGTCGAGGAACTCGCGGAACGTGCCGATTGGCTGCGCACCCGACAGCGCGGTGGTCCCGGCGACGAAGAACGGCACGCTGTTGACGCCGAGCTGCTGTGCCGAACGGGTGCTCTCCTGCGCGGCGGCGCGAAGCTTCGGGTCGTCGAGGTCGGCCGTGTACCGGTCGATGTCCGGCACGCCCGCCTGCCTGGCGAACGCGATCAGCGTCTTCCTGGGCAGATCCGGGTGCGATCCCTTCGGTGCGGCGTCGTACACGGCGGTCACGAACTCCATGAACTTGCCTTGCTTCGCCGCCGCCCGCGCAGCGACCGCAGCATCCTCGGACTGCTCGCCGAAGAACGCCACGTCGTGGATCTCGACACGCACCTTGCCCGTGTCGACGTACTCCTTGATCAGCGTGGGCAGGGTGTCCCTGCTGAACACCGCGCAGTACGGGCATCGCAGGTCCGTCCACTGGGTGAGCACGATCGGTGCGTCGACATCGCCGATCGCCATCGGATCGTCGGCGTCGCGGCGTACAAAAGCTGGATCGCCTGTCGCTTCCTCGGACCGTTCCGATGACGCCGACGTCGAAGGTGCTGATGCGCTGGTCGGGCTCTGCCCGGGCAGCGACTGAGCTGTCACCACTACCCCGAGGAACGCGGCGATCACGCCCAGCACGATGTTCAGCCGTCGTGAACGGCGATACTTCGCCTCCATCACGTGCAGCGAGGCCTTTGTCGAAGAGGTCACCCCGCTAGGATACAAGATGGATCCAAAGGGCGCCTGGCGCCCCGTGGCCGGCGGCAGGGCGTGAGCGCCGCGCTCACGATGCCTTCGGGACGAGCGCACGGGTGGCCATGAGGACGGTGAGTGGGATGAGCGTGATGATCGCGAGGATGGACAGCGCCGAGAAGCTGGTGAGGGTGAGCAGGGGCCCGGCGGCGAATGCCGCGGTTGCGCCGCAGAGGTTCGAGAGCGCGTCAACGCCTCCTTGGGATGCGGCACGTGTCTGGGTGGGGACGGCGGTGCTGAACAGTGCGGATCCGGCGACGTTGACGAACGACCAGCCGACCCCGAGCAGAATCAGCGACACGATGATCCACGCGGTGTCGTCGGGCTTCGCGGCGCCGATCACGAGCGAGGCGAGGAAGATGACGATGCCGGTGCTGATCGTGAACCGGTGACCGCGCCGGTCGGCGATCAGGCCCACGAGCGGCGAGAGGCCATACATTCCGGCGATGTGCAGACTGATCGTGATCCCGATGATGCTGATGGATCCGCCTTGGTGGGCGACATGAACCGGGGTCATGGTCATGATCGAGACCATCACCACCTGGGCGGTGAGAATCGCGATCATCGCCACTCGGGCCCGCCGGTTCGTGCGGAGCTCGACGAGTACCTGGCGGATGCGGCCGGGGTGCTTGCCCGCGGGAGCGCTTCGTGGCGTCTGCGCAGACTGTTCGAGCAGGAGGAGAGGGTCTGGACGCAGCCACACGAACACGACGAGGCCGGCGAGTGCGAGGCAGATCGCGGCGATGAGGAACGCGCTGGCGAAGATGGTGAGCCCGGTGGCGGCACCGACGAGTTCGCCGGGCACGCCGAGGTTCGGGCCGAGGACGGAACCGAGTGTTCCCACCCAGACGACCAGGGCGAGTGAGCGGGCTTTGTGTCGGGGTTCGGCGAGATCTGTCGCAGCGAATCGTGATTGGAGGCTCACCGCGGAGCCGGCACCGATCAAGAGGAGGCCGACGAAGAGCGGGACGACCATGCTCCCCTGTGCTGCGGCGACCAACAGTGCTGCGCCGGCCGCGGCCATCCACCATCCGCCGCTGAGGGCGACGCGACGTCCGCGGCGCGCGGCGAGGTTCCCCAGTGGCAGGCCCAGGAGCGCCGCACCGAGTGTGCTGGCGGTGCGGGCCAGCCCTGCCCAGGCTTCGCTGTCGGTAACCTCTCCTGCCAGCAGCACGCCGATCGAGGGTGCGACGCCGACGCCGACGGTGCCGATGATCTGCGCGATGACGAGCACTGTCATCGTGCGTCGTTGGACGGCGTCGATGGTCGGACCCGCCTGGGTAAGGGAGGCGCTGTCGGCGCGGGCCGAGCATTGGGGTTCTAGCACGTGCTTCCTTGTCTGCGTGACGTTTTGGATTCCTGACGGGGCAGCAGCTGGATGCGGTGCCCGCAGGTGAGACGCGGTGCCGGTCTGGTGCACGACGTCGTTGAGGTCGGCGAACAGGTCGTCGAATGCTCAAGTCCGACACCGAGCCGGATCAGGCCCACGCTGATTCCGGCGTCGAGGAGCTGATCCGGGTGAGCTGCGAGTGGGCGGTCGATGCCGGATGGATCACGAGGGATCGCACATTTCCGATGTTGGGAGGCGGCTGAAGGCGTGAGCTTCGACTGCCGTTCGGCCGGCGATGCCGCCGGTGATCTCAGAGAGGAACGCGGCACCGACGGCGACACCGTGCGGCGCGTAGACCGCAGCGGTGTAGCCGGCCGACCCTGAACCGATGATGATGAGCTGCCTCACGGGCACTCCTTCCTCTCGCGCCTGCCCGATGGGTGCTCCCCGAACAGCACCTGTCACCAGTGTTGGATCCCGACAGGACGCAACTTGTATCCTAGATGCCGAGGCTCGCTCCCGCCAATCGGGCGGAAGCCCGGTATGCTATGCCGGTTGAATGCCTGTTGTACTGAATCGGGAACAAGATGTTCCGAGAGGAGGAGGGCCACGAGTGACGTCCGCTACCGGCGAGTCGGCCACCGACCAGGCGTACCGCAGGATCCGCGATGACATTCTCGGCGGCGTGTTCCCCAGCGGAACCATGCTCGGGGAAGCGGCACTGGCCGCACAGATCGGCGTGAGCCGTACCCCCGTCCGCACCGCCCTGGCCCGACTGCAGGACGAAGGGTGGATCACGATCTACCCCAAACGCGGTGCCCTGGTCAAAGGCCTCAGCGACCGCGCGATCCAAGACCTGGCCGACACCCGTCTCATCCTCGAGGTCACCTCCGTTCGACGCGCCTCAAGCCAAGCGCGTGAGATGCTCGCGGACCGTCTCGAGCAGGCGGTCGTCGAACAGGAACGCGCGTTCCGGGAACGCGATCTGGAACGTTTCATCGAACTGACGATCGCGTTCCATCGATCGTTCGTGGAGTCCAGCCGCAACGAGATCATGCTGGAACTCAACGACCGCCTCGCCGATCGACAACGGTTCCTCCTGTTCAGCCACGGAGAACGCCTACTCGCACGGTGTGAGGCCATCATCGCCGAACACCAACACTTGCTCGCGTCCCTGCGCACCGGCGACATCACCGGGTTCGGCGACGCGCTCCGCTCCCACCTCAGCGACAACTACGGCAAACCACTTGACCCCGTATGCCCGCCACCGTGACGACTCCGGTGCGGCCCACCAGCGGTTGACATGCCCGGTCGTAGCCGCCAGCGACGCCCTTCAGAATGTGGCGATCGGGTTGACCGGGCTGCCGGACGTACCGGCGAAGCGGACCGGCGCGACTGCGAGGTGGAAGTCCCACTGGCCGAGCTCGGCAGCCGCCGTCGCGCACGCCTCCAGGTCGCAGTTGTCGAGCAGCCACAGACCCATCGCGACGAGGCTCACGGCGTGAACCGGCATCAGCACGTCTTCGTACCCCGACGGCTGAACGTCCTGAGGGGAGTCAGCGCCGATCAGCGCGACCTCCCGTTCATGCAGCCACGGCAGGCAGGACGCGTGCCAGCCGGCCTGGGTGAAACCGTTGGCCGCACCGGTCTCGTGTCGGACGCGGCCATAGCCGGTGCGCAGGAGTACCGCATCGCCGGATCGCACCCGCACACCCTGGCGACGCTCGGCCTCCTCGAGATCGTCGGGAAACACACCCTGCCCCGGTTCCAACCACGGCACATCGCGGACCCTCGCGATGTCCAGCAAGACACCACGCGTGACGATCCCGTTCGCCGCCGCCGTGACGGCCGCCCACCCCGATCCCGTCGCGGCGTCGACCAGCGAGTGCGACCGCCCGTTGTACATCATGCCGTCCCAGAAGATGTGGCACGGCGAGTCGACGTGGGTGACGGTGTTGCCGTGGAACGTGATGCCCAGCCGCTCGGACGAAAAGCCCCAGCGCCGGTCGGCGTGGAATCCGGGCACCGGCATGTCCTCGGCACCCGGCATGTCGGCGGCGCACGGGCACGTCGTCGTCGACCGCTCCATCTCTTCCGGTACGGCAACCTCCCATGCGCACGACACGCTCCTGCCGTGGCGCACGGCCCGCGCCGCCGCCAGACGGACGTCGTCGGTGATGTGGTTCAGGGTCCCCAACTGGTCGTCGTCGCCCCACCGTCCCCAGTTCGACAGCGTGTTGAAATACCCGAGCACATCGTCCTGTGTGGGCATCGGTCGCCCTGCCGTCATCCCAGCATCGGCTCCTCCGGTCACGCGGTTCGAGGCACCGCAGGCAGCGTATCCCGCCCTCTCCCGGGTGTTTCCTCCCTGCCGGCCCACGTGTTCATCGGTGCCGAGGAACGGTGCATCAACTGCTCCTGACCAGTTTGCGAGGATCAGCTGCTGTCGTCGGTGAGCCGGCGGTCGCGCCCGTCGCAGTCGGCGGGTGAGGACCGTCCGTCATGACCGCATGCCAGCCGTCATGACATCAATGACGAGCCGCAGGGCGGCCAGGCCGGCGCCCGACCACCAACCCCGACAGCATCGGGCTGCGGCACCGCGGGAGTCAGAGGTGCCTGCACGAGGCCGGCGTGGGTGCGGCGGAGCAACTCCAGGGCCATTGCCTCGCCCGAGGTGTCCGTCCCAAGGAGGCGGTTCACGTGCAGGTGTACGTAGCTGTGGCACAGTGCCTCTCGGGACCGCCACAGATTGCCGTCGCGGTGCAGTGGGGTGAGCTGGGCGATGGCGGACTCGAGTGCTGGCCGCCGGGCGTTGAGCAGCCGGGACACTTCGTCGTCGGTGGACGGGGCGGCTCCTAGCGCCTGGCGCAGGGCACGTTGCCGTTTGCGGTACTCGAAGCCGCCGAGGCGGGAAGAAGGTGGACCGCCGTAGGAGAAGGCGGCTCGTTCTTCCCGGGACAGGCCCAGGCAGGCCAGGAGGTCATCAATGCTGACCACGGCCAGCTCTAGCAGGTCTGTGCCGAGCCGGCCTTCGACACGGGCCTGCAGCATCTCGGCGACGCCCGGGCTGTCGGCCATGAACAGACGCTCTGCCGCCGCCATCCCTGCCTCGCCTCCGTACCTCTCGATTTCACGCTCGTACGTCTCGAACGAGAACTTCCCGCAGAGGCCATCCGCCGTCAGCCCGCCGGCCCAGGCACAGACCTGCTCCATCAGCGGGCCGGTGAGCGTAGCTGGATCTCCATGGAAGCGGAGGCGGACGTGGCACTCCGGATCCGCGTAGCGGACGAAGAACCAGCCGTCCGCGAGGCCGGACCGGGTGGCGTGCTCGGCGAAGGTGCGTAGGGGTCCACCGATCAGTTCCTCTTCTCGATGCCGGTCGCAGTAGAGCTTCAGGTACAGCCAGTCGCTGCCCGGTGGGCGCAGCCGTTCCACCGGGTCGACGACCTGAATGACGGACAGTGTGTCGCCACCTGGGCGCTCCCCGCCACAGCGGACGAGAGGGGCCACCACCTCGCACATGTGGCCGCCGTCGGTTCCCGGCAGCCAGGCGTGCTCCGGTCCGGGCAGCGCTTCCTGGAGCATCGCGGACCCACCGGGGACGCCCGCCCTGAGTTCCTCTCGAAGCAGCTCGACGTCCCGTACGTCGTCGAGGTCGAGAAGCAGCCGGTTGTCGGCGACCGTCAGGTAGACGTGGCGGGGTACATCCCATGTGGTCCGCCACGTCGAGAGCGCTGGCCCGAAGCCGTCGTCGGGGCCGGACCCACTGGCGGTAGCCGGGTCGAGCCGCCACTGGGCGGGAGCCAGGACGATCCGGTGGCGCTGGACCCTTGGCAGGTAGGCCAGTCCAGCCGCCGGCCCCCAGGAGAAGGCGGTCAACTGGCAGCGGCCGTCGTGGGCGACATCGACCAAGAACCGGACCGCGGCCGACGCCCTCCGGGTGTTGAGCATGTGCCCTTGGACCCCGACGACCTCGGCTCCCCCCGCGGGCCAACTGACCACGAAGCGCCCGTCCCTGAGGCCGACGACCAGCTCGCGCACCGGTATCACGCCCTCGGCCGGAACGCCGGGCCATGCATCGACGAGGATCTCGTGTCGCCGGACGGCGGGCCTCAGCGCCACGTTCGCGGAGCGTGGGGGGTCGGGCGAATAGACGACCTCAGCAATGAGCGTGCTGGGGTCGTACGCCTGCTCGATGCGTGCGAGTTCAGCCAGCGCCTCCTCAGCGGGGTGCCCGAGAAGACCGGCGAACCTGCCCAGGCTGCGGCCAGCGGCGGACGCGCCGAGGCTGGGGCCGACGACGATCTGGAAGTCCCCACGGTCGATGGCGGCCGACGAGGCTGCGGCGACGAAGAAGGACAACTCAAGTGACGGCGGAATGTGCTCGGGGACAGGATCAGACGTGGCCAGACGGGCAAGGAGCTCGTCGTCCAGCTCCACCACTCGGCGGCCCTCCCGGTTGGCTGACACGGCGAGGTCGAGGAGGAGTTGGTCACGCGGAGCGCGCCTGGGCCTGCCCGCGCCGCCGTGGGAGGACGGTGGTCCGAGCCCGGTCGCGGGGTCGAGAAGCTCTAGCAGCGGGACTCGGCGGTGCGCCCCGTACCGGCTCTCGAACCTTCGTCGGTACTCCCCCAGGTGTGGCAATCCCTCGGGCAGGTGGCCCAGGCGTAGGAGCAGGTCAGCGGCCTCGGCCGCTTCGGCTGCCACCGAGGCGTGCAGTCCGGTGGACTGGAACGAAAGGGCGGTGTCGGTCTGCAGGAGCTTCCGCGCCCCACCACCGTTGACGCCGCCCCTTCCCGTGCTGGCGCCCACAGCGGTCACGGCAGGGTCCACATCGACCATCCGGTGCTGCAGATGCCTCAGGTGGTCCGCCTTCCGGTCGAGGGGCAGCTCGTCCCACCTGGCCAGCTCGTCGACCAGCCCGGCCAGTTGCCGGGCGACGGCCTGTGCTCGTTCCGAAGGGGTTGCCTCCAGGGACTTGCGCAACCGCGTCATCGGATCGCCGCCGGTCGGTGCCGGACTCAACTCGGAGATGAGGAATCCCTGCGCCAACAAGTCCTCGACCAACCGACTGGCCTTGTCCGGCGTAGCACCGGGTATCTCCCGGACCGCCTGCACCAGGTCGGTTCTCGAGGTGGCCACCCGTGCCGCACTCAGCACGAGGCGTACGGCCGCTGTAGCGCGTACGGAGCTGCCTGCCCCGGGCCCCTCTACGAGGATGGCGCGGCCACCGTGCAGCAGCACCGCGGGACTGGCCATCAGGCGCAGGTGCGGACGGATGTCCGGGTCGTCGCGTAGCCGCTCGGTCAGCTTCTGCAGCCAACCCATGTCGGCCCGCGTGTGGGTGCGTGATGCGGCCGGGACAATTGCGATGTTCGTGGTCTCGGCCCACCGCACCAGGCCGACTCCTGCGAACAGGCCGAAAGGCGTTGGCCTGGTGGTCATCCTGATGAGGTAGCGCCTGAGCTTGCGGGCCAGGCGGGGAGCCCGCCTGTCCTGGGGGCCGGTCCGCTCCAGTGCGGCGGCCAGATCCGGACTGGCCACCCGTATCGCAAGGGGCAGCAGCGGATCAGGGGGGAGCAGCGACGAGCCGGACCGGGCCGGGAGAGTGAGGTTGCGGGAGTCCGCTGGGAGGAGAGGAGCCCGTAGAACGGCCCATCCGAGCGGCTCGTACAGCACGGGCCGGTGGCCCTGGCGTGCCCGATGCACACGGTGGGTTCCGGTCATGAGAGTAGGAAGCTCCGGTCCCAGACCGGCTCGATCCGGGTAGCTGCGGCCAGGAGGGTCATGGCGACACCGGCGGCACCGTCCAGCAGGCCGGCCCGGTCCACGGCGACGTCCGCCGTCTCCAAGGAGGCGTAGCCGAACGGCCGCTCGGGATCGTACGCCGCCAGAAGCTGATCGACGAGCTCAGTCGACGCGTCCGCGAGGGTGTCCGATGGGGTGTCTCGCGCGAAGCGCAGGACGATCTGGAGTAGCCCGGCCACACCGTGGCAGAAAGTGGGTGAGGGGAGGTAGCGCAATTCGGCAGGGCGTCGCAGGATGCTGGTCATTCCCTCGACCGCCGCGCTGCGCAGTCCGCCGTCGTTCAGGGCGCAGCCTGCCAGCCACAGGGAACGCGCGACCCCTGGAGTGCCGTAACACCAGGCACCTCGCGTCGGGCCGGACGCTCCACTAGAGGTTGGCCGGCCCGCTGGCGTCAACGGCACGGCATCGGGCCAGCCGCCTCCCCATACGTCGTCGACCCGCTGCGAGAGCAACCATTGGGCGAAGGCGCGCACCGCCTCGCGCTGACCGTGGACCTCGTAACCGCCGAGCAGGGCGAGGGAGAGCAGCGCCAGGGGGCCGGGTATGCCGTGTGCGAGCCCGCAGTTGAGCTGTCCCGAGGGATAGACACGGCGCGTCGACTCGGAGAGCAGCAATTCCGGCGGGGTGGCCCAGCGGGGTATGCCTCGGGAGGGTTCGGCAAGGCGTACCAGAGCGGTGAGAACGTCCGGCAGCACCCCGAGCGAGTCACGCCTCAAGAGGTACGCCCCCACACCACTCACCCCGGAGACGAGATCGAAGGCACTCACCGGCAGGCCGGTGCCGATGGCGTTCAGTCGCGCGGCGAGTTCCGACGCCTGCGGGGCCAGCAGCTCGTCGGCGGCCGCGAGCGCCCGCTGGTAGCGGTCGCCGTTCCGGCTCAGCGATTCCAGTGCGAAGGCGAAGCCGCCAAGTCCGGCGAACAGCCCGGCGTGCTCCGGGCCACCGTTCTCCAGAGCGGTTACCCCTTCGGCGAGGAAACCGTGGCCGACCGCGTCCCACCCCTCCCCCGGAAGGCACTGATCAAAATAGGAGCACATCACAGCGATCCCCGCATGCCCTCCAGCGAGTCCGCATGGGTTCCAGTGAACCGACTCGGGATAGAGCGTCTGGCGGCGTGCCAATGGAAGCGACCGAGCGATGCGTTCGCGATCAGTGACACGGATAGCGACATCCCGTGCCGCGAAAAGCGCCGCGCTCTGCCGGGTCGCGTCGAGGGCGCCGGTCCAGACCGGCGAAAGCACAATGTCAGGCGTTGCGGACTCAGGCACCTGGACTCCCTTGGATTTTGAGGTCGGTGAGGGGTGCACGCGCTGCGAGGGGGCATCCCGGCGGTGATCGTCAACCAGGGGCCGACGCGCTCAACAGCGAGGACTGCAGGCCGTCTCAATGCAGCTGATCGTTTTGTCCCAATCCTCATCCGGAAGGCAGCCCGTGCAGGTCGACTCACAGGAGGGCCAGATGTCGCACGTGTTGGTGCATCCCCAGTCCCCACACGTGCACGTCCAGAACGCTTCGGTCCACGGAATTGGCCGACAATTCCCCTCTGGGTCCGTCATCGGTTGGGTGTACTCGTCGATCGGGTTCGTGTTCTCGTCATACAGGGCGGCACGGAACTCCGGCCGGCGCCGGGCCCGCTGGGGGCCGCGGCGTACGGGTCCGCCGGCAGATGTTGTTCGCCTTCGCCGAAGGTCCAAGTCGAACTCATCCGGCGGCCGGACCGACGTCGTGCGCGTGTAGGCGATGTGGGCACCCTTCTTCAACGTGATCTGGGTTGCCTCAGTGCCGAGGAACGGCGCTTTCTCAGATGGAATCCGCGAACTGTCGAGGACGTCACTGACGGAGAACTCGATGAAGTAGTCGAGCCCTTTCGTGAGGTAGAGACGCCTGTGGCCGGGTCGGTCACTGTCTCCCAGTAGCCCGCTCACGGTGAGACCGACTTCCGGCGGTCGCGAGGGGTCCGGGCGCAGCCGTTCGACCAGTGGGTCTTGGTGGCCTTCGACGTCCCTGAAAGGGCTGTTGTCCGTGGAGTCAGGCATAAACGTTCTCTCAAAATGATTCGGGCGGCCCGACACGTGAGTAGCTGCAGGCCTTCACACCTGGCATGATTCTCCTACGTCCCTGAGACCCATGTGAGCGAATCCCTGAGTCTTCCACCCTGGATGATCAGCAGACGACAACGGCCGATACCGCAGCTGATCATGGATCGCGCCAGCCGGCGTCTCAGATAGGGCCCTCGTCGCACAGCCGTAAGGCGCACTGAGATCTGGCCGGCGCGTCGACCAGCCCATTCTCAATAGACCTGCACCGAGACGGTTCTCGCCCTCGCCGGTCGTAGCGGCCGATGAGCAGGATTGTCCGGCTAGCGCATCGGCGAGCGGCGGCACCGGATCGCCTCGGATCGCCCGACTTCGCCGGAGCCCTATGTGAGGCGGACGGCTACGCCTCGGTCGGCGCGGGTGGTTATCACGGCGAGGGGCACCTACCGGCGCAGATCGATCGGCGCCAGTCTCAGGTTGTGGCCCGCTCAGACGAGCCGCACGGGAACTCGCCCTGAGTCGTCGTTCAGCCGGCTGGGTTGGGGTGTTCGGGGGGCCGCTGTCTGGCGTGACGTTTGTCGAGTACGGCGACGAGCAGGAGGACGAGGGCGGAGAGGCTGGCGGCCGCCAGCGGTGAGGTGTGGGACAGCAGTGGGGTGAGAGCCAGCAGCAGGGTGATCCCGATGATCCGGCGGCCGGACACGCGGTTGAAGACGAGGTATTCCAGGCGGGTTCGGCCGGCCAGGAAGATCACCGGCCCACCCGTGATCATCGTCAGCCAGGGCGGCTCCCTGGGTGTCAGGGTTGGGTGAGACCAGCGGTTCAGAGCAAATAGCCCTCCCGGGGCGAGGATGGATCTTCTCTCGATGACGATTTCCAGCGC
>NZ_JBEYTP010000080.1:0-11864 GCF_040643125.1 Micromonospora sp. NPDC047465
TTTGTTCTGTTTTTTTGGTTGTTTTTGTTTTTCTCGTGTCTCTCCTGCCGGCCGCCCCCCCCCCCCCGCGGCCGCGCCCGCGGCCGGGCCGGGCCCCCCCCCCCCGGACGTGGCCCGGCCGGCGCCGCCCGGTCAGAGCGTCGCGGTCAGCCGCTCGACCACGGCGGCGGCGGGGCCGGTGGTGGCGTGCCGGTAGCCGGTGCCGGCCCACAGGTGCACCCGGTCCGCGTGCCCGGCCGCGGCCGCCGCCGCGCGCATGCCCCGGGTCAGGTGGTGCAGCTCCGGATAGCCGAGCGGCGCGACGGGCTCGTACCGGTCGATGAAGGCGTTGCGCAGCCCGCGCGCCGGCCGTCCGGTGAAGGCGCGGGTGAGCACGGTGCCGGTGCGGGCCGGGTCGGCCAGGGCGTCGCGATGGGTGCGGCTGGCCCCGCTCTCGTCGGTGCGTAGCAGCAACGTTCCGACGGCCACCGCCGTGGCGCCGGCGGCGACCAGGGCACGGACGTCGTCGGGGCCGGCGACGCCGCCGGCGGCCACCACCGGCAGCCCGGTGGCCCGGAGCACGTCCTGGACCAGGGGTCGGGTCGAGGTCGGCGGGGCCGGCCGGTGCGGGGTGTGGGTGCCGCTGTGCCCGCCGGCCTCGGCGCCCTGGGCGACCAGGCCGTCGACGCCCAGCTCGCGTGCGGCGAGCGCCTCGTCCACCGAGGTCACCGTGACCAGCACCCGGGTGCCGGCGCGGCGCAGCGCGGTCACCGCCGCCGGGTCGGGCAGGCCGAAGGTGAAGCTGACCACCGGCACCGGGACGGCCAGCAGCAGGTCGATCTTGTCCGGCCAGTGGTCGTCGTCGTGCACCAGCGGCGCGGCGGCCAGGTCGAGCCCGTACGGTGCGCCCTCGGCGGCGATCTGGTGGGCGTACCGGCGGAAGGCGGTCTCGTCGATGTCGCGGCCGCCGGGCACGAACAGGTTCACCCCGTGCGGCGTCCCGGTGGCGCGCAGCTCGGCCAGCTCGGCGGCGACCGCCTCGGGGGTCTTGTAGCCGGCGGCGAGGAAGGCGAAGCCGCCGGCGGCGGCGACGGCGCGGACCAGGGCGCAGGTGGTGGCGCCCCCGGCGAGGGGGGCGGCGACGACCGGCGTCGCGCTGCCGAACAGGTTGGTCCACGCGTCGCCGGTCATCGCCTCACCCTAGTCCCGGGCCGGGTCAGTGCTGCGGGATGTGGGCCACTCCGATGCGCTTGCGGAACACCCAGTACGTCCAGCCCTGGTAGGCCAGCACGATCGGGGTGAACACCACCGCCACCCAGGTCATGATCTTCAGGGTGTAGGGGGTGGAGGCGGCGTTGGTGGCGGTCAGCGTCCCCGCCGCATCCAGGGTGGACGGCAGCACGTTCGGGAACAGCGCCGCGAACAGCGTCGCCACGGCCAGGCCGATCGCCACGGCGGTGCCGGCGAACGCCCAGCCTTCCCGGCGTACCCGGGCGGCGGCGAGACCGCCGAGCAGGGCGAGGGCCGCGCCGACGGCGAACACGACGGCGGCCGCGCTGGAGCGGATGGTCAACGTCCAGGACAGGAACGCCACCGCGAGCACGGCGGTGACCACGCCCAGGCGCACCGCGAGCGCGCCGGCGCGCTCGCGGACGTCGCCCACGGTCTTCAGCGCGACGAACACCGCGCCGTGGGTGAGGAACAGCGCCGCGGTGGTCGCGCCGCCCAGCAGGGCGTACGGGTGGAGGAGGTCGAGCAGGCCGCCGACGTACTCGTGGTCGGCGTCCAGCGGCACGCCGCGCAGGATGTTGGCGAACGCCACGCCCCACAGCACCGCCGGCACGAGCGAGCCGACGAAGATCGCCGTGTCCCAGCGCCGCTTCCAGGACGCCTCGGGACGCTTGTGGCGGTACTCGAAGGCGACGCCGCGGGCGATCAGGGCCAGCAGGATCAGCAGCAGCGGCAGGTAGAAGCCGGAGAACAGGGTGGCGTACCACTCGGGGAAGGCGGCGAACATCGCGCCGCCGGCGGTGATCAGCCACACCTCGTTGCCGTCCCAGACCGGGCCGATGGTGTTGATCAGGACGCGGCGTTCCCGGTCGTTGCGGCCGAGCACGGGCAGCAGCATGCCGACGCCGAAGTCGAAGCCCTCCAGGATGAAGTACCCGGTGAACAGGACCGCGACGAGCAGAAACCAGATGGTGGCGAGTTCCACGGTGGGCTCCGGTGATCAGTAGGCGAAGGCGAGCGGGCGCTCGGCGTCGTCGTCGGTGTCGTCGGTCTCCGGCGCCGGGGTGAGGTCGGGCACACCGGCCTTGGCGTAGCGCAGCAGCAGCTTGACCTCCACCACGGCGAGGGTGGCGTAGATCAGGGTGAAGGCGGTGAACGAGGTGAGCACCTCGGTCATCGACACGCTGCGGGACACGCCGTCGCGGGTGAGCATCTCGCCGAAGACGATCCACGGCTGGCGGCCCATCTCGGTGAAGATCCAGCCGAAGGAGTTCGCGGCCAGCGGCAGCAGCGGCATGACCAGGCCGGCGCGCAGCAGCCACTTGCTGGTGGGCGTGCGGCCCTTGCGCTGGCTCCAGAGCACCAGCAGGGCGATCGCGGCGGCGGCCATCCCGAAGCCGATCATGAAGCGGAAGCTCCAGTAGGTGACCGGGATGATCGGGGTGTAGCTGCCGGCGCCGTACTGGGCGGCGTACTGGGCCTGGAGGTCGTTGATGCCGTGCA
This sequence comes from Micromonospora sp. NPDC047465, assembly GCF_040643125.1. NCBI lineage: Bacteria > Bacillati > Actinomycetota > Actinomycetes > Micromonosporales > Micromonosporaceae > Micromonospora > Micromonospora sp. NPDC047465. The sequence goes on from NZ_JBEYTP010000080.1 coordinate 2,713, forward strand.
CGGTGCCGTTCGGGTCGCCGGTGCCCAGCCACGACAGCAGGTGCGGAATCTTGAGGGCGAACACCTCGCGGCTGCCGTCGAGGCTGCCGACGGTGAGCACGGAGAACGAGGCGGGCGACTCGGTGGTGTAGAGGCCCTCGGCGGCGGCCATCTTCATCGGCTGCACCTCGGTCATGATCTTGCCCTGGATGTCGCCGGTGAAGCCGACGACGACGGCGGCGAGCAGGGTGACCCAGGAGCCGAACTTCGCGGCGAACCGGTACGCGGGGGTGTCGGCGGAGTCGCGGTTGCGTACCAGGTGCCACATGGCGACGGCGACCAGCAGCGAGCCGGCCACCAGGAACGCGCCGGCGATGGTGTGCGGGAAGGTGATCAGGGCGACCTTGTTGGTCAGCACCGCCATGAAGTCGGTCAGCTCGGCGCGGCCGGTGTCGGGGTTGATCCGGTAGCCGACCGGGTTCTGCATGAACGAGTTCGCCGCGAGGATGAAGTACGCGCTGAGGTTGCTGCCGATCGCGGCGGCCCAGATGGCGGCCAGGTGCAGCCGCTTGGGCAGCCGGTCCCAGCCGAAGATCCACAGGCCGATGAAGGTCGACTCCAGGAAGAACGCGACCAGTGCCTCGATGGCGAGCGGCGCGCCGAAGATGTCGCCGACGAAGCGGGAGTAGTCGCTCCAGTTCATGCCGAACTGGAACTCCTGCACGATGCCGGTGACCACGCCCATGGCGAAGTTGATCAGGAAGAGCTTGCCGTAGAACTTGGTGAGCTTCAGGTACTTCTCGTCGCCGGTGCGGTGCCACATCGTCTGCAGGATCGCCACCAGCACGGACAGGCCGATGGTCAGCGGCACGAAGAGAAAGTGGTAGACGGTGGTGACACCGAACTGCCAGCGGGCGACGTCCAACGCGTCCACCAGAGAACCCCCAGCTGTGCATACTACGAGACGTAGTAAATACTACTTCCCGTCGTAGACGAACGGGCAGGGGCGGGGGTCCCTAACCCGCCCGGGACCAATGACCCTGATCACCTCTGCCGAACGGCCCCGACGGTCGCCGTGCCGACGCCCCCGCCCCCGCCGCCCGGCCCGCGCGTGCGACCATTGCCGGCTGATGGACACCGCCCACCCGACGTGGCAGCCCCCGCTGATCTGGCGCGCCGCGCAGCTGCTCGCCCGCGCCGTCGTCGCGCTCGTGGCCCGCCTCGAGGTCAGCGGGCACGTGCCCGAGGCGCTGCGCCGGGGCCCGCTGATCCTGGCCGCCAACCACATCAGCCCGTTCGACCCGGTCGTCCTCGCCGCCGCCTGCCGGGCCCGGGGCGTCGCCCCCCGGATCATGGCCACCGGCGGGCTGTTCCGCGCCCCCGTCATCGGGGCCGCGATGCGCCGCGCCGGGCACATCCGCGTCGACCGCGGCACGAGCGCCGTACACCAGGCCCTCGACGACGCCGCCGCGGCCGTCACCGGCGGCTCGGTGATCCTGGTCTACCCCGAGGGCCGCATCGGCCTGGACCCCGGCATGTGGCCCGAACGCGGCAAGACCGGCGTGGCCCGCCTCGCCCTGGCCTGCGCCGCGCCGGTGATCCCGATCGCCCAGTGGGGGTCGCACGAGGTGCTGCCCTACCGCGCCCCGAAGGGTCTGCTGCGCGGCGTCGCCCGCGCCGTGTGGCGGCGCCCCGTGGTCCGGGTGCACTTCGGCGACCCGGTCGACCTGGGCGACATCACGCCCGTCACGCCCGGCGCGGCCCGGCGCGCCACCGACCGGATCATCGACGCCATCACCGACGGCCTGGCCCCGCTGCGGCCCGACGAGCCCGACCGGCCCCGCCACGTCGACCCCGGCCGACCCGCCGACACCAGCCGCTCGCACCGCCGTCGCCCCACCGCCTGAGCCGAGCCTCGTCCCGGCCGCCACCCGCGGCGCGAGCCTCGCCCCGGCCGCCGCCAGGATAAACCGGCCCCGCCCGGCGGATCGACGCGGCGACACCCCGCCGGACTCCCGGATCCCCTGCGCGACCCGCGTCCACGGTGGCCGTTCGGGAGGCGGTCCGCGCCGGCGATCAACGGCCACGGGCTGGTTGCCGCGCGGCAACCGGAGACCGGCATACTGCGTCGCGTGCTGACCCGTCACCCCTACCTCGACGCCCCCGCGCCGCTGGCCTTCGCCCACCGCGGCGGCGCCGCCGAGGGCGACGAGAACACCGCCGCGGCGTTCGCCCGCGCGATCGGGCTCGGCTACCGGTACGTGGAGACCGACGTGCACGGCACCGCCGACGGCGTGGCGGTGGTCTTTCACGACGCCACCCTGACGCGGGTCACCGGCGAGCCCGGGCGCATCGCCGACCTGCGCTGGGCGGACCTGGCCTCGGTACGCGTCGGCGGCGCCGCCGTGGTGCCCCGCTTCGACGAGGTCCTCGACGCCTGGCCCGAGGTTCGGTTCAACGTCGACGTCAAGGCCGACGGCGGCGTCGACCCGACCGTGGCCACGGTCGCGCGCGCCAACGCCGGCGACCGGGTGCTGCTCGCCTCGTTCAGCGACGCCCGGCTGGCCCGACTGCGCGCCAGCACCGGAGGCCGGATCGCCACCAGCCTCGGCATGCGCGGGGTGGCCCGGCTGCGGATGGCCTCGCTGACCGGCCGGGCGCTGCGGCTGCCCCCGTCGGTCGTCGCCGCCCAGGTGCCGGTGCGCTACGGGCGGGTGCGTGTGGTGGACCGCCGGTTCCTGCGCTACGCCCACCGACTCGGCCTGCAGGTGCACGTTTGGACGATCGACGAACCTGCCGAGATGCACGAGTTACTTGATCTTGGAGTGGATGGCATCATGACCGATCACGTCGGCGTGCTGCGCGACGTCTACCGCAGCCGCGGCCACTGGGCCGCCTGAGCGCCGAAGGACCCCCGATGGCCGAGACCGCCACCCCCACGGTCGGCGACACCCCCGCCCCGGCGAGCACCCGCCGCGAACGCACCGGCTGGTACTTCTACGACTGGGCGATGTCCGCCTTCTCCACCACCGTGATCACCGTGTTCCTCGGCCCGTTCCTGACCACCGTCACCGAACTGGCCGCCGGCTGCGAACTCGGCGCCGACACCTGCTCCGGGTACGTGTACCCGCTGGGCATCAAGGTCGCCGCGGGGTCGTACTTCCCGTACCTGGTGTCGTTGTCGGTGTTCCTCACCGTGTTCGTGCTGCCCGTCATCGGGGCGGTCGCCGACCGGTCGGCGCACAAGAAGCGGTTGCTCGCCGCGGCGGCCTTCACCGGCGCCGGCGCCACCGTCGGCATGCTCTTCGTCACCGGTGACCGGTACCTGCTCGGTGGGCTGCTGTTCCTCGTCGCCAACATCGCCTTCGGCGCCGGCGTCGTGGTCTACAACTCGTTCCTGCCGCAGCTCGGCGGCCCCGACGACCGCGACGGCATCTCCAGCCGCGGCTGGGCGCTCGGCTACCTCGGCGGCGGCCTGCTGCTGGCACTCAACCTGGTCGCGGTCAGCATGCTCGGCGAGGAGGGCAACCACCAGCGCACCCTCGACCTGGCCCGCTGGTCGATCGTGTCCGCCGGGCTGTGGTGGGCGGTGTTCACCCTGATTCCGCTGCGGTGGCTGCGCGAACACCCCACCGCCGCCGCGCTGGCCGGCGGCAATCCGGTCACCGACGGGTTCCGGCAGCTCGGCCGTACCCTGCGGGAGATCAAGGCGTACCCGCTGACGCTGTTCTTCCTGCTCGCGTTCCTGGTCTACAACGACGGCATCCAGACCGTCATCGCCCTGGCCAGCCAGTACGGCACCGAGGAGCTGAAGCTCGGCCAGAGCACCCTGATCGTGACCATCCTGCTGGTGCAGTTCCTCGCCTTCGGCGGCGCGCTGCTGCTCGGCGCGCTCGCCAAGCGCATCGGCGCCTGGAAGACCGTCCTGATCAGCCTGGTGCTGTGGACCGGGGTGATCCTCGGCGCGTTCCGGCTGCCCGCCGAGGCGCCGCTGCCGTTCATGGTCCTCGGCGCGGCCATCGGCCTGGTGCTCGGCGGCAGCCAGGCGCTGAGCCGGTCGCTGTTCAGCCAGCTCATCCCCGCCGGCAAGGAGGGCGAATACTACGGCTTCTACGAGATCAGCGACAAGGGCACCAGTTGGCTCGGCCCGCTGGCCTTCGGCCTGGTGTTCCAGCTGACCTCCTCGTACCGGGTGGGCCTGGTCTCCCTGCTCATCTTCTTCGTCGTCGGGTTCCTGCTGCTGCTGGCCGTGCCGATCCGCCGCGCGATCGTCGCCGCCGGCAACACCCCGCCCCGGGTGCTGTGAGGCAGCGCGGACCGCACCGGCCGGATCGGGGGGCGTCGATCAGCTAGGCTGCCCGACCGTGACCGACCACGCCGCCGCCCCGACCTGTCTGGCGCGCCCGCCGCTGGGCCCCGACGACTCCCCCGCCCGGTGCGCCGCGGCGCGGGGCGTGGACGGGCGTCCGCTGCACGCCGCGGCGTTGAAGTTCTTCTGGGGGCCGATGGACTGCGGCAAGTCCACGATGGCGTTGCAGATGAACCACAACCACGCCCGGCAGGGTCGCCGTGGCCTGGTCACCACCCGCATCGACCGCTCGCTGGGCCCGCAGGTCACCACCCGCATCGGGCTGGCCCACGAGGCCGTCGAGGTCACCGACGACCTCGACCTGCGCACGCTGGTGCGCGACACGTGGGCCGAGGGGGTCCGCGTCGACTACCTCATCTGCGACGAGGCCTCCTTCTACAACCTGGAGCACATCGAGCAGATGGCCGAGCTGGTCGACAGCTACGACGTCGACGTGTACGCGTTCGGGCTGGCCACCGACTTCCGGTCCTGCCTGTTCCCGGCCGCGCAGCGGCTGTTCGAACTCGCCGACGAGGTGGCCCGCATCCAGGTCGAGGTGCTCTGCTGGTGCGGCCGGGAAGGGCTGCTCAACGCCCGGGTGGTCGGCGGGCGGGTCGTCCGCGAGGGCGAACAGGTCGTCATCGGCGACACGGTGGACAGTGCGGAGGTGCGCTACCAGGTGCTGTGCCGGCGGCACTACCGGGCCGGCGAGCTCGGCCCGCGCCGCTGACACGTCAGTACGGGTCACCGCACACCCGCCAGTCGCCGCCCTCCCGCACCACCGACAGCTTCCGCTCCTCGGCCAGCCCGTTGTCGCGGATCAGCCGCACCGTCACCGTGCCCTGCGGGCGGCCGCCGCGCGTCGCCACCGACACGTCGAGGATCTCGTAGCCGCTGACCACCGGCGGCGTGCGCAACCAGCTGGTGAACCCGATCGGGCTCCACCGGGTGCGCGCGTCGGCGCAGAGCCGGTCGTACGCGCCGTCGGTGTCGCCCGCCGCGACCGAGCGCAGGAACCCGTCGGCGGTCTCCCGCACCGGGCCGCTGGCCTGCGTGACCACCTGCACGTTCCAGGCGCCCAGCCCGGCCACCCCGACGCAGCACAGCAGCACGGCGACGCCCGCGAACACCAGCCCGGTGCGCATCGGGCGGCGCCGCCGGGCCGGCCGGCTCCACGGCTGCTCAGCGCCCACCCGTCGACCGTAGAGAACCGGTGGGGCCGCCCGCAGGAAAAGCCGGCCCGGCCCGGACGGGCGCCGCGTCGTCCCCCGTCGACGTGCGCCCCGCGAGCCCGCCGACGCGCCCACCCGGACGGGGCCGGCCCCGCCGGGCCGGCTCACGGCTCGATGAGGCCGGCCCGGATGGCGTAGCGGGTCAACTCGAGCCGGTCCCGGAGGCCGAGCTTCTGCAGCAGGTTGGCCCGGTGCCGTTCGACGGTCTTGACGCTGATGAACAGCAGGCGGGCGATCTCCTTCGACGAGTGACCCTCGGCGACGAGCTTGAGGATCTCCTCCTCGCGTTCGGTGATGGCCCGCGCCGGCAGGCTCTCGCCGCGGGCGGTGCGTTCCAGGTAGGTGCGGATGAGGGCGTTGATCGCGCCGGGATAGAGGAACGGCTCGTCGCGTACGGCGGCGCGACAGGCCTCCACCAGGTCACGGTCGGCGACGGACTTGAGCACGTAGCCGTTGGCGCCGACCTTGAGGGCCTCGAAGAAGTACTGCTCGTTGTCGTACATCGTCAGGATGAGGATGCGCAGGTCCGGCTGCTGCCGGGACAGCTCCCGGGCCGCCTGCAGGCCGGTCATCCGGGGCATGGCGATGTCGAGGATGGCCAGGTCGGGGCGCTCGGCCTGGGCCAGGGCGACGGCCTCCGCGCCGTCGCCGGCCTCGGCCACGACCGTCAGGTCCGGTTCGCTGTCGAGGATGAGCCGGACCCCGCGGCGCACCAGGGCGTGGTCGTCGGCGAGCAGGATGCGGGTCGTCACGGTCGGCCGTCCCGGTCGGTCAGCGGCACCCGCAGCCGCACCTCGGTGCCGCCGGCCGGGCCGGAGGTCACGGCGAGCGGAGCGCCTATGAGCAGGGCCCGCTCGCGCATCCCGCGGATGCCGGCGCCCTCGGCCGCGTCGCCGACGCCCCGGCCGTCGTCGCGGATCCGCAGCTGCACGTGGCCCGGCTGAGCGGCCAGGGACACCTCGACGGTGGTGGCCCTGGCGTGCCGGACGGTGTTGGTGAGGGCCTCCTGGGCGACCCGGTAGATCACCAGCTCGGCCTCGCCGTCGAGGGCCGGCAGGTCCGCGCCGAGGTGCTGACGCACGGCCAGCTCGGTGTGCCCGGTGACCTCCGTGACGAGCGCCTTCAGGGCACTGATCAGGCCGAGTTCCTCCAGCACCCCGGGACGTAGCCGGCGGGCGATGCGGCGGATCTCGTCGAGGCTGTCGCGGGTGGTCTCCTGCACCTGGGCGAGCTGCGCGCGAACCGGGTCGGGCGCGTGGCGGGCGACCTGTTTCAGTTCGAGCAGGACCGCGGTCAGCGTCTGGCCGACCTCGTCGTGCAGCTCCTGGGCGATACGGCGGCGCTCGGCCTCCTGCGCGGACAGGGCGGCGGCCGCGCTGGTCGCCCGTTCCGCCTCCAGACGGTCGATCATGGCGTTGAAGGCGCGGATCAGCTCCGCGATGCCGGCCTGCCCGGCCGGGACCGGGCGCGGCTCGGGCTGGAGCAGGTCGATGGTGGTCATGGCCCGGGTCAGGCGGCGCAGCGGCGCCAGGCCGACCCGCAGCAGCGCGGCGTTGGCGACCAGCATCGCGGCGAGGCCCACGGTCAGGACGACGGCCTCGGTGAGCAGCACCGGGGTGGAGACCGTGACCGGGCCGAGCAGCAGCAACGTGGCGGTGACGAGGACCGCCGCGTTGAGCAGGAAGATCCGCCAGAACAGCGACACGACGACACCTCCCTTCCCGGCCCTGGTGGCCCGCCGGCCCGCGCCGACATCGGCAATTGTCCACAGGCCGGCGGGCGGCGGGTGGTCACGCTCCGCAGCGGTCCCCCTCTTCATGATCCAGCCTGCCCGGCGGCGCGCGTGGTGTAAATGCGTGCCCGCACCCATTTATCCGCCGCGACCCGCGCCGGGCCGGGCCGACCGCCGGAGGCGACGGCGGCAAATGGGTGTCAGCCCCGATGTCGGCCCGCACCGGGCGGATGACCATGAAGACAGGCCCGGACCGCTCGGGCCCACTCCTGCGCACCCGGCCGCACCGCCTGCCGGTGCGCTGCCCCGTTGCGCCGAACCCCTCCTGGGAGGACCCCGTGAACCGTCACCTGGTGCTGTCAGCACCCGTGCCACCGGAAGCCGCGATCCTCGCCTGTGGGCACCGGCCCACCATCACGGAGAACGGCCCGCCGGGCGGGCGCCCGTGAGCGTCTGGCCCGCCCTGGCCGCGACCGCCATCTTCGTGGTCGCGTTCGTGTTCATCGCCACAGAGAAAATCAACCGGGTCGCGGTGGTGCTGGGCGCCGCCGGCCTGATGGCCCTGCTCGGGCTCGTGCCCGGGTCGCACGTGTTCTACGAGCAGCACGCCGGCATCGACTGGGACGTCATCTTCCTGCTCCTCGGGATGATGATCATCGTCGGGGTGATCAAACAGACCGGGGTGTTCGAGTTCCTGGCGATCTGGGCGGCACAGCGCTCGCGGGGGCGCCCGTTCCGGCTGATGGTGCTGCTCATGGCGATCACCGCCGCCCTGTCGCCGTTCCTGGACAACGTCACCACCGTCATGCTGGTCGCCCCGATCACCATCTCGGTGTGCCGCCGGCTGGGCGTGCCCGCCGCGCCGTACCTAATCGCCGAGGTGCTCGCCTCCAACATCGCCGGCGCCGCGACCCTGATCGGCGACCCGCCCAACATCATCATCGGTAGCCGGGCCGGGCTGAGCTTCAACGACTTCCTGGTGCACATGGCGCCGGTCACGCTGCTGATGTTCCTCGCGTTCCTGGTGCTGGCGCGGGTCATGTTCCGCCGCTCGTTCGTGCACCACCCCGAACGGTTCGAGGCCGTACGCGACATGGACGCCCGCGCCGCCATCACCGACCCGCGGATGCTGGTCCGCTGCCTGGTCGTGCTCGGCCTGGTGATGGCCGGGTTCATGCTGCACGCGGTGATCCACGTCGACGTGGCCGTCGTCGCGTTGCTCGGCGCCGGACTGATGGTGCTGGTGACCCGGGCGGACACGTCGGCGTACCTCGCCGAGGTCGAGTGGCCGACGCTGGTCTTCTTCACCGGGCTGTTCGTGATGGTCGCCGGTCTCACCGAGACCGGGGTGATCGGGCTGATCGGGGAATGGGCCAGCGACGCCGTCGGCGACAACTACTTCACGGCGGCCACCGGCCTGATCTTCGGCTCGGCGGTGCTCGGCGCGTTCTTCGACAACATCCCGTACACGGCGACCATGGCGCCGATCGTGGAGAACCTCGTCGCCGGCGCCCCGGATCCCGTCACCGGCGAGGCGCTGTGGTGGTCCTTCGCCCTCGGCGCCGACCTGGGCGGCAACGGCACGGCCGTGGCGGCCAGCGCCAACATCGTCGTGCTGGGCATCGCGGCCCGCGCCGGCGAGCCGATCAGCTTCTGGCAGTTCACCCGGTACGGCATCGTCACCACGGTGCTGACCACGGTGATCGCGTGGGGGTACGTGTGGCTGCGCTACTTCGCCGCGTAGCCGGCGCCCGGGGCGGGCGCGACAGCGCCAACATCGTCGTGCTGGGCATCGCGGCCCGCGCCGGCGAGCCGATCAGCTTCTGGCAGTTCACCCGGTACGGCATCGTCACCACGGTGC
>NZ_JBEYTP010000080.1:11963-16952 GCF_040643125.1 Micromonospora sp. NPDC047465
CTGACCACGGTGATCGCGTGGGGGTACGTGTGGCTGCGCTACTTCGCCGCGTAGCCGGCGCCCGGGGCGGGCGCGACGACGCATCCGCCCCGGGCGCGAGGGGGTCGACGTGAACCTCGGCGAGCTGTACGTGACGCTGGCCGTCGGCACCGGCGTGGTCCTGGCCAGCGTCGGCGCGGCCCGGTTGGCCACCCGGCTGGGCATGCCGGTCCTGCTGGCGTACCTCGGCGTCGGCCTGCTGCTGGGCCAGGACGTCGCCGGCTTCCCCTTCGACGACGCGGCCCTGGCGCAGGCCCTGGGCCTGGCGGCGCTGGCGGTCATCCTGGTGGAGGGCGGCCTGACCACCAGGTTCAGCGACGTACGCGGCGTGCTGGCGCCCGCGTCGGTGCTGGCCACCGTCGGCGTGTTCGTCAGCGTCGCGGTCACCGCGGGGGCGGCGTACCTGCTGCTGGACGTCGACTGGCAGATGGCGCTGCTGCTGGGGGCGATCGTGTCGTCCACCGACGCGGCGGCGGTGTTCTCCGTCCTGCGGTCGGTGCCGCTGCCCCGACGACTGACGAGCCTGGTGGAGGCCGAATCGGGGCTCAACGACGCCCCGACGCTGATCCTGGTGCTCACCTTCAGCGCCGCCACCCTAGACACCGTCGCCCCCCTGCCCCTGATCGGCACGATGGCCTACCAGCTGGTCGCCGGCGGCGCGATCGGCGTGGTGACCGGGGCGGCCGGCGTGTGGCTGCTGCGGCGGCTGACCCTGCCGACCTCCGGCCTGTACCCCATCGCGACGGTCGCCTGCGGAGTGCTGGCGTTCGCGGTCGCCGGCCTGACCCAGACCAGCGGGTTCCTCGCGGCCTACCTGGCGGGGCTGGTGCTCGGCAACTCCGGCCTGGCACACCGGCGAGCCACCCACTCGGTCGCCGAGGGGCTGGGCTGGATCGCCCAGATCGGCCTGTTCGTGATGCTCGGCCTGCTGGCCACGCCCAGCGAGCTGCCCGCCGCGATCGTCCCCGCGATCGTGGTCGGCACGGCCCTGCTGCTGCTCGCCCGGCCCGCGTCCGTGCTGGTCTCGCTGGCCGCGTTCCGCATCCCGCTGCGCGAACAGGCATTCCTGTCGTGGGCCGGACTACGCGGCGCCGTGCCGATCGTGCTGGCCACCATCCCGGTCGTCGCGGGGGCTCCGGGCAGCGAGCAGGTCTTCAACATCGTCTTCGTGCTCGTCGTGGTGTTCACGGTCATCCAGGCGCCCACCCTGCCCTGGCTGGCGCGCCGGCTCCGCCTCGCGTCGCGCGACGTCGGGCCCGACCTGCAGATCGAGCTGGCGCCGCTGGACGCCATGGACGCCGACCTCATCCACGTCACCGTCGAGGCCGGCTCCCGCCTGCACGGCGTCTACCTGCCCGAGCTGCGGCTGCCGCCGCCCGCCGCGACCACCCTCGTCGTCCGCGGCGACGACACCTTCGTGCCCGACCACCACACCCGGCTACGCGTCGGGGACCAGCTCGTCGTGCTCACCACCCCACCCGTACGCGACGCCACCGAACGGCGCCTGCGGGCCGTCGCGCGCGCCGGGCGGCTGGCCACCTGGTTCGGCGAGACCGGCCAGGCGCACACCGCACCATCCCAGGACAGGAGGCAATGATGCAGATCGAACGTGTCCCGCTGCCCGGTATCGGCGTCGGCTACACCGTGCACACCAGCGAGGGGCAGCTGCTCGGGGTCATCTGCCACCGCGGCGGGCGGCGCGACCTCGTCCTGTACGCGCCCGGCGATCCGGACACCGTCGAGCGGTCGCTGTCGCTCAGCCCCGCGGAGGCGCAGGAGGTGGCCGAGCTGCTGCACCCGGTCGCCACCGTCGACCACGTCACGCACCTGGAGCGGCACCCCGGGGCGATCAGCGTCGCCGAGCTGCCGGTCACGGCCGCGTCGCCCTACGACGGCCGGCCCCTGGCCGACGCAGTCGCGCGTACCGGCGGCGTGACCGTCATCGCCGTGCTCCGCGCGGGCCGGACGATCACCGCGCCCGGGGACGGGCACCTCCTCGCTCACGGCGACGTCCTGGTCGCGGCCGGCACCCAGGAGGGCATCGGGGCGCTGAGCCGCCTGCTCGCCCTCGCGGACCCGTAGACCGTCGCGAGATGCTCGCGTACCTGACAGTGGATGTCAGGTACGCGCGGCAGACTGCCGGGCATGACAGTCACCGCCGACCTCGCCATGGTCAACCTCGACAGCCCCGACCCCGTCGCCCACGCCGCGTTCTGGCAGCGCGTCCTCGGTGGGGAGATCACCCACAGCCAGCCGGAGTACGCGATGGTCACCGCCGGGGGCGTGGCCGTGGGCTTCGGCCTGGTCGAGGGGTACCGGCCGCCGTCCTGGCCGGACGAGGGCGCCGGCAAGCGCTACCACCTCGACCTGTACGTCGACGACCTCGCGCAGGCCGAGAAGGAGTTCGTCGCCGCCGGCGCCACGAAGCCGGACTTCCAGCCCGGCGGCGACCGGTGGGTGGTGCTGACCGACCCGGCCGGGCAGCCGTTCTGCATCTGCCCCCGTCCGCAGGGCTGACCCACTCCAGGCGGCGGCCACCCGCAGGGCGGCCCACGGCAGGCGCCCGGTGGTGCCGCGCGCGAGGGAAACGCCGCGCGGCACCACCGGGCGCGCGGACGTCGGTGTCAGCCGCGGCGGCGGGCCCGGGCCGCCCAGATGGCGTACGCGGGGTCGCGGTCGAGGTTGTGCCGGTCCCGGTCGTAGCGGCGGGTGGTGCGCGGGTCGGCGTGGCCCATCGCGTCCTGCACGTCCTCCAGCGGGACACCCTCGGCCCGGGCGGTGGTGGCGAAGGCGTGCCGCAGCGAGTGCGGCGACAGCTTCGCCCAGGCCGGAATGCCGGCCGCCCGGGCCAGCCGGCGTACCAGCCGGAACACGGCGTGCCGGTCCAGCCGGGCCCCGGTCGCGGTGACCAGCAGCGGGCCGGTCAGCTCGTGCACCGCCACACCCTGGGCGGCAGCCCGCTGGGCCAGGTACGCGTCGACCGCGTACGCGGTGCCAGGGGTCAGGGCGCGGCGGCGGGACTTGCCGCCCTTGCCGACGAACCGGACGCTGCGGTGCCCCCGCTCGGCGCCCAGGTCGGTCAAATCGAGCGAGACCAGCTCCCCGACGCGCAGCCCGAGGTCGGCCAGCAGCGCGATCGCGGCACGGTTGCGGGCGGCGGTCGGCCCCGTGTCGGCCTCGGCGGCGGCGAGCAGCGCGTCCACCTCCTCCGGGCTGAGCCCCACCGTGGCGGAGTGGTCCCGGTCGATGCGGGGCCGGTCGGCGCCGGCGACCGGGTTGGCGTCCACGGCCCGCAGCTTGACCAGGAAGTCGTACCAGCTCGACAGGGCCGAGAGCCGTCGGGCGACCGTGGCCGGGGTGAGCGGCTTGCCGCTGCGCGCGGCCAGCGTCGCCTCCAGCCCCCGGGCGTACTCGTTGACGTGCAGGAAGTTCGCGTACAGCGGGTCCAGCTCACGGGCGGCGCACCAGGCGAGCCACCCGGCGACGTCCCGCCGGTACGCGTCGCGGGTGTGCTCGGACAGCCGCCGGTTGCGCAGCCACGCCTCGGTGAAGTCGGTGGGCCCGACGGGCAGGGCCGGCGGGGGCGACTGACGGGACCGCGCCGGGGCGTTCGGGGACAGCATGTGAAAAAGGTTCTCAGCTCCGGCTGGCAAACGGGAGGAGGCGCGCCAGACGTGATCGGCGCCGCCGCCGGCTCCTCGGCGACCCGCCGGTCGACCATCCGCCAGCGCCGGCGGAAGCCGACCGCCCCGGCGAGCCAGGCGTCGTGGCGTGGCCATCACGAGGGTGCCCCGGCACGGCTCGACCGCCCCTGGCCACCGGTCTGCCGCCGGCCGGGGGCGGTACGGTCGGGCGGTGCGCGCGAGTCGGCTGGTCTCCCTGCTGCTGCTCCTGCAGACCCGGGGCCGGATGACCGCCCCGGAGCTGGCCGAGGCCCTGGAGGTGTCGGTGCGCACCGTCTACCGGGACGTGGAGTCGCTCGGCGCGGCCGGGGTGCCGGTCTACGCCGATCGCGGCCCCGCCGGCGGCTACCGGCTGGTCGACGGCTACCGCACCCGGCTCACCGGGTTGACCGCCGGCGAGGCGGAGGCGCTGTCCCTGGCCGGCATGCCCGGCCCCGCCGCCGAGCTGGGCCTCGGGTCGGTGCTCGCCGCCGCCGAGCTGAAGCTGCGCGCCGCCCTGCCGGCGGAGCTGGCCGACCGGGGCGGCCGGATCCGGCAGCGGTTCCACCTCGACGCCCCCACCTGGTTCCGGGAGCCCGAACCCACGCCGCACCTGGCCGAGCTGGCCCGGGCGGTGTGGGAGGACCGGCGCGTCGAGGTGCGCTACCGACGGTGGAAGGCCCCGCGGGAGGTGACCCGGACGCTGGCCCCGCTGGGCGTGGTGCTCAAGGCCGGCCGCTGGTACCTGGTGGCCGACGCGGGCGGGCAGGTGCGCACCTACCGGGTCGCGGCGGTCCTGGCCCTGACCGTCCTCGACGAACGGTTCGACCGGCCGGACGGCTTCGACCTGGCCCGCTGCTGGCAGGAGCACGCCGACCGGTACGAGCGCGGCGTGTACCGGGAGGAGGCCCGGGTGCGGATGACGACGGCCGCGCTGGAGCTGGCGGCGCACGTCCTGCCGCCGGCGATGAGCCGGGCGGCGCGGGCGGCCGCCTCCGAGCCGGACCCGGCCGGCTGGGTGCACACGACGGTGCCGATCGAGTCGGTGAAGCACGGCCACGTGGAGCTGCTCAAGCTCGGCGCGCAGGTGGAGGTGCTCGCGCCGGCCGAGCTGCGCGACCGGCTCGCCGCCACCGCGCACGCCCTGGCCGCGCTCTATCCGCCCGCGGCGTGCCGCCGGGCGTGACCGGGGGCGGGGGGGGGGCGGGCCCCCGCCCCCCCCCCCGGGGGGGGGGTTGGGGGGGGTTTGTGATGGGGCGCGGGGGGGCGGCGCGGGGGGGGGGGGGTC
>NZ_JBEYTP010000081.1:0-16853 GCF_040643125.1 Micromonospora sp. NPDC047465
GGCGCGGCGCCGTATCCCCCCCGGCGGTTTTTCGCCGGACCGGATGGGTTGACCCCCTCCCCGGGGCGGGCGGGGTCGGCAGGCCGCCGCCGCCGGGCGGCCCGGGCACGGCGACCGCGTCGGATCATCGGCCTGGCGTCGGACGACGGCCGCCGCTGATGGTCCGGCGGATCGCAGACCCGCCGGACCATCGACAGGTGTCAGGCCGCGGTGAGCGCGCGGTGCAGGCGCCGGGCCTCGGTGACCAGGCGGGACGAGCCGCCCTGACCGGCGACCTCGCCGAGGCCGGGCACCTCGATCCGGACACCGGTCGCGGTGACCGTCTCCGTCGCCAGGGTCAGCAGGTCGGGCAGGCCGCGCGGCGGCCTCGGCGCGGCGAGTACCGCCGGCAACGCGGCGGCGACCAGCCGCCACACGGTCAGCGGCGCCCCGGCCAGGGCGGCGTCCCGCAGCGGCTCCACCACCCGGGTCAGCTTCACCAACTGCCTGGCGACCAGACGGCCGAGCTGCTCACCCGCCCCGCCGGCGTCGAACTGCCCCGCCCCGGCGAGCCCGAGCAGGGCGTCCAGGGCGGCGACCCGGTCCGCGCCGTGCCGGGCCCCGAGGCCGTAGGCCAGGGCGAGGTCGAGGGCCACCCCGCCGGTGCCGCTGCTCTCGGCGAGTAGCGGCAGCACCACGGCGCCGTCGCGCTGGTCCATGTCCGCCGCGCCGGCCACCAACGGGAGGGTGTACGCGGCGACCACCCCCCGGTGCCCCGGCAGGATCGACGGCCACATCTTCACCCACCCGGAGTACTCGACCCCGATCGGCGCCGGGTCGGCGGTCAGCAGGCCGTACCGGTCGTCGTACCCGTCGGGCGGGCGCAGCTCGACCAGGATCCGCTCCGGCACCAGCTGGTCGAACTCCCAGTCGTAGCCGGCCTTGCGGGGGCGCCGGGTGACGGTGGTGGCCCGCATGACCGGCTGCGGCAGTCCGCCGCCGCGCAGCCAGGCGGCGAGCCGCTCCCCGGCCGGCGTGCCCAGCGCCGCCGCCTTGTTCGCCACCGCGTCGTCGGCGTCGACGGGCAGGCGCAACAGGGCCTGGGTCAGGTCCCAGTACCAGGGCGTCCGGTCGCCCCACGCCGCGAGCCGCTCCACCAGCGCCAGCGGGTCGAGCATGCCGTTGACGGAGGTGGGGGCGGCCAGCAGACCGGGCTGCCCCGGCTCGTCGACGTGCGCACCGATCTCGGCGAGCCGGGCCCGCAGCAGCCGGTGGGGCGGGGGCACCCGGGGATCGATGGTGGCCAGCTCCGGCGCCGACGGCGTCCGGTCGGTCCGGCGTACGGCGGCCAGCAGCGCCGCCCACCGGCTGCGGCGCCGGGGCTGCTCGGCGGAGCCGGCGGTGAGGAGCAGGTCGACCAGCACCTTGCAGAGGCAGAGCGGGTCGTAGCGGTGCTCGTTGCCCCACGACCAGTGGCGGCGGTCGACGACGGGGGCGAGGGCGGCGTGCACCCGTGGCCCCTCGGTCGTGGTGAGCCGGACCAGCCCGTCGAGGATCCGGTCCAGCGGTGCGCCGTGCGACGGCGTGCCGAGCAGGGCGGCGACCTCCTCGGCCAGTTCGTCCACGTCGGTGATCGGGTCGGGCGCCGGCGCGGGCGGCGCGGGCGGGGGAAGGTCGTCCCCGCGCGGCCGGGTGACCGCCGGGCCGGTCCCGACCGCCGCCGGGTCGTGACCGTGCCGGGCGGCCAGCGTGCGCGCCCGGTCGCGTAGCTCGACGGCGGGATGCCCGAGCGCCACCCCGATCACCTCGGCGACCTCCACCGCCCGGTCCCGGTGTTGGCGGGCCAACCGGTCCAGCCAGGCCAGTTGTGCCCGTACGAGCGTCTTGTCCGGCCGCAGCAGCACCTCACGCGAGGCGTCGAGTACCGCCTCGACCTCCAGGTCGGGCAGATCCCGCAACGCCTTCTGCGCCATCGTGGCGACCGGAGCCGGCGCGTCGGTGAGCAGGCGGAGGTAGTCGGTGGCGCGGGCGGCGACCTCGGCGGTGGTCGGGGTCAGCTCGTGGAGCAGGGTGGTGAAGGCGCGCAGCGCCGCCGCCCGGTCGCCGCGCAGCAGCCGGCCGAGTGAGCCGTCGATGAGCATCGTCCGGTCGACGACCCCCTCGGCGGCGAGCCGCGCCAGCGCGGTCGGCAGGACGTGCCGATCCCGCTCCTCCCAGGTCGTGGTGACCTCGTCGAACATCATCCGCGAACCGAGACCGTCCACCTCGAACAGGCGGGGCAGCATGGCGGCCAGGAACGGGTCGCTGCGCAACCGGTCCACCAGGGGGGCCGGCGGCCTGGAGCGGCGCCGGTCCGGCAGCTCCACCGCGCCCAACCACAGCTCCACGAACCGGTCGTCGGTCGGCGGGGCGACCCCCTCCGCACGCAGGAGCGCGGCGACGAACCGCCACCGCTCGACCCACGTCTGCTGGTTGACCTTCGCGGCCAGCCGGTGCGCCAGGTCGCCCAGCCAGGTGATGCCGCGCTCCTCGGCGACGCCGGCCAACAGGGCGGCGGCCCGCTCGCCGTCCGGGTTGACCGAGTTGCGGGCGAGGATCGCCGCCGCCTGTGCCGCGCTGGGCAGGCAGCCCACCACGGCGACCGCCAGGGCGGTGCCCGACCCGACCGTCCACCAGGTCGACCGGTTCCGCTCCTTGAACCAGGCGGTCAGCTCGACGCCGATCTCCCTGCGGCGCTGCTCGGGCAGGCCGGCCAGGGCGTCCGCGACCAGCGTGGCGGAGCCGTTCTGGATCAGGTCGAACAAATCGCTGGTCCCGCCAGCGGCCAGCTCCCGACGCCGGCGTACGGTGCTCTTCATCAGCAGCGTCTGTCGGGCCCGGCTCACACCCGCTCCTCGACCTGGTCGGTGGTCAGCATCCGGGTGGCCAGCGCGTGCCGGCACGGACCCCGCTGCCCCCGGTGCTTCGCCCACCACGGGCAGGTGCAGGTGAACCCGCCGTCCGGCAGCCGGCGGACCCGGTACACCTGGTCGCCGCTGCGGATCGTGGCGGACGTCCCGTCCCACTCGACCGCCCCGGCGTCGAGCAGCGCCCGCGCGCCGACCAGACGGGGATTGTCCCGCTCCGCCCGGCCCGCGTCGTACGGCATCACCCGGTGGAAGTACGCGGCCTCGGAGACGTCGTATCCGACCCGCCCCGCGGTGCCGAGCTGCGCCAGCGCGCCCCGGACCCGTGCCGCGTCGATCCCGGCCTCCGCCGCCAGCCGATCCACGTCGATGGCCGGGTCCCAGGAGAGCAGGGCGGCGACCAGGTCGGCGTCGTCGACGACATCGTCCCCGGCCAGCGCGGTGAGCGCCGCGCCTTCGCCGGAGAACCCGCGGTACGGCTCGGGGGAGAGGGTCAGGGAGAGGCGCAGCGCACCCGTGTCCAGCTCCCAGGTGCTCGGCACGGGCGCCGACCCGGCCGCGACGGTCGGCCCGTACACCCGCAGGGTCCGGGCGAACCGCAGCATCGGGCGCAGGGCGGCCAACCGGCTCGCCCCGGCCAGGCAGACCGCGCCGGGCACGGGCCGGGAGGTCAGCCGCAGCGACCGCCCGGCCGGCACCACCCAGAGCACCGAACGGTCGGCGGTCGTGGGCAGCCGGCGCAGGAACGCCGCCGCCTCGGCCGCCGGGACCTCCGCCCGGGGCTCGAACCTCGCGGCCAGCACCTGCACCTCGGCGAAGCCGCGCAGCCAACGCACCGGCAGCGGGACCTTCTTCTCCACCACCGCGCCGTCCATGGTGGAGACGGTCAGGTCCTCCGGGCCGACCGACAGGTGCAGCGGGTCGAGGCCGCCGACCCGGGCCAGGGCCTCCCGTAGCGGGTTGTTGACGTCGACGTTGGTGGTGCCGTGCTCCACCACGTCGCCGTCCAGGCCGTCGGGCAGGGCGTCGAGGCGGGCGTAGACACCGCAGCAGCCGGAGAAGGACTCGAACCGGAGCCGGTCCCGACTGCCGGTCACCACGGGGTCGAGGCTCGCCGGGCTGACCGGTCGGTGGTACCGGGTCCGGGCCACCTCCGCGACCGCCAGCAGGCCGACGGCCGCCGCGTGCGGGGTGGTGAGGAAGCCGGTGAAGAACCGCGGGTTCGGCGCGGGCCCCCCACTCGTCTGCAGGGCGAGTCCATCCTGTCCCAACGCGGAGGACCCCAGATACCGGTACGTCTGCACTGCGTTCACGTCCGCGGACAGTAGAGGACCCCACCGACAGGAATCCGACCCGTTTCCCGTCGGCTGCGATCCGGACCCGTGCGGCCTCCCGCGCGGTGGCGGCCATCGCTCCGGGTCGTGGCCCCGGACCGAGGAGGCGGGCCAAGCACCGCTGGACGTGCGACGCTCGTCAGGACGCCGGGGTCAGGTCGATGAGGAACTCCTGGTGGGCCTTGCCGGTGCACGGCCCCTGCATCGCCTCCGCGCCGATGGGCGTGCGGGCGTCGTCCCGGATGCCGATGCACAGCCCGCTGGCTGCCGGCCGCAGCCGGTAGCCGCCCGGGACCGGCGTGTCGACCCTCTCGGCGGCGAACAGTTGTTCCTTCCTGCTGGGGCTGCAGTCCGTCCAGGGTTCGAGCATGTCCTGGGCCGGCGGTGACTTCAGGACGGTGAGGCAGCCGATGCCGAACTGAGGATGATCCCACTGGATGTGGACGAGGTTGTCGCGGACGGGTTCGAGGCGGGTGCGGGGCAGGTCGGGTTTGTCGCATGGCTGCAGGGTCGCGACCGAGCCCTGGTACCGGCCGGTGCGCTCGCGCCCTTCGGAGAGGCACAAGGTGGGCGAGCCGACCGGATGGATCTGCGCCCACGCCCCCTCTTCTGGCAGGTCCAGGCTGCCGGAGACGACGGGCCGCTCCGGCTGACGGTCTGGCTGGTCACGCTGCTCCGTCGCCCACACCGCAAGCGGGATCGCCAGGCCGGCGGCGGCCAGCAGGGCGACGGCAGGGCGCAGCCATGGCCACCTGCGTCGGACCGGTGGCGCGTCACCCGGATCGGGTGCGTCCGGGGGCGGTGCCGGGGGCGGTGCCGCGGGCTCGGTCGCGGCGCCCAGTCGATCCCGTGCCCGCAGCCAGACGTCCACTTCCTCCTGGTCGCCTCCGCAGGCGCGGACGAACGCGGCGAGGACCTCGGCGCGCGGTAACGTCGGCCGGCGCAGGACGTCGGCGATGGTGCTGCGCGGCAGCGCTTCGCCGCCCGCGGTGGCCCGTTGTTCGAGCTGCCGGTACGTACACCCGGACCGCTGCTTGAGCCGTGCCATGAGCGCGACGAGTTCAGCGACGGTGGCAGCCTCATCCGGTCGTTCGTCCCCCGTAGCTCCGACCGACATGGCCCACAGGCTATCGCCACAACTCGATCGGCGGGGGCCGGGTTCGGGCGGTGAGCTGTCCGGACAGGCCCGAGGCACCGCGCTGACCAGGCCGGACATGTCGGCCGTGACCGGGACAGGCGACTGTCCTTGCCGGACACACCGGTCCCCCCGAGGCTGAAGGGACCTCGCCGTCGCGGCAGGAGCGCGCGGCGGCGGAGGACCCGGCAGACCACTCCCGGTCCGGCCGGTCCGGGCACCGCTCGTGCGTCCGTCGCCGCTCAGGCACGGCGGAGAGCGGTGACCCGGTGAACGAGACGGATGTCGTACTGATGTGGGAGGCGGAAGCGTGGCCCTGCCCGAATCGATCCGATACCGGATACTCGGTCCCGTACAGACGAAGTCGGCCGACGGCACCTGGCAGGACTTTCGACAGGACAAGTGGCGCACGCTGCTCGCGGTCCTGCTGGTCCGGTCGAACCGCGTCGTGCCCTGCGGCGAGTTGGTGCGGCAGCTGTGGCCGGAGGAGGCGCCGGGCAGCCAACGCAAGCTGGTGCAACAGTACGTCCACCGACTCCGCCGGAGCCTGGACGACCCCGACGGCGAAGTCCTGCGGACGCGGCCCGCCGGGTACGAGTTGCGGGTGTCCCCGGGCGAGCTGGACGTGGACCGGTTCGACGCGCTCTGCGCGGACGGCCGACGGGCGCTCGCGACGGCGGCGTACGAGGAGGCGATGGCGCACTTCGGCCAGGCGATGGCGCTGTGGCGCGGAACGGCCATGGCGGACGTCGGGAACGCCCCCGCGGTCGTGGCCGAGCGGATCCGGATGACCGAACGCCGGCTCGCCGCGACCGAGCTGTGGTTGCGCGCGGGTCTGGCCTGCGGCCGGCACGACGTCCTGATACCGGAGCTGGAATGCCTGGTCGTCGCGCACCCGCTGCGGGAACGCTTCCGGGAGCTGCTGATGACCGCGCTCTACGAGACCGGCCGGCGGGCGGACGCCCTCAGCGTCGCCCGGCACCTGCGCTGCCTGCTCAGGGATGAGCTGGGCATCGACCCGGGGGCCCAGATCCAGCGGCTGGAACGGACGATCCTGCTCGGGGAGGACGTGGACCTGTCGCTGCTGCGCCCGCTCGCCGTGCCCGCCGACTCCTGACCGGCAGCGCACGACGGGGGCGCGACGCTCAGGCGGCCACCACCACGTGGTGCCCTCGCTCGGCCGGCCGACCCGGATCGCCGCCGTGCCCCGGTGCGTCCAACAGCAGGACGTTCGCCACCCGGTGCGGCATCGCCACCCGGAGCAGGCCGTAGCCGATGCCGGCGAGCCCCATCAGCAGCCCGGGCGTGCTGACCTGCTCCGGGACCCCGGCCCGGGGCGCGCCGGCGAGGACCTGCTCGGCGATCGCCCGCGCGCACCGCAGACCCAGCGCCGCGTCGCCCGGCTCGTCGAGTGCCGAACTGGCCGCCAGCAGGGTCTCGACCAACCCGAGGTCCCCGTGGCAGATGGAGTCGTTGCCGATGCCCGTGTACCGCCCGTCGACGACCAGGTCGTCGCGGACCTTGCCGGTCGCGATGTGCAGGTCCTCGCGGATCAGGTCGTGCCAGGGAGCCAGCACGGGCAGTCGCAGCATCGCCGCGCGTGCCAGTCCGATCCCGGCGGCGCCGTGGCACCAGGCGTTCATGAAGGCGCCCGGACCACTGATCACCCGCAGGTCGGGCCAGTTCCGGCGTTCCGGCGACAGGTGGTGCCGCTCGAAGCGCAACGCCCGCCCGCACACCTCGGCGAGCTGGTCGTCTCCGGTGAGCTGGGCGATCCGGGCCAGTGCGTACCCGATGCCGCTGGCGCCGTGGGAGAACCCGAGCAGCGCCGGCGCGTTCTCGTACTCGACCTGCCATCCTGTCCCGCCGGGCACGTCGATCGCGCGGTCGGCGATCGTCCTACCGGCCGCCTTGAGGGCGTCGAGGGTCTGCTCGTCGGGATGGGCGTCGTGCAGGGCGAGGATCGCCAGCGCCGCCCCGGCGGTGCCGCTGATCACGTCGAGCACCTTGTCCTCGGCGAACCGCTCCCGGCACAGCGCCGCGGCCTGCCGGGCCGCGTCGACGAGCGCGGGCGCCCGCAACACCTCGGCGAGCTGGCCCAGTACGTAGACGAGGCCGCCCAGCTCGCTGAAGCCGCCGATCGGCAGCCCGGCCCCCCGGTCCGGGCTGGCGGCGAGTTGGCGGGTCACCTCGGCGAGCTGGGCGGCGAGCTGTTCGGCGGGCCGGCGGAACCGGGCGTCGCCGGTGACCGCGCCGAGCTGGCCGAGGAACAGGGCGACTCCGGCGACCCCGCTGTACAGGTCGATGCCGGCGTGGCCGACCTTCCAGTACCGGTCGCCGATGAAGTTCACCGACAGCCACGACGGCGCCTCGCCGTCGGCGGCCAGGGCGGCGTCGAGCAGCAGGTCCGCGATCGACCGGGCGGCCCGCACGGCGAGATCGGCGTCGATCGACGCCTCCGGCAGCGGCCTGGACTCGACCCGCTCGGCGTGGGGCGTACCCACCGTGAGCCCGGACATGGAGGCGCGGATGCACCAGAGCTGTCGCCGCAGGTCCTCCTCGGACATCGCGCCGATCCGCGCCCGCACGGCCGCCAATCCGCTGGTTTCCAGGAAGTCGTGGGCCACCACCCCCTGTGCGTCGTAGAGGTCCGTCGAGCCGGGGGTGGTGTGGAACGCCGGGATGTCCTGGTCGGCGAGCTGTCGATGTTCGCTGCCGAACAGCACGTCGCGGTCCGGCAGGTCGACGAACGCGGAGGAGAGCACCTCGTGGAAGATCTCCCGGTCGAGCGAGTCGCGCAGCAGGTCCGGGTGCCAGGACTCCGACTGGACCCGGCCGTACGTCATCGTGGGGCGGGGGATGAACCGCACCTCGTCGTCGCGGAACCGGGCGATCGGTCCGCCGGCGGCGAGCAGGTCGTCGCGGTGGGCGGCGATGATCCGGTAGCAGTCGGTGAAGCCGGCGGCGAGGGCGTCGGTGTGGGCCAGCGCGTTGACGGGGCGGCCGTCCAGCCGTACGCGGTTCTGCGTCTCCGGCATCTCCCGGCGGTCCCGCACGACCCGCATCTCGTCGGTGCCGCCGGCGACGAAGGTGGGCAGGCGGGCGGGTGAGAGTTGGCCGCCGGAGCCGGCCAGGCCGCTCACCTCCGCGTCGTAGATGCCCTCGTCGTCGGCGGTGATGATGCGCTCGGGCAGGAGGCCGACCCGGAGCACCGAGTCCCGCACCACGCGGGGCGCCTCGCCGAAGGTGAGCGGCGCCAGCTGCGCCCCGGTGACCCGGGGCAGCACCTGGAAGATCGCCTCCAGGTCCACGGGGACGGGGTGTTCCCCGGCCGCGATGACGTTCTCCAGGTGCAGGTCCGAGCCGCAGAGGGCGTGGAACAGCGCCAGGAACGCGCCCTGCCGCCAGAAGAAGCGGTCCACCTGCTCCTCGTTCTCGCACGACGCGACGTCGACGTGCTCCACCCAGCCGTACTCGCCCCGGTCGAGGACGAGCAGCGGCCGCAGCGGTTGGCGGAGCCCGTGGGCGTTGAGCCAGTCGAGGACCTGGTTGAAGTGGACCTCCACGCTGAGGCTGCGTGGCTTGTACACCAGCTTGCGACCGTCGGTGAAGGTGAGGATCGCGACGGTCTGGCCGCCGCGGTGGGTGTCCCCGGCGCCGAAGCTCACCCGGGCCAGGTCGGCCAGTCCGTGCCAGTCCCCACCGAAGGTCTGCCGCAGCTCGGGCAGATCGGCGAGGAGCCGTTCGGCGAACCGGGCCCGGACGTCGACGGTGGTGCGCAGGCAGGTGACCAGTTCCCGGGCGAGCACCGGGTACTCGGCCAGGATGCCGAGCGCCGTCTCGGGCGTACGGATCTGCGCGATGAACGACGACATCCGCTCGGCCGGTGTCGCCCCGGCCAGCCGGCCCTCCACCCGGGCCACGTTCACCTCGAGGATCATGACGGAGATGATCATTTGCAGGAGTCGATCGAGCGGCGGTTGTAGCAGCGAGTGGTCCGCCGGCAGGGTGTCGTCGTGGCCGTGCCGGGCCGCCAGCCGGGCCACCCGGCTGCCCAACTCCTCCTGGCTCCACGCCAGCAACGGCGCGATCAGGTTCAGGAACACCACGTTCCCGGCCTGGTCGTGCCCGTGGTCGTGGTCGTCGTGATCGCATCCGGTCGCCGGGCCACCGGCGAGGTCGTCGAGGCGCGTCGACCCGAACCGCCGCCACGCCTCGGCGATCACGCCCAGCCAGGCCGGCCGGTCGGGGATCCTGGCGGCGAGCGACTCGGCCGGTTCGGCCAGCAGTTCGACGATCCCGTCCTCGGCCAGCCCGAGTCGTTCCCACCGGTCGAGCGAAATGTCGGTGCCGCGCAGGATGTGGCCGCCACGCCAGGCGTCCCGCCGGCGGCGACCGTAGTCGTGTTGCTCCTCCGTGATCGACGGCGTGCCTCCGGCCCGTTCGGACCGGGTCAGGCCACGCCACCAGTTCGGCGTCTGAAGAATCTCGTCGAACATGTCTCCACCCTCATTTGTCCGCGTCCGGAACGGCCGCGGCTGTCGTGGCCCGGCCCTCCGGCCCGGGGTGGACACCGTCACCACGATGCCCACCCCGGCCTGCATGGAAAATCGGTCAGTCGTCGGTACCGGAATGCGGTTTGCCGACCGCCGTCAGCAGCTTCCCGACGTGCATCCGGCCGTCATGATCCAGCAGGTGTTGGTGCAGCCGAGGCTGCCCCACTGGCAGGTGAAGCAGGTGTAGAAGGTGAATGCCCGGTCACCGCCGAAGATGTCCGCCAGATCCGAGTCCAGGCCACCGACGGCGCCCACCGGGCTCTCGGGCAGGAGGGCGATGTCGGCGTCGTCGAGCGTGGTGCGGAAGGCGGGGTCCTTCCATGCGCGCACAACCGTGTTGCTCATCAGCATCCCCAGCAGGTGCGGCAGGTCCACAGCGGGTAGCAGGTGAGGCAGGTGCGGAAGGTGTAGGGCTCCCCGTTGCAGCAGCCCATCGTCGCGGTCGACTCGGTGCCGGCGCCCCGGGTCCCATCCGTGACCATCTCACCCAACTCGACCCGGCCGACCGGGTGGGCCGGCAACATGGCGAGTTCGCTGTCGTCGAGAGTGGCCCGGAAAACCGGGTCCTTCCACGCCCTCGCAGCAGTTTCCATGATTTCTCCGATCGATAGAAGAAGTGTCGCCACGCCTGCCGATCCACCGTGGATGACGGGTGCGGCAATGCGGCGGGCGGCGATGATCCCGCGGTCAGAACAGGCGACGGAATCGGAAACTCGGCTCGGCCAGGAACCGGTGCCGCCCGATGGCGGCAGAAACACAATGGACGCCGCCGGCTCACCGGTCAAGGCCGACGGCGACCGGTTCTACCGGGACTGAATCGGCAGCGAACCGAGCGTCGACCGGAAAACAACCGGCGTCTGAAACGCTCATCCCGCTCGGCCAGAACAGCGACGGTTCGCGATCTGACGAGGGGAGGTGACAGAAATGACGGAACGACCGGAACTCGTCGAGGACCCGATCGGTCAGCTGGACCTGACCGACCTCGACCAGGAGATCAACGGTGGTAGCAGCGCGGTGTGCTTCACCATCACGGTCACGATCTCCACCTTCAAGCACAGCATCTGTGGCACCTGCGGCATCTTCAGCGTCGGCTGCTGCTGATCCCGCGATGGCGATCGGCACCCCGGTCGCGTCACCGGGTGGGCGGAGGCGTCCGCCGCCTCCGCCCACCCGGAACCCGTTCCATCGTGACGAGCCGCAACGGAGAGACGTGATGGCCCCACGCAACACCGCAACGAGCGATCGCGCCGACCTCGGCAGCGACGTGTTCGACCGACCAGCCTGGTGGGCTGCCCTGTCCCTGGAGGAACGGCGGCGTGTGCCGGTGCCCGACACCGAGGCCGCCCGCAGCCGGGGCGCGCGCCGGCTCGACGCCTGGCGGACCGTCCGGGCCGCCACCGGCGGACTGGAGCCGAACCTCGCCCGGTGGCACGAGGCGGGCCTCAGCGAGGAGGAGTTGGCGCTGCTCCTCGGGGAGTCCTCCGACAGCCTGCGCGACCGGGTGCCGCATCCACCGTCGTGGCTGACGAGCGTGGCCCAGGCGTGGTCCACCGATCCCGCCGACCTGCCCGCGTTCGACGCCGGCCCGACGGCCGACCTGGGACCGACCGCCGACCTGCTCGCGCTGGTGCACCCGTTGTCGCACCGCTACCAGCAGCGGTTGCACGAGGAGGTGCGCCGGCTCGCCAGCGACCTCGGCCACCGGGGCGAGGTTCCGCCGCACCATCCGTTGCTGCGGCCGAACCACGAGGTCCACCTGGCGATGATCAGTCCGGTGCTCGCGGTCCACCTGCAGCGCGCACGCAGCGCAGGGACACTCTCCGGTGACACGCCGGCAGCACGGTTCGGCGACTTCGTCCGGCAGCTTCGCCAGCCCGCGTACGCCCTGCGGATCCTCGCCGAGTATCCGACGCTCACCCGCGAGCTCGTCGACGAGATGGAGACGTGGCTGGCGGTACGGAGCGAGCTGGCCCGACGCGTGCTGGCCGACCTGCCGGCGCTGCGCGCGGAGTTCGGCCTGACCGCCGCCTCGCTCGACGATCTGGTGGAGGTGCAGACCGGTGCCGGCGACACGCACCGCGGCGGGCGGAGCGTCGCGATCCTCACCTTCGCCGGCGGCGGCAAGGTGGTCTACAAGCCCCGCCCGCTCGCCGTCGAGTCGCATTTCTACGCCCTGGTCGACTGGCTCAACGCCAAGGGGATGACCTGCCCACTGCGTCGGCTGACCATCGTGGAGCGGGCGGGGTACGGCTGGGTCGAGTTCGTCCACCCCGAGAGCTGCGCCGACGAGGAGGGGCTGCGCCGCTTCTACTGGCGCCAGGGCGCCTACCTGAGCCTGCTGTACCTGCTGCGCGCCTCGGACATCCACCTGGAGAACGTCATCGCCGCCGGCGAGCACCCGGTGATCGTCGACCTGGAAGCGATCTTCCAGCAGGCTCGGCCGACCACCGACACCCGGCCGCTGGTGCTGCCCGCCGAGGCGATGCACCGCATCGAGGAGTCCGTGCTGTCGATCGGCCTGCTGCCGCAGCGCCTGATCCAGCAGGACGGCGACGCGGTGGTGACCACCGAGCTGTCCGGGATGGCCGGCGGGCGAGGGGAACTGAGCCCGATGAAGGTGCCGCGGTGGCAGGACACCGGCACCGACCAGATGCGGCGGACCCGGGCCCGCATGGAGATGCCCGGCGGGCACAACCTGCCCACGGTCGCCGGCACCGCGGTGGACCCCGCCCGGTACACGGCCGACCTGGTCGCCGGTTTCGAAGCCTGCTACCGGCTGCTGCTCGCGCACCGTGACGAGCTGGCCGCCCCCGACGGGCCGGTTGCCGCGTTCGCCGCGGACGAGATCCGGTTCATCGTGCTGCCCACCATGGTGTACGGCCGCATCCTCGGCGAATCCTGGCACCCTGTGGTGCTGGGCGACGCCCTGGACCGGGAGTGCCTGTTCGAGGTCCTCGCCACCCGTCACCCCGAGCTGGTGGCTGACCGAGCCGTCGCCGCCAGTGAGATCCGGCAGCTCGCCCGGCGGGACATCCCGTTCTTCCGGACCCGACCCGACTCCCGGGACCTGTACGACGACCGTGGCCTCGTCGTACGCGACTTCTTCCCCCACCGCGGACTGGACCTCGTCCGGGACCGGATCGCCGGGCTGTCCGCCGCCGACCTGCGCCAACAGAGCTGGGCCGTGTCGGCGTCGCTGGCCGCGCTGCAACTCGGCGACGGCCAGGAGGCCGTCGCACCCCGGACGCGCGCGGCGCCGGCCGAGGAGATCGACCAGGCGCTCGCCGAGCGTGCCGCCGTCCGCCTGGGCGACCGACTCCTCGAGACCGCGCTCGGTGACCCGGCCCGGCCGGTGTGGCTGACCCTCGCGCTCGTCACCGACCGGCACTGGAGCGTCGTACCCACGGCGTTCGAGAGCTACAGCGGGCTGTCCGGGATCGCGGTGTTCCTCGGCCAACTCGGCGAGCAGACGGGCCTGGCGCGGTTCCGGTCCGCGGCCGAGGCGATCACCGCGATGCTCAGCGGACACGTCGACGCCCTGCTCGACTGGCCGGAGACCGACCGTGACCTGCTCGGTATCGGGGGCTTCAGCGAACTGGGCGGCTACGTCCACGCGCTGACCCAGCTCGGCGCGCTGTGGCGAGCACGACCGCTGCTGGACCAGGCACGTCGGCTCGTCCCGGAACTGCTCCGGCGGTTCGACGGCGACCGCCACCTCGACGTGGTCGCGGGCACCGCCGGGGCGGCGCTCGCGCTGCGTGCCCTGCACGCGGTCGATCCGGACGAGCGGACGTCGATGGCGCTGCGGGCGGCGGGCGACCACCTGCTCGCCACCGCCTCGGCCCACGACCCCGGGCTGGCGTGGCCGTCCGCGATCCCCGCGCGATCGCCGCTGCTCGGCTTCTCGCACGGGGTCTCCGGCATCGCCTACGCACTCGCCGAGATCGCCCGGGTGACGGGCGGGCAGCGCTACCTCGACGCGGCCGAGCGTGCCGTGCGGTACGAGCACCTCCAGTACGACGCCGCCGCGGGCAACTGGCCCGATCACCGCGACGTCACCCCGCCGGGCACGTTCATGAACGCGTGGTGTCACGGTGCGGCCGGCGTCGCGCTGGCCCGCGCGGCCATGCTCGGCACCGTGCGCATCCCCGAGGTGCGCGCCGACCTCGACGCGGCGGTCGCCTCGGTGCGGGGCAGCCTCACCTCGGGCGAGCTGCTCACCGGCACCGGCAACGACTGCCTGTGCCACGGCGACCTCGGCCTGGCGGAAGCCCTGCTCACCGCCGGCCTGGCCACCGGCGACGACACTCTCGTCACCACGGCGCGCAGGGCGACGCGCGCGGTCGCCGAGACGGTGCTCGCCGGCGAGGAGCTCTGCGGCGTACCGCAGGGGATGCACGTGCCGGGACTGCTGATGGGCACCGCCGGCATCGGCTACGGGCTGCTCCGGGCCGCTCGGCCCGACCTCACGCCGAACGTCCTGCTGCTGGCTCCGCCGGTCGGCGCGGCGCCCCGCGACCGCCAACCACCTGGCCCGGCCACCGCCGCCGCCCGTGCCGTCGCCGAGGAGGAAGCGTGACCCGCGTACCGGTGATCGTGCAGATGAGCAGCACCGAGTGCGGGCC
This sequence comes from Micromonospora sp. NPDC047465, assembly GCF_040643125.1. Classification (NCBI taxonomy): domain Bacteria; kingdom Bacillati; phylum Actinomycetota; class Actinomycetes; order Micromonosporales; family Micromonosporaceae; genus Micromonospora; species Micromonospora sp. NPDC047465. Next base: position 14,536 of record NZ_JBEYTP010000081.1, read on the forward strand.
GAGCTGCCTGGCCATGGTGCTCGGCGGGCTGGGACGCGCCACCGAGGTCCGGGAGCTGCGCGCCCACTTCGGGGTGGGACGCGACGGCACCAGCGCCCGCCGCATCCTGGAGGTGGCCCGCGAGTACGGGCTGGCCGCACGGGGACTGCGGGTGAACGAGGCCGGGCTGGCCAGCGTCCGCCTGCCCGCCATCGCACACTGGGGCGAGGACCACTTCACGGTGCTGGAGAAGGTCGGGCCGCGCCGGATCCGGATGGTGGATCCCGGACACGGCCGGCGGCGGCTGACGCACGAGGAGTTCTTCGCGGAGTTCTCCGGCACCGTGCTGGAGTTCACGCCGGAAGAGTCGATGCGGCGTCGGCGCCGCCCGATCCGCGACCACCTCGCCCTGCGGTTCCTGCGCGACCTGGTCCGGCTGGCGCCGCTGCTCATGGTGTTGGCCGTGGCGCTCTCGGCCGTGGTGCAGGTGCTCGGGCTCGCCTCCGCCTGGGCGACGAAGTACGGCGTGGACGTCCTCATCGGGCAGCGGGCGGACACCCTGTCCCTCTTCGCCCTCGGCGTGGGCGCGTACATCGTGACGCACACCCTCGCCACCCTCTCCCGGGGGCTGGCGCTGCTGGTGCTCCAACGTCGGCTCGACGGCACCCTGGGTGAGCGTTTCATGAGCCACCTGATGCGGCTGCCGTACGCGTACTTCCAGACCCGCGGCGCGGGCGACCTGATGGGCCGGCTGAGCAGCAACATGGCGGTGCGGGACATGCTGACCTCGCAGCTGGCCACGCTCCTGCTCGACACCGTCTTCGTCTTCATCTACACCGCCCTGCTGGTGGCGCTGAGCCCGGCGTACGCCGCGGTGGTCGCGGTCCTGGCGGTCGCCCAGTTCGGCATCGTGCTGAGCACCATCCGGCTCGTCCACGAGCGTGCCCAGCGCGAGCTGGCCGCCGACGCGAAGGCGCAGAGCAGCGCGATCGACGCGCTGGCCGGGGCAGAGTTCCTGAAGAGTTCCGGGCTGTCCAACTGGGCGTTGCGCCGGTGGGCCGACCGGTTCACCGTGTCGGTGCGGGCGGGATTCGAGCGGCGGCGGCTGGACCTCGTCAACGAGTCGGCGATGGGGATGTTCCAGGTCGCCGCGCCGCTGGTGCTCCTCCTGTTCGGCGTCGTCCAGGTGGTGGCCGGCCGGATGTCGCTCGGCACGATGCTCGGCCTGAACGTCGTCGCCGGGCTGCTGCTGGCTCCCGTCGGGCAGGTGATGGGTGCGCTGCGTTACCTCCAGACGATCGGGTCCCACCTGGAGCGCATCTACGACGTGCTGGACGAGGAACCGGAACCGGCGCGCCCGCAGGCCCACCAGCCGGTCGAGCTGCGCGGCGAGATCGAGCTGCGCGGGGTCGACTTCCGGTACGACCTGGGCACACCGCTGGTGCTCAGGAACATCGACCTGCGGGTCGCGGCCGGGTCGAAGGTGGCGGTCGTCGGGTCCACCGGCTCCGGCAAGACCACCCTGGTGCGGCTGCTCACCGGGCTGCTGCGGGCGAGCGCCGGAGGCGTCCTGGTGGACGGGCGGCCCCTCGACGACTACGACCTGGAGCCGCTACGCCAGCGCTTCGGCGTGGTCACCCAGTTCCCGTACATCTTCGGCGGTTCCATCCGCGACAACCTGACGCTCGGCCGGCTCGACGTCACCGACGACGAGCTGCGCGAGGCGTTGCGCAAGGTGCAGTTCCTGCCGGATCTGGAGCGCATGCCGATGGGCCTGAGCACCGGCGTCGGTGAGGGCGGCGGCGCGCTCTCCGGTGGCCAGCGGCAGCGGCTGGCGATCGCCCGGGCGTTGCTGGCCAGGACGAACGTGCTCCTGCTCGACGAGGCGACCAGCCACCTGGACACCCTGACCGAGGCGGCGATCGCCGCCGAACTGTCGGCGCTCGGCTGCACCCGGATCGTGATCGCACACCGGATCAGCACGGTCAGCGACGCCGATCAGATCGTCGTGCTGCATCAGGGCGAGATCGTCGAGCGCGGCACCCACGAGGAGCTGATGACATTGGGCGGCCGGTACGCCGAGCTGGCGCGGCGGCAGACGGGTCGGTCGACGGAGCGTGCGACAGCCGGGGGCTAGTCGAAGGTTCCCTGCCCGCAGGCGGGCGGCTCGTCGTGCGCCCGCCTGCGGGCGCCTGCGTGCGCTCGGTCCGCTCGAACCCCGCGGGATTCGGCTTCGCGCAGGTACTCGCCGATCTCGACGCGGTACGCGGCGGCGGGGGGGGGGCCGGGGGCGGCGGGGAGCGGGCGGCCGCGGGACGCCGCGGGGAGGTCCACGCCGT
>NZ_JBEYTP010000082.1:0-16623 GCF_040643125.1 Micromonospora sp. NPDC047465
CCGGACAGCCTGGCGACACCGCGCCGTCCGGACCAGCATCCGGACGGCGCGTCACGTCACGACAGGGCAAACGTTGCCTGATGCGGCACTAGTGACGAACCATGGCAGGCCCGAGACACGCATGAGCAGGCGTCGAGCACCGTTCGCCCTGGTCGCGAGGTAGCGCCTCTCAGTTCCGCTTCAACGTCTGACCTTCTGACTGACCGGCGCTTCCCGATCACAGTTGTGCCTAGGCAGCCAGCCAGTGCTCAGCCGCGTTGAGCCGGCCGATCCACGCTTGAGCCTCGGCGGACCCTTCCGCGGTGTCAGCGAAGGAGAGGAGTCCTTGTACCACGACGGCGGGTAGGACCGTGGTCAGGTGTTCGGCAGGTCCGTAGGCGGCCGTGACGGCGGCCCATTGGGAGGGGTCGACGGAGGACAGCAGGAGCCAGGCGAGGTCGATGACCCCGGGGGCGGCCGAAACGTCTTCCCAGTCGAGAAGTGCCAGCTCCCCGTTCGGGCTCGTGCGGACGTTGTGTGCGGACGCGTCGCCATGTACGAGGGTGAGCGGGCCTGCCGAGGCGATGTCCTGTTCGACCATTGGCACCCGCCCTACAAGTCGCCCAGCGAGCGATCGCAGGTTAGCGGGCAGGTCAGGGCGTGCTGCCAGGGTTGGCATCGTCCGGTCGAACAGGTCGCCGACCAGGTCGGCGGCTGCACCCACCGGACGCAGCCACGGCCACCTCAGCGGAGCCTGCCCGGCCCAATGCTGATGCATGTGCGACAACAGTTGGGCGTGCGCGATCGGGTCGGCTCCCGGTTGCCATGAGGAGAGGTCTTCGAGCACCAGCGTCGTGCCTTCCGCGGCTATCTCGGAGTGAAGGCAGGCAGGCACTCGGACACCCACGACCGGCGCGATCTCGCGATAGAAGCGCACCTCGGCACGGAACATGTCCAGGACCTCGGGAATCGAACCCGGCTCTGGTACGCCTCGACGCTTCACGAACCCGTGCACGGTGACCATGTTACGAAAGCCGCCCCCAACAGACTGACCATGCGACATGCCGGTGATTACCGCTCCGGGGCCGTCGTGAGAGGTGGCTGTCGACAGCAACGGTGACAGCAAACAGCCCGGACGAGGACAGCCGCCAGCAGCCGAGCGCGGACCATAGTCGGAGGTCGCGTACGCGGACGATGTTGCGGGATGAAACGCCCAGAACTTACAAGCGAGGGGTCCCGGCTGCCGTCTGACTGTAGGGAGGGCCTACTCGGCGACGAAGACGCCTACGCCGGGCAGGGTCTCGATCATGCCCTTGATCCATAGCGCCTGCATGGCTCGGTCGATCACCGGCTCGGTGACCCCGTAATGCTCGATCAACCGAGAGGCGGAACCGCCGCACATCCTCGGCCGTCGGTCGTTCACTCTCATGCCGCCGATCGTGCGGACCAGCGAGTGTCCGCGTAGCCCAGCGTGTCGGTGCGCTCAGCGCACCAATCGCTGTTTCTCCTCACTCTCGCGGTCTGGCCGGCGGAAGTGCGGTCATCCTCCGAATAGGACCGGATCGCGGGGCGGGTGGACGTCATCTAGGCTACGCACGTCCATCCCGGCCTCATCGAGGGAGTCGACCGTGACGCGTCACGCCGGAAGCCGTACTGAGGAGATTCCGCCCACCGGTGTGGACGTCTCCGTACCGCACTCGGCCCGGGTCTACGATTGGTGGCTCGGTGGGAAGGACAACTTCGCCGTCGACCGGGCGGTGGGCGCCGCGTTGATCGAGGCGATTCCCAACCTGCGGACGATGGCCGCCGAGAACCGGCGGTTCGTCCACCGGGTGGCCCGCTACCTGGTGACCGAGGCTGGAATCCGCCAGTTCCTCGACATCGGCACCGGCATCCCCACCCGGCCAAACCTGCACGAGGTCGCCCAGGCGCTGGCGCCCGAGACCCGGGTGGTGTACGTAGACAACGATCCCATCGTGCTGGCGCACGCCCGGGCGCTGATGATCAGCAGCGAGGAGGGGCGCAGTGAGTACATCCACGCCGACCTGCGCCGGCCGGAGACGATCCTCGCCGACCGCCTCACCGACACGCTAGACCTGAGCCGGCCCGTGGCGCTCACGCTCATCGCGGTGCTCATGCTGTTGCGCGACGAGGACGAGCCGAGGGAGACGCTGCGTACCATCATGCGGGCCTTGCCCTCTGGCAGCTACCTGGCCATCACCCACCCGACCCAGGACTTCAACCCCTCAGAGATGGCCGCGGCGGTGGCCGCCGCCAACCAGGGCCACATGACGCTGGTGCCGCGCACCCGCGCCGAGGTGGAGCGGTTCTTCGACGGGTGGGAGTTGATCGAGCCGGGCATCGTGCCCGTCATGGCGTGGCGACCCGATGACGCCGGCTCGGACGACCCGCACGCGGCCTACTACTGGGCCGGCGTCGCCCGCAAGCCCTGACCTTCAACGTCGGTGGATCCGTTCCGACCACCGTCCCCAGGACTGCGTCGGGAGAGCAGTTTGGGAGCAGCAGGGCGCACTGGACGGCCCTGAACTGCGCGGACCGGCGTCGAAACGGCGCTCAACTGCACCCGCCCCTGCTTGCGGCGCGTACCCGGTTGGATGCCGAGTCGGATTGAGGACCATCGGATCGCCGCAGCCGGAGGCTACCCGTGGGCGGCAGTTGAGGGATCGGTCGCCTCGACTGTCAGGCGTTCCCTCGCTGCCTTCCCTGATCATGATTGCGCCGCGGGTCGAACGCTCCCTGGTACGTGATGGCCGCCCCGCGTGGTGATGGCCCGTACGGGCCATCACCACGCGGTTGTTCACGACCCCGCCGGCTCAGGCCGGTGGCCCGCCGTACGCCACCGTCGTCTTGGCTGAGCAGATCGAACTGTCCGCCCGGCACACCTGGTACGTAGCGGTGCCGCGGCCTTGGACGTCGATGGGATCGGTGTGGGCGCCGTCGTTCGGCACCGTGTCGACCAGCGTGCCGTCGCGGTAGATGTCGACGTCGACGGAGGTTGCCCCCTGCCAGGTCAGATCCACCGCGAGTTGGCCCCTGTCCCGGCGTACCGAGGTGCCGAGGGTGATGGTGTCGCGGTCGAGGTTGGTCGCGTAGCTTCCCTTCGCGGTAGCCAGCAGCAGGCGGGACGGGCCGGCGAAGGTCAGCGTCCGAGGTTGCCGTACCGATTCGATGCCACTGTCGAACGGGGAGAACGTGGTGCCGGCGTCCGTGGAGCGGACGACCCGGGGGTCGGTGTTCAGCGACATGTACAGAGTCCGCCCGTCGGCCGGGTCACAGGCCAGGTCGGCAACGGTGGCGTTGCTCGTCCAGCCGGTGGATTCCCACGTGACGCCACCGTCCAGGCTGCGGTACACGCCAGTGGAACTGAAGCTCAACCAGGCCGCCATGTAGACGACGTGCGGGTCGTGGGACGACGCGCACAGGTATGGATTCATGTACCTACCGGACAGGCCGATCATCGACGTGAACCACGACGTGCCGCCGTCTTCCGAGCGCAGGACACTACTGGCGTAGGCACCGCTCCGGTCGTTGATCGCCGCGATCATTTCCTGGTCGGTGCCGTTCTCCACGATCTCGATGTCGAGAGCCGCCTGGCCGGACGTTCCCTCGTGAACCTTGGCCCAGGTCCTGCCGCGGTCCAGCGTGCGCCAGATCGTGGCTTCGGTGCCGGCGTACCCGAAGTCGGCGCCGGCGAGGACGATCAGGTCCGGGTCGGTGCGGCTGAACCGGATCGTCGTGAGGTCAGACTCGTAGTAGGCCCCCTGGTCGGGGCCGAGTACGGTCCAGCTCCCGTCGCCTCCGCGCCGGTAGAGCCCCTCCTGGGCCACCGTCGTGGGGCCGTTGGAGAGGGCGTGGAGCGTGCCGTCCGGGGCGAATCGGACGGTGCTGTACCGGGTCGGCGGCACCGGCTCCCGCTTCCAGCTGGCACCACCGTCAACGGTGGAGTAGACACCGCCGGTGTTCTGTCCCTGGAAGGCGATCGCCATCTCGTTCGGATCACGCGGGTTGACGTCGATGGAGCGGAGGTCGATCTCGGCGATGCCGTTCGACGACTGGGCGAACGACGTGCCGCCGTCGGTGGAGCGGAAGACGGCCTGCGTGTCGGTGCCGAGAATGACCTGCCGCGAGTTGCCGGGCGCGAAGCGGATCGACCGCCCGGTCAGAGTGTTGGTACCGCCAACACTGATCTCCCAGGTCGCTCCGCCGTCGGTGGTGCGGTGGACACCGGTACCGGCCGTGGTCACCAGGATCGTGTCCCGGTCGTGCGGATCCACGGCGATGCCGTGGACCACCGGAGTCGGCCAGCTGCTGTTGTGCAGTGGGGTCCAGGTCACACCGAGGTCGGTCGACTGGTAGAGACCGAGGTACTGGTTCGAGAAGAGCTGGCCGCCACCGACAAGCAGCCGCGTTCCGTCGTACCCGATGTCGAACAACGGGCTGGGGGGAAGGCCGGCGGAGCGTTTCGTCCAGGTGACCCCGCTGTCCCGGGTGACCCACACCTGGCCGGCGTCGAACGCGACGATCACCGTGTTCGGGTCGTTCGGGTCGATCGCGATCGCCCTGCCGGACAGCGCGGCACCCATCGCCGGGGTCCGGTTGGTCCAGGTCACGCCGCCGTCGGCCGACCGCATGAGGTTGACCTTCTGGGCACCCAGGCCACTGGCGATCCCGGCCCACAGCACCGACGGGTTGACCGGGTCGACCGCGACGCTCAGGACCTGGTCGTTGAGGCCGATGTTGAGGTTGCCGGCGACCCAGGTCAGGCCACCGTCGTTGCTGCGCCACACCCCGTCCTGGGTGCCGACGTAGGCCGTTCCGCCAGCGGTGAACTCGATGGCGAAGACGCTCCTGCCGTGCAGCGCCGGCACCTCGGACCAGGTGGTGCCGCCATCGCCGGAGCGGTACAGACCTCCGTTGTATCCACCGCCCGGTGCGTAGCCGGCCAGCACGATTTTCGGATCCGCGGTGGACACAGCGGTGTCGTAGATGTCGCCACCGGGCGGCCCGAGCAGCGACCAGGCCGCCGCCGTGGACGTCACCGCAGAAGCGGTCTCGCCCACCGTGGGCGTCGCGGCAACGCCGTCCGGGTGGTGTCCGTACGCGTCCGCGGTCACACCCGAGCTGTCCGTCCACTGGTTGTCGCTGGCTGCCGTATCGGCGGCGGCCGTGCTGGCTGCCAGCACCGTGCCGCCGGTGAGGCCGAGCGCCAGCAGGGCACCCAGAGCACGTCGCAGTCGACTCGTACTCATGACTCGTTGTCTCCTTCGTTGGGGGTGGGCGCCGACGTGATTGGTCATCCCTGCTGGCCTGCGAACCGCACGGTGCTCTTGTTCGAGCACTTCAGCGTGCCGGCGTGGCACACCCGGTAGGTGTACGTGACGGCGCCTGAGCCGTCGACGGCGTCGGCGTACGTGCCGTTGTTGGGCACCGTGGCGACGAGCCTGCCGTCGCGGAAGACGTCGACGTTGGTCGAGGTAGCGCCGTCCCAGGCCAGATTCACGACGGCGTTCCCCCGCACCCGATGTGCTGCGGCGCTGAGCTGGATCGCCGTGTCGACCTTCACCTTCACCACCCGACCCGGCGAGCTCAGCGTGCCGAGATAGACGAAGCCACCCTGCGGGTCGATCACCGCGGACAGCAGCGAGTTCTCGCCGTCGGCCAGCGTGGCCGCACCGACCCGCTGGAAGCCGGTGAGCTCGATCTTCACGACCCCGCCGGGTGCGGTGCCGGTGCCGAAGTAGGCGTACCGACCGGCCGGGTCGATCGCCGCCGTCAGCAGCGAGTTCTCGCCGGTCGCGAGTTCGATCGCCTCGACCCGCTGGAAGCCGGCCAGGTCGATCTTCACGATGCGTCCCGGTGCCGTGCCGGTGCCGAAGTAGGCGTACCTGCCCGCCGGGTCGATCACCGCCGAGTAGAAGAGACTCTCGCTCACCATCGCGATCACCCCGACCTCCGCCATCGTCGTCAGGTCGAGCTTCACCACGAGCCCGGGCGCGGTGCCGGTGCCGAAGTAGGCGTACCTACCCGCCGGGTCGATCACGGCGGAGCGCAGGTTGTCCACGCCGCTGCTCAGCGTGGCCGCGTCCACCCGCTGGAAGGTGCTCAGGTCGATCTTGACCACCCGTCCCGGCGCGGTGCCGGTGCCGAAGTAGGCGTATGCCCCCGCCGGGTCGATCACCGCCGACCGCAGGTAGTTCTCGCCGCTGTCGAGCGTGATCGTGCCGACCCGCTGGAAGGTGGCCAGGTCGATCTTCACAATGCGGCCGGGTGCGGTGCCCGTGCCGAGGTAGGCGTACCTGCCGGCCGGGTCGATCACCGCCGAGTTGAGGTAGTTCTCGCCCTCGGCCAGCGTGATCGCACCCACCCGCTGGAAGGTGCCCAGGTCGACCTTCACCACCCGACCCGGGGACGTCTGCGTACCGAAGTACGCGTACCGGCCGGCGGGATCGACCAACCCGGAGAAGAGTACGTTCTCCCCGGCCGCCAGCGTCGCGGCGTCGACCCGCAGCGGCACCCGGATGGCGACGCCCTCCAGTGTGATCGCGTGCGGACCGTCGACCGCGTCGCTGGTCACGGTCACCGGCGCCGTCGCCGGCTCTTCAACGGTCGGCGTGAACGTGTACGTCACAGTGCAGCTCTGCAGGTGCGAGAGCGTGACCGGTAGCGCGCCACACGTGCCGCCGGACTGCGCGAACCCGCCGCCCGGCTCGGTGATCGCGCTGACCGTCACCGGTTCGGCGCCGGTGCCGGTCAGCGTCGCCGTCAACGGCCCGGCCGTGTCGCCGATCTTCGTCACGCCGAAGTCCAGCGAGCGGGGTGCCACGCTCAGTTGTCGTCCGACCGGTGGTACCAGGGCGAAGTCCCGGGCGGCGGTGCCGCCCTCGACGACGGTCGCCGGGCCGCTCGCCGCCTGGTATCCGAACGCCGACGCGGTCACGGTGTAGCTGCCGGCGGGCAGGGTGATCGCGTACCGGCCGTCCGGCCCCGTGGTACGGGTCCGGTTCACCGACCCGGCGATGGTGATGGTGGCACCGGCGATCGGCGTGTTGGTGGGGGCGGCGAGCACCGTGCCGGTCAGCTGTCCCTTCGCCGGACGCGGCGCCCGGGTGACGGCGGCGAGGGCGTCCAGCTTGCCCTGGCCCCACACGTTGTTGTTGCCGCTGGTACCGCCACAGGTGAGATCCGCGGTGTCCACGGCGGAGCCGTCCAGGATGGACCGGGTGGCGGCGATGTCGCGCTCCAGCGCGGGCGCGGCGGACCAGAGCAGCGCGACCACGCCCGCCACGTGCGGGGAAGCCATCGACGTGCCGGTGAGCGCGCCGTAACCGCCATTGGCGAAGGCCGAGCGTACCGCGACACCCGGGGCGGAAATGTTTGGTTTCACCTGGTCAGCGCCCCAAGCCGACGGGCCGCGGCCGGAGTTGACGTACAGGGTGCCGTTGACGTCGAACGCACCGGCCGAGTACGCCTCGGGCAGGTTGCCGGGGTTGCCCGCCTGCCCACACGCTGACCCCGGATTGCCGCTGGAGAACTGGGGGAAGATCCCGGCCGCCACCCAGGCCTGGACAGTGGGCTGGTACCAGGGGGAGGTGGTGGCGCCGCCACCCCAGGAGTTGTTGATGATGTGCGGGCGGAGCGCGGGGTTCGGGTTCTTTCCACGCAGGTCGGTGGGGGCGAGCATGAACTGCCCGCTGGACAGCAGCGCGGAGGACGTGCAGGAGTTGGACTCGCAGCCCTTCGCGGCCATCCACTTCGCCCCGGGCGCCACCCCGATCTGGTTGGCCCCGCCATCGTTGCCGACCATGGTGCCCACGGTGTGGGTGCCGTGGTTGTTGTTGTCGCACGGCACCAACGACGGCGCGCCGCACACGCTCGACGGGTCCCACCAGTTGTAGTTGTGGTCGAACGTGCCGTTGCCCAGGTTGCCCCGGTACTGCTTCACCAGCGCCGGGTGGTTGTACCGCACCCCCGTGTCGATGCTGCCGATCACGATGTCCTCACCGGTCACCGCGTACTGCTGCCACACCTGCGGGGCGTTGACCCGGCTGATGTTCCACTCGACGGCCGTGATCTGCGATTCCTCGCCGGCTGCTTCCGGCGTGGGGAGCTGGTAGACCTGGTCGGCGGTGATCTGGGTGACCTCTGGGCGGGCGGCGATCCGCTTCAGCAGCGCCGCGTCGCCGGTCACCCGAACCGTGTTGGCGATCCAGTACGGCTGGTGGCTCGCTCCCGCGGCCTTCAGCATCGCCACCAGACCCGCCTGGCTGGCCCTGGCGGTGCCGGTCAGCCTCTCGTACACGAACCGGCCCTGCGCGGCCCGATCAGTGATCTTGGCTGCGCCGGAAAGGTCGGCCCGGTCCCGCAGGTACACCCAGAAGGTGGCGGTACCGTCCGCGGCAAGTGTGGTGTGCAGCGCCGGCTCGACCGATGCCGTCCGGGTGGGTGCGGCCATCGCCGTTCCTGGCATCCCCAGGACGAGCAGCACTGCCGTGACCAGGACGGCACCCAGTCGGAGCCTTCGCCGCCGAGGGGCGCTCACGAGCGTCGGGGAACCCGTCGCCAATCCATTCAAGGAACTCTCCTCTGTCCTCGCGGTGCGGTCTCGCCCGCTGTCCCGTGTCGGGCCTGAGTCCGTAGCGGCGGAAGGGCTCATACCGACCGCCATCCGCCCTCGTGCCGGGTCCCCTCCGCCGTCTCGCCCGCCGGTGCGTTCTCGTCCTCGGCCGGGCTCGGCGGTGCGCCCGCAGCCGGCCGTACCGCACCGGCAGGGAACGCTGGTTCGCTGGGAGACCCGGACGCTCCAGGGGTCTCGTCGGGCTCAGGATGATGCATGGCAGCAGCCTGGCCGCGAGGCAGCACGGGAACAATCCCGGAAACCCGGCAACTAACGGCTTACCACTCAGCTCAACCGGCTCGCGATGGCCGCTCGGGAACGGATGCGCAGCTTCCGCAGTACGGACGTGATGTGCTGCTCGACCGTGTACACGGAGAGGAACAGCTCCGCGGCGATCTCCTTGTTCGTGCGACCCGCGGCGGCCAGCTCGGCCACCTCCCGCTCCCGCGGTGACAGCTCGTTGCCGTAGCTGGGCCGCCCGGTCCGGCGGCGACCGGGCAGCGACAGGCCCCGCTGCCGAGCCGCGCCGACCGCGCGGGCGTAGTCCCAGGTGGCGCCCAGGCGCTGATACGTGGCCAGGGCCGCCGACAGCTCGGTGGCCCCGGCCTCGTGGTCACCCGCACCGAGCAGCGCCAACGCCGCCTGCTCCCGTGCCTGGGCCGCCTGGTAGGGATAAGGCAGCCGGTCGTAGTGGTGAGCCGCCTCGACGAGGTGGCGGGCCGCTCGCGGCGGGTCGCCGGCAGCCGTCTCCAGCAGGCCCCTGGCGTGTCGGAGAACGGCCGGGGCGACGGAGACGTCCAGGTCACCCAACCGGTGTTCGTAGACGGTCAGCAGGACGTCGGCGTCGGCCAGCTGGCCCGCGGCGACCAGTGCCTCGGTGGCGGCCGGTAGCACCGGCGCCGCGGCCGCCCACGCCTCCTTACCGGTCAACACCGTGAGACATCGTTGCGTCGCGGTCAACGCGGCGTCGACGTCCCCCCGGGCGAGCGCGATGCGGGCCAAACCACTCGCCGGGAACGCCAGCGACTCCACCAGGCCCAGATCCTCGGCCAATTGCCGGGCACTGGCGAGTCGGTGTTCGGCGTCGTCGAGGTGGCCGTGACCGAGGGCCAGGCCACCCAGCGCCAGCTCGGCTTCGATCCGGCCGAGCGGGTAGTCGGACAGGGCGTCGAGCAGGGCGTCGGTGCCGTCGGTCAGCGCGTCCCAGGTGCCCCGGAGATAGTGCAGCAGGACCAGCGCCGACCGGGTGAGCAGCTCCAACCGTCGGCTGCCGTACCTGACCGCTCCCGTCAGGGCAGTCGTCAGCAGCCGCTGCCCGACCTCGTGGTGCCCGAAGTAGCAACACTGGGTGCCGACCGAAAAGTACGCGTTGACCTCGGCCAGCGACTGGGGTGAGCTTCCGGTGGCCGCTTCGATGCGGTCGAGCACCTGCCGCCAGCGGGGGTCGCCGAGGGTCACCAGCCCCATCCCGACCTTGCCCAGCACGAACACGCCGACCATCGGGTCGTGGACCTCCGCGAGGAGCTCCAGCGCGCGGTAGAGCCAGCCTCGACCCCGGGTGACCGTGCCGATGGACGCGGTCAGCAACCCGACCGCGACCGTCGCTCGCACTCGCAGGTCTGGCCGGTGCGGCAGCTGTTCGATGGCGGTGGCGAACAGCGTGCGCTGCACCGATGGATCCTCGCCAGCCACGTTGAGCGCCGAGGCCAGCAGGAACCGCAGTTCCCCCTGCATCGCTGGCGCCCCGTTCTCGTTGAGCACCGCCCAGAGCAGGTCGACGACCTCGTGCGTACGCACCATCTCAAGGGCGGCCCAGCCCAGCTTCACCGCCAGCCGCGCGCGCTCCTGCGAGGACAACGGCCCATGGCGTACGACGTCTTCGAGCAGCCGGACCGCCTCCGCGTCGTGCCGCAGCGCCGCCGCCTGATCCGCCGCCTGCTCGGCCGCGCGTACCCACTCGTCCAGCAGGCGAGCGTGGCGAAGGTGGTGTGCCCGCTGCCCCAGCGGTATCGGATCGAGCGCGCCGAGCGCGGCCGCCGCCCGGCCGTGCAGCTGCTGCCGGCGCGGGCCGGGCAACGCCTCCTCCACCGCCTGCGCGGCCAGCACGTGCCGGAACCCCACCAACTCGCCATGCTCGACGAGCAGGCCCGACTCCAGCGCCTCCTCCAGGCCCGGCAACGCCCGGGCCGCCGGTATCCGGCAGGTCGCCACCACCACCGACATCGGTACCGACGTGTGCAACACGGCCGCCGCCTCGACAACCGCTCTGGCCTCGTCGGACAGGTGCGCCACGCGTTCGAGCACCTGGTCACGGACTCCGGTGGGCACGTTGAGCTCACCCAGCTCCCGGCGTGCCCAGCCGCCGTTCCGGCGGACCAGTTGGCCGTTCGCCTGCAACAACGCGAGCAGCTCCTCGATCGCGAACGGCAGCCCGGAGGCCCACTCGCACAGGTAGTCGGCGAACTCCTCGGAGACCCGGGCCAGCCCGAGGATGGCCGCAGCCAGCGCACCGGTCTGCCCCGCGTCCAGCGGGGCCAGCACGACCTGCGCGTGCCTCGTCGACGCCGGCAACCGTGCCGTCAACGCCCGTACGCCCGGAGCCGCCTCCTCGCTGCGGAACGTCAGCAGCACCGACAGCTGCGTTGGCAGATCACCCAGCAGGTAGCTCGTGAAGTCGAGGGTCTGCTCGTCGGCCCAGTGCAGGTCTTCCAGGACCAGCACCACCGGACCCACCGACCCCAGCACCTCCGCCAGCGCACGGAACACCCGGTGGCGTTCGGCAGCCGGGTCGTCCAGTGGCTCCGGCGCCGGTGGCAGTGCCTCGGCGAGCTCGGGCAGCAACGGCCGGAGCGCGCCAGCCAGCGGCGACAGCCGGGTCTCCGCCAGCTCCGTGCCGAGCCCGCGGACCGCGTCGATGATGGGGCCCAACGGGAACGGCTCGCGGATCCGCCGGCTCGCCCCGAGCACGAACCTCAGCCCCGCAAGCTCAGGTCGGGCTCGTACCTCGGTGATCAGCCGGGTCTTGCCGGCTCCCGCCTCTCCCTCCAGCACCACCGCGGCGGGCGGCGTCGCCAGGGTCGACACCAGCAGATCGAGCTCCCGGATGCGCCCGATGAGCCTGGGGGAGGAGATCCGCCGCTGGCCAGGGACCGGCCCACGCCGCACGACCGAGTTCCCCGCCACCAACCGGATCACGCTCACCCGTCAACGCCTGGCGTACCCGAGCTAGGCGCGCGGCCGTCGGGCCGCCCGGCGCAGGGGACCCGAACTCCCGGGGACCTGCCGGCGGGCGGAGTGGCGATGGTGCGGCATGGTCGTCCTCCCCGAGGGATCGGGCGGCTGGGGGGCGGCCGAAACTGTCCGCCCGGCCTACGCCGCCGGAGCCGCTTGCCTGGCATTCTGCCGCAGCCGGCCGGCGATCGGTACGGCCTATTCAGCGGACGAGGCGGGCACGTGTCGCGCCGCGCCGCCGTACGGTGTCCTGCTCGGAGCAGGGCGAGCGGCCAGGACCGGTGCATGGGGGAGATGCTGGAGTCCACTGAGGAACACCGAACCGCCGCCGATCCCACCAACGCCGACGTGCACGCCGAGTAGCCGATGGGAGCGCGTCGCTTGACCGACAGCTCCGCGATCAAAGCAGCTCGCCGGCGCACCATTCATGATCGCCGCAGCCGTAGCAGGTGTGTCGCATGCAGCCGGTGCAGATCCCGAGGTTTTCCAGTCGGTACCAGTCATGGCAGGTGGAACAGATCTCGCGGCGGGAGAGCATGGCGTTCCAGCCGACGGACCCGCCATTGAGTTCGTACGAGGCGGCGACGAACTCGGCCAGCTCGGCATCGTACGCCGGAGCCGCCGGGTCGCTGATCTTGTAGTTCAGGCTCCAGCAGTACACCGCGAAGAACGCCGTGCCGGTGACCAGGAAAGCGTGACCGCGTCCGTCCCGGACCCAGGCATCGCGGAGGTGCCGGACGCGTTCCTGGAAAGGCCGCGAGCCGTCCGACATCACGCGGTCGCCAGTCATCCTGGCATTATGCGGGCAGGGTCAAGTGGCCATCGCGATGAGCGGATGTCTGGCGTGCCGCCGCACCGGCAGCACCGGTCCCGCCCGGACGACTGGGACGACTACGCCGTTGTGGCTGCGGCACCGGCAGTGTGCTGCGGGTGTGCTGCGGTGCGCCGAACGACCTGGATACCGGCGGCCGTGGTGATTACAAGTGCCACGGATGCGGCGACCAGCAGCAGGGTGGTCTCTGCCTGGACGGTGCGCATGTACTCACCCCCGTTCGCGGTGGCGGACAGGAACTGCACGGCTGCGATCAGGTTGAGGGGTACGGCGACGATGGCGCTCATCCACCACCGGGCCACCGGCGCTGTGGGCGCGACCGGTAACCTGGTGCGCCGGGTCCGGACGAACCAGTTGGCGACGCCGACGACGGCGGCAAGCAGCGTGAGAAGCAGCAGCCAGAACATCGCCGACGACAGCTCACGAAGCGGCACGACAGTGTCAAGTATGTCCACCGCGCCGGACCCGTCGTGGGTCACGACGCCGATCCGGTGCTCGTACACTGCGAGGGCGACCATGGTGTGGAAGACGTCGACGACCGTGAGAGCGACAAGGACGGCCACGGCGGTGCGGGCAGCGGGCACCTGACGACGATAGCCGAAGGCAGAGACATCGCTGGGGCGCGCTGCGATGGTCCGGGCGTGCCGCAGGCGCGTCTGGGTAGTAGTCGTTCGAGGTGCCCTGCCAGCAGCTTCTCGACGTGTTCTTGTTCGGCGTACGGTCTCGCGGCAGTCTGGGCGAAGCCTCGCCTAACCTGGCGGAATGGCTTTGGACGAGGTGCCCACGGGCGACCGCCACACTGGCGGAGAGCCCTTCTGGCTCGCACCGGACCAGCCGGTGGCAGTAGCCGACTGCGTGGTGCCGGCGCGCGGGGTCGCCACCAGACGGACTCGTTCCGCCGTCAATCGGCCAGTGCTGTTCAAAGGCGTTCACATCTCTTGGCAAGACCCCGCCGCTGAGGCTTTCCTGCCCGAGGACGACCAACCATGACGCAACGAGGATCCCGGATGGGCCTGCTTCAGGTCTGCGCCGCCGGAGTGCTGTGGGGAACCGGTGGCCTGGCGGTCACCGTGCTGCACGAACGTGACGGACTCGGTGCGATGACCGTCAGCGCCTGGAGGATGCTGCTCGCGGCGGTCGCGCTGATCGGGTTCGCCGTCGTGACACGCCGCGCCCCAGTGGTGCGAGCAACGGTGCGCGATCACCCGGGTATGGCCGTGCTGGTGGGCTGCGGCACCGCCGCCTATCAGGGCCTCTACTTCGTCTCGGTGCTGATGGTCGGGGTCAGCGTGGCCACCGTGGTCTCCTTGGGCCTTGCTCCGATCCTGGCCGCGGTCTGGGAACATCTGCGTGCCCGCACCCGGCCCTCAGCTCGGGAGGCAGGGGTGCTGGCCGCCGCGCTGACCGGGCTGATACTCATCAGCGCGACGGCAGGCCACGGATCAGCAGGGCCCGGCGACTCGCCGTACCTCGGTCTCCTTCTTGCCGTGACCGCCGGGGCGACATACGCAGCGACGACAGTTCTGGGACACACCATCGCGCAGCGAACCGATCCCGTGGCGTTGACCACCTGCACCACAACCGTCGGCGCCGTCGCGCTCGCTCCTTTCCTGCTCGTCGCCGCAGTGGGTAACGACCCCCTGATCGGGACGAGCGCAGCGTCTCTGGGCCTGCTGTCCTACCTCGGCATCGCCACCATGGCCTTGGCCTACGGCCTGCTCTACGCCGGCCTGCGCACCACCTCCGGATCAGTGGCAACCGTGGCGACACTGCTCGAACCGGTATCCGCGGCCCTGCTCGCCGCCGCTCTTCTCGGCGAGCGCCTGCCCTGGCCCGCCCTTCTGGGAGGAGCCCTGATCCTCATCGCAGTTGCCGCCCTCCGCTCCACCGAGAAACATCCCATCCCGGCCTGAAGCGATTTCCCGCGATAGCACTGCGAGTATCCGCATCTGTCGCTGAGCAGCCGCGCTGGTCGGTCGACACCGTGCCAGTCGGTCGCCGCGGTTGAGAACTACCCGGCATCTACTCATGCCGAAGGCAGTGCGTTCCTGCTGCCGCCATGATCGGCAGATTTGTCGACGGCTCGTCCCCGTCGGAAAACTTCAGCCGAGCTGTTCGGCCAGTCCGGCGACAACGATCAGGACGTTGTCCATCCGCTGGATCGTCAGGCAGGGTCTCCTTGCCTTGTGCGGCCACGGTGACCGCATCCTTTTCTGGGACGGAGCCGCCACGCCGTTCTGGACAGACTGTGCACCAACTTCTGCGGGAACTGCCGGGCTGGCCGGTCAGGCGGGGGCAGACGAATCGACCACCCAATGGTTGGTTTGGAACGTGCGCCCAGCGAAGGTCGTCTCCTCCTCGCCGGCAGGCGAGAAGCCGGCCGAGCGGCAGATTGCGTTCGATGCTGCGTTCGTCCTGCTCGGAAACGCGTGGATCAGTCCCCAACGGCCGTCCGCTCGGGCAAGGCCGAGTACGACACGAACGGCTTCACTCGCCAAGCCTCTGCCCCGAAACTCCGGTAGGACCATCCAGCCGATCTCGGAGATGCCGTCGTGGCTGTATAGCGTCACCGTTCCCGCCACCTGCATCGAGTCATCGGGAACGATCATCTTGATCCAAGCACTGCCCTCGGAAACCGTTTCAAGGTCACGCTGGAGCTGACCTGGAATGCGTTCACGCGGCTGTGGGCCGCCGAGTTCCGTCATCATGACCGGATCGCAACGCATACGGACGTAGGCCGCGAGATCGGCAGGTTCCACGTCACGCAGCAGCATCTCCCGACGATATACCGCGGCAACGACGGGCACGGTCCGAGCAATAGCAGGATCGGGTGCGCACACATGCCGCGCACCGTGCGCGCCGAGCCGCCGAGGTCCGTCACGCCCCGTCTGGTGGGCCCTGCTTGTCGCCCGTGCTCAGAACGTGGCCTGCCGGCATAATGCCCACGTGTCGCACGCCGATCTCACGTTGTCTGCTTGGTTGGGCCTGTCCGACGAGGCAGCCGGCCGTACCGCCGCTGCCATCGCGCGTAGCACCGAGGTCCGTCTCGCCGGCATAGGTCCGCACGCGTGCGCCGGCCGGACCGGGCGGGTCGCATTTTTCGATCGCGACGGCATCCGCTACGCCTTGGTGCCAGGCGGCGCCGTACAGCTCGGCCATGACGCCGATCGCTTCGTTCCCAGCGCCCGGCAGCTCACCGACTTCACTACGGCCACCGCACAGTACGACCTCACCAGGCCGCTCGACCGTTTCGTAGCCGAGGCCACCTCGCCGCCGCGCCACGTGTTTCTACCGGCCCGGCTCGTCGCGGTTCGCTCCGAGGAAACCGACGCGCTGCTGGCAGCCGACGACGAGGCCGACCTCGACGACAGCGACGAGGAGTACGACCACGCCTGGCTGATGGCCGGACTCGACCGCCGCGGCCTACGACCCCCGACTCCCGACGAGTGGGAGTACGCCTGCGCAGCCGGGGCCACCAGCCTGTTCCGCTGGGGCGACGAGTATCCCGAGGGCGAACCTTACGGCGACGTGCCCCTCATCCAAGCACCGAACCTGTTCGGCCTGGTCATCGGAGACGACCCGTACCGGGCCGAGTTCACCACCGACCCAGCGGTCCTGTGCGGCGGGGACGGCGGCGCGGCACTGTGCGGTGGCTATGGCAACTTTCTGACCTGGCTCACCCTCGCCACCGCCTACCGCGACCCGGACCTGGCGGATGCCGTCTACGACGGCGGCCTCATCGGGGAGACTCCGGTGCGGCCCGTCCTGCAGATACCTTGATCAGATAACGGCCTCTGCCGCGATCCGCGCCCTACACGCCGTCAGTCGTCGTCCTCGTCGTGGTCGCCGGTGGGAAACAGCAGCATGTCCGCGACGAAGCAGGTCACGGCATCGGTGGTGTCGTAGCCGATCCAGGTGGGGTAGGCGCCGTCGCCCCAGCCGCTGG
>NZ_JBEYTP010000083.1:0-16461 GCF_040643125.1 Micromonospora sp. NPDC047465
CGGCATCGCCCACCTCCACAACATCATCCTCGCCGGGTGACACCAGCACCGTTGCCGGGCAACGCCTTCACCGAGTTACGAGACGTCCTTTAGCGGCCCAACCGAAGCGGCTCAACCAGGTCGGTCAAACTCCACCAAAACCTTCGCCAAGCCGAAGGGCAGTCATCCTCACGCAACCGCCTAACCTGAGACAGGCGCAGCATGTCATCAAGGTCCTGGATGGATAAGTCCAGCAGGTCCAGTTCCTTAGCCACATCCGAGCAGCCGCCGCCGGTTCTCCACACGGCCTCACGCCACGCCTCGTCGAACCGTGACCAAGCCGTCTTCGTCACCTCACTGCCCAGCAATTCCACCCGAGACGACAGGTAGGCAGGCGGGGCGAGCGCAGACAGCAGCTCCGGCAACGGCACCCCTTGCGTCTGTCCGTCGATAGGCAGACGGCGACGCAAGTCACGGACGTAGGCCAGCAACTCCACATCCAGCATGATGCTCTGCTCGAACAGCAGGTTCAGTCTCTGCTGTTTTCCCCCTAGTCGTGTCGACCAGTGGGCACCCAGATAGCCGCCAGCCAAAGCGATCACACCACCGGCTAGCACCGGCCACAGTTCTTTCACCGGGTCAGGGTGTCAGCCGGCCGCCACCAGCACGCCCGATGCCGCCTCGACCTGAACGGAAGGGGCGGCATCGCTCAACCGATTCGCTGGGCCGATCAGCGCCCCGAGTCGTACTACGGCGTTACGGCATCGCAGACGGCGCCTGGGGGCAGGAGGCGCAGACGGCGAGGCTGTCACTCGCAGCGGTCTTCGGCGCCCCGCCCATAGAGCTCGCAGCAGTCCGGCCGGTGACGGTAGACGGGCAGGGTGCGGCCGTGACGTTCCTCGCGGTCGTTGGTGCGCTCGTACAGGCAGGCACCCCACACGGTGGTTTCGCCCTGGCCGTCGACCACCTTGCCGTCGCCGGGGCCATCTCGTAGGAGCACACCTCACCTCAGCGACGTTACCCGCAGCTCGACAGCGTGCGAGGGCTTCTCGCCGTGCCGCTACTCGACGGTGCGACCCTGCACCATCTCATCATCGTCACCGCCGTCGTTGAGGTCC
Source organism: Micromonospora sp. NPDC047465 (assembly GCF_040643125.1). Lineage (NCBI taxonomy): Bacteria > Bacillati > Actinomycetota > Actinomycetes > Micromonosporales > Micromonosporaceae > Micromonospora > Micromonospora sp. NPDC047465. The sequence continues at coordinate 1,098 of NZ_JBEYTP010000083.1, forward strand.
CAGCCAAGCTGCCGCGCCCGAGCCTCAGCCTCATCCCGCGCTGCCGACAACGCCTCGATCAGGTCGTCCAACTCGACCGTGTCCATCCGACACCGGTAGGTCACCGACAAAGTGCCCTCGTTCGTCTCCGCCATGCGCAGTCCAAGATTCACGTACAGAAACTGGTGTCCTCGTAGTCGTCGGCCTGCACATCGAAGGCCATGCCAACACCATCAGAGATGGTCACCGTTCGGATAGGGAATTCAACCGGGTCAGGGACAGGACACATGCGGACTCCAAGAGGGGAGGGGGTGGGCGAATTCAGCAAGGAAACTACCCGCCTGGCACGCCCCGCCGCCGCACCCCAGGCGTGAGGAAACCCCCGCCAGCCGAGACTGGCAGGGGCTCCCCAGTGCGTACCTACAGAGGTTGAAAGGTCAGGGTTACGGCGGTTCTGGGTCGAGGGTCAGGCCGGTGTGGGTGAGGAAGCTGGTCAGGAGTCGGGGCGGTACTGGATGCGCTTGAGCCGGTTCTTCACCACGGCGGCGAGGTGGTCGCCGCTGGTCACGGCGAGGTTGCCGAGGCTGCGTTTGACGTGGGACCAGACGCCTTCGGTGGGGTTGAGGTCGGGGGCGTAGGCGGGTAGCTGGATCACGTGGAGCCAGTCGCGGTTCGCGACGAGTTCGCGCATGGCGGCGCTGATGTGGGTGTTGAGGTTGTCCCAGATCAGCACGATCGGCGCTTTGAGGTACTGGTGAGCGGCATCCAGCAAGGCGATGTAGTCGGTCTCGGCGAAGCTGCGCCGTTCACCCTTGCGGGGACGGTGGACCTTGACCCGGTACAGCAGGCGTGTGCGTTGTCCGGGCTTGACGCAGACCAGCCCCGCCACGGAGATGCGACCAGAACCTTTGCCGGACACCGCGACCACTGGTGTCCGGTCGCGAGGCGCCCAGGTCCGCGCCTTGGACGGCCGAAGCGTGTGACCTGCCTCGTCCTGGAAGCAGATCCAGGCCCCACGCTCGCCCCGCCACTATTTTGCCTGCGGCCACACCTCCCGCCGCCAGGTCGCGATCGCCGCTTCGTCGCGTTCGACCGGTCGATGCTTGCGTACCTGCGGGCTGAACCCGATGCGGTGCAACAACAGCGACACCCCGCGCAGGGTGTACCGCTGCCGAAACAGCCGGGCGATCAGCTCCGCTACCCGCGCCAGGGTCCAACGCTGGTCTTCGACCCAGCCGTGCGCGGCGGGGCCCTCCTCAAGCGCGGCCGCGAGGGCATCGAGCTGGGCGTCGGACAGCCGGCAACCACTACCCGACGGGCCTTTCGAGGCCAACCCGGCCGCACCATCAGCCAGCCACCGCCGTCGCCAGACGTACACCGCGTTGTGCGACACCCGAAGCCGCCCGGCGATCTCCGGAACCGGCACCTCCTGCGCGAACAACGCCGCCGCCTGCAACCGGACCGCTTCACGTCGAGCCCGGCCCTCCACCGTCAGCCCACCACCATCGGGATAGCGCACCCCGAACCAGATACGCCACCCATCGACCACGGTCACGTCAACACGCCGGACCGCCTCGCTCTAACCCTGACGATTCAACCTCTGTAGTGTCGTCATCGTGAGCGATCATCACGGCGGCGCTTGGACGCTGCACCGGCGCGACGACGGCGGGGTACTTGCTGATCTCGTGGTGACCGGTGGCGACTTCCCGTGGCTGAACGCTCGTGTCGACCCGAGGGAGGGGCTCGCGGAGGTCCGGCCGCTCTTCGCCGAGGAACTGCGGCTGCTCGATGGTATCGATGAGGATGTCGAGTCCTGGGAGCACGCGTACGAGGCAGTCCGAAACGCCGTGACGCTTCAGTACCCAGAGGGCCAGGAGGTTCCAGAGTTCCTTCTCCACATCGATGGCAACGAGGCGTGGTGGCGGTGGAGTGACGAGCCGTTTGACGAGGAGGACGCCTAGTACTCCAACGTCACTTCGCCTGTCTGTGCTGGTAGTGGGCTCGTCGGGCTCGGGCTTGGGATGTTCGTCGCCAGATCGACCAGTGCAGGGTGTGCGCTGGTGGGAGCGTCACGGCGAGGACGAGGGAGTTGAGGAGTCGGCGGATCTCGGCGAGGGTCAACGCGATGATCTCCGGGCCGGCGTCGGGCTGCTGCGCGGCGAGGATGGTCAGGACGGCCAGGGCGAGCATGGCCAGGGTGATGAAGCGGTGCCAGCCGGTCCAGCCGCGGACCTGGTAGTGGTCCAGGCCGACCTGGCCTTTGCCGGTTGGAACAGCTCCTCGATGCTCCAGCGGGAGCCGGCCACTCGGACCAGGGTGTGCAGTGGCACCGGGCGGGGTGACCAGCACAGGTAGAAGGCCAGCTCGCCGGTGGTGCGGTTGCGGCGGATGAGCAGCCACCGATGCTCACCAGGGCTGGTGGCGGTGATGATCCAGGCCCACAGGTAGTCGCGGTAGCCTTTCGCGCCCGGCCCGCAGCTGTGCTGTTGCCATTCCCGGCTGGGGATCCGGTCGGCGAGGTCGTCGACGCGGATCAGGGTGCGGCCGTCGTTGACCGCTACGCGTCGGTCGCAGCCGACGGCCAGGACGTAGCCGATCCCACGGTGTTCGAGGTCAGCGCGCAGGCCGGGGTCGGCGCCGTAGACCTCGTCGCCGGTCACCCACCCGAGCGGGACTGCGGCATCCAGGGCGGCGGCGATCATCTGCCGGGCCAGGGCAGGCTTCGTGGCGAACCCGATCTGGTCGGGGACGCCGGCGGCGGCGAGGCGATCGGGCTGCTGACACCAGGTCGTCTCGGGTAGGTAGAGCCGACGGTCGATCATCGCCCGCCCTTCGGGCGACACGTAGGCCAGGAACACCCCGACCTGGCTGTTCTCGACACGTCCAGCGGTGCCAGTGTACTGCCGCTGCACCCCGACCGAGCACACGCCCTTCTTCAGGAAGCCGGTCTCGTCGCAGGCCAGCACCGCCTCAGGGTGGCCGAGCTGCTCGACCAGCCAGGAACGCACGTCATCACGGACAGCGTCGGCGTCCCACACCGCCGTGCGCAGCAGCCGCTGCATCGCCTGCGGATCGCAGTGCCCAGCCCGCTCCGCAAGGGACCAGCAGGTCTTACGTTCCAGACCCGACAGCAGCCCTTCCACGAACTGCCCGGCGCTCCGGCGTGGCTCCGCCCGCACGAACCGGTCAGCGACACGCGTCACCGCCTCGTCCAGGATGACCCGCCATCCGGCGGGGTCTACGCTGTGGCACGCGGCCACCGCACGATCTTCGGTTGTCCTCACAAACCATCGATGATCAACGCGGTGGCCGTCTTCATGCCCCCGCCACGCCCGGTGCCAGAGCGAAGTGACGTTGGAGTACAAAGCACGCAGTCCATCGACGCCGTTAGTGAGGCGTTCAACCTGACCGCCGGGGAGTCACGGCTGCTGCTGTCGGCGCCGCGCGGCGAGGGCTTGCTCGTCGCAGGCCGCAGCCGGATTCCGTTCCGCGCTGTCGGGTCGGCGGCCGAGCACCGGATTGCCGAGACTGGCTTCGAGTTGGAGGAATCTGATCGTTGATTCCGGCGAACTCTGGGGCGCTTGCCCCGAGTGTGGGGAGAGTGTCCCAGAGGTCAGGGAACTTGGGCGGGTGAACGGCGTACTGGGCTCGTCGTTGGGCCGGGCCGCCGGGCAACCCTTACGAGGAACCCCTCAGCGGGGCGAACCGATCCGCATCCGCTCCTGTTGATGTGCGTGTGGTTATGGATCGATGGTCGTGCGGGGGGAGTTCGGCTTGGTGTTGTGGTGGGACGAGAGTCGCGAGTGCAGTCGCAGCACCAGGACTGCGGCGAGGCCGGTGGCCACGAGGAGAGCGGCGGCGGCGAAGGTCCGGTGAGTTCCGCGAGCGACGTGGTCTGGGGCTGCTGTGGTGATGTCGCTGGTTCCGGTGGCGAGGGCGAAGACGGCGCCCATCACGGACGCGCCGGTGATGAGGCCCAGGTTCCGGGACAGGTTCAGCATGCCCGACACCAGACCGCGCTGGTGTGGGGCGACGTCTTTCATGACTGCGGTGTTGTTGGCCGCCTGGAACGTCGCGTAGCTGGCGGTCATCGCGACCAGGGGCAGGATGTATCCGGCGACTCCGGCGGCTGTGGGCATCAGGGACAGCACCACTGAGCCGCCGATGACGCCGCTAAGCCCGACGACCACCATGGCCTGGGTTCCGAAGCGATCGGTGGCGCGGCCTGCGGGGACGCCGGTGAGGGCGGACACGGCGGGGCCTGCTGCCATCACCAGACCAACATAGGCCGGATTGAGGTCCAGTGACCGGGCCAGGTGGAAGGGACCCACGACGAGAGTGGTCATCATGACGGTTGAGACCAGTGCGCTGGTCATCAGACCGGTGGCGAGGACCGGGTCGCGGAGCATCGGCATGGTCAGCAGGGGGGATGCGGCCCGGCTCTCGGTGATGACGAACAGGCCAAGGCCCGCCCCCGCGGCGGCGAGCAGTGCGATGGCAAGCGGGCCGAACGAGTTGCCTTCGATCGTCATGGCCAGCGCGTACGCCGTCAGGGTGATCGTCAGCAGGACAGTCCCCAGCGAGTCGAAGCGGTGGCGTGCGGGGCCTGTCGCGGATGTGGAGGCGGGTAGGGCCCGGATGGTGAGCGCGAGCGCGAGAAGGCCGAGTGGCACGCCGACGAGGAAGATCGCGCGCCAGCCGACGCTGGCGATCAGAAGCCCTCCGAGGGAGGGCCCCAGTGTGGTGCCGACTGCGGACATCGTCCCGAGCAGGCCCATCACGCTGCCGGTGCGTTCCTTGGGCACGGCCTCGCCGACGAAGGCCATGCTCAACGCCATCATGCAGGCGGCGCCGGCTCCTTGGACCGCCCGGGCAACGGTCAGGAGGGGGAGGTTTGGGGCCAGTCCGCACAGCAGAGTCGCGAGAGTGAACACGGCGATGCCGCTCAGAAGGAGACGGCGTCGGCCGGCGATGTCGCCGAGTCGGCCGACGCCGACGACCAGTGTCGTGATGGCCAGAAGGTAGGCGATCACGACCCACTGAACTTCGTTGAACGAGGCGCCGAAAGCCAGGGCAATGCTTGGCAGTCCGACGTTGGCGATGCTGATGCTCAGCGAGGGCAGGAGTGTGGACAGCGACAGTGCGGTCAGCGTCCAGGCCAGTGCTGGACGGTATGTCGGCGATGTCTGCTCAGGCTCGGTGCCGGGAGGGGATGCTGATTTCAACAGGATGGCCTCTTTCTGGAGTCGAGTACCACGGGCGGCCTCTCGGATGCTCGAATCGGGTGGCGCCCCACCATCACGGCGTCGTAGTCGGTCTTGGCCGAGGCTGCACCCCGCGCAGCGGGTATGACAACTCTTGTTGCCGTTTTCGGGACGGCGCGGTGAGATGGGTACGTGGAACACCCACCCGCGATCGCCGCAGCCCTGGCCGAGGTCGGCCCCCGGCTCAAACGCCTGCGCACCCAACGCGGGGTTACGCTGGCCGGCCTCGCCGAGGCGACCGGCATCTCCAAGAGCACCCTGTCCCGGCTGGAGGCCGGCCAGCGCCGTCCCAGCCTCGAGCTGCTACTTCCGATCGCCCAGGCGCACCGCGTGCCGTTGGACGAACTCGTCGGCGCGCCCGAGGTCGGCGACCCCCGGGTACGGCTCACCCCGCGCCGGGTCAACGGCCGCACCGTGCTTCCGCTGACCCGCCAACCCGGTGCCCTACAGGCCTGGAAAGTGATCATCCCCGCGGCCCAGATCGAGCCGGTCCCCCGTGCCCACGAGGGCTACGAGTGGCTCTATGTGCTCTCGGGACGACTACGCCTCGTCCTCGGCGACCACGACCTCGTGCTCGACCCTGGCGAGGCCGCCGAGTTCGACACCCGGCTGCCGCACTGGTTCGGCAGCACCGGCGGGCAGCCCGTCGAGATCCTCAGCATCCTCGGCCGCCAAGGCGAACGCATGCACGTACGCGCCAAGCCCCGCCAAGACAACACCGGCGACCGCTGACCCCGGAACCAAACACCCGCCAACAGCGCAGCAGCGAACGCCCGCAATTGCCGGGATCCGGGCGCATCCGTCCGTCCTACGGTGAAAGGACGTAGCCGGACGACCCGGGCGCCCTGATGGTGGCGACGCCGAAAAAGCAGCCGACGTTGCCCTCGTCGACCTGTGGAGCTCGCGCGCCAATCCCGCAGGTCCAGCATCCGGGTCTCGTTCACCCTCAACCCGATCCGCCGCCACAACGACGCCACCATGTAGTCCCGCGCGGCGGGCAGGAACATGCGCGCCGACGGCAGCCACTGCCGCCAATGCGAGAACAACAAACTCGAGGTCGTCCTCGCTCGGCGGCACGCGCGCGGCCCCGTAGTCGGCGTTCACCGGCCGGTTGAACTCGTCGATGATCTGCTCGACGACATAGCCGGTCAGCTCATGAATATCGCCCTGATGCCGGGCTATCAGGAAGTGGAAGAACTCTCCGACGCTCCACGCCTCCTTCTGCACCGTCAGCGCCGAACGATTCCCACGGCGTTGTGCGGCGAGGAACCGGTCCGCGTCAGCCGGCTTCGCGGTCCACACCGGCCGGCCAAGAAAGCGGATGAACTCGAACAACGTCGACCGATCGCCGCTGACGCTGCTGTCACAGATCCCCGAGCCTACGCACGCCAGCAGGTACTGATCCACCAACTCCTGCTCGTAGTCCGCCTCGGCCTCGGCCGACCCGAGCCGAAGCGGCGAGCGTGACGTTGGTGACGAGAACTCGGCGCATGTCGTTTCCCTCCCGACCGGAGTGCGGATCGCCAGAGTATGAGGGCGGAATCGATCGCAGCAATATGGTCGCCAATCATGATCACAACGTGCGGTGTAGGGACGAAACCCAGGCCACCGAAGACGTGCCCCGCTCAACCGCAGGGCCATACGGCTCCGCCGCCGATGCTTGCGAGACGATCTGTCGACCCCATCGTGGATCTGTCGGGCCAGGCTGTCGGCGTGGACGTCGGGACAGGTCGACGTAATGGCCGAAGCTTCGTAAGCAACCTTCGCCGCCGAACGACCACCTTTCCCGCGTGGCGCCCAAAGAACATGTCGATCATGAACGCCGGGCAAGGCTGGCGCCGAAAGAACGTGCCGATCACGCCAATCGACGACAAGGCATGAGGGGTCGCAGATGCATAGGCATCGCACGATCGGAGCGGGCCGCACACGAGGTCCGAGCGGCGGACCCTGTGCTGACATCCGGACCCGTTCTCGCCCTAGACGCGGGTCGCTGCCGGGGCGAGACTGGCCGCGAGAGCGACAGCATCTCGCGAGCTTCCCGGAGGTGCCGATGTCCCAGCGTGACCCAAACGGGTGCCTAGCACCGCCTGCCGCGGTGTCGGACGCTCGGGCAGGTTCGCAGGCCTGGACCCATCGGCCGTCTCCGAGTGGGCCAGGCGGCATCCTGGTGGGGAGGGCGCGGGAGCTGGACCTGCTGGAGACGTTCCTCGTTGGCGCTGCAACCCGTGGCGGGACGCTTGTGGTGTCCGGCGAAGCTGGCGTCGGGAAGACGGCGCTGTTGGAAGCTGCCGCTGCGCGGGCCCAGCTTCTGGGGTTCCAGGTGGTGCGTGCCGCCGGAGCCGAGTTCGAGGTCGATGTCAGCTTCGCCACGCTCAACCAGCTCTTGGGTCCGTTCCTCGGTCTGCTGCCCCAGCTCGAGGCGCCGCACTGGGAGGCAATCGGCGCTGCCGTCGCATTGGGCGGTGGTCACGCCAGCGACCCGACACTGGTTTCCACCGCCACTCTCGCGCTACTCCGCCAGGCGGCCTCGCGTCAACCCGTCCTGCTGGTCGTCGACGACCTGCCGTGGCTGGACCGTGCCAGCGCGCGGGTGCTGGCGTTCGTGGCGAGGCGTGTGGCCAACAACCCGATCGGGGTCCTGGTCGCCGCACGGACAGGCGAGGCGGGCTTCTTCGACGAGGTCGCCTTCCCCCGACTGACGGTGCCCCCGCTTGAAGAGTCTGCGGCCGAGACACTGCTTGAGCAGAACTTTCCCGCGCTCACTCCTCGCGTTCGGCGACGGCTCCTCGACGAAGCCCGCGGCAACCCGCTGGCGCTGCTGGAATTGCCTGTAGCACTCGAGGACCTGCGGCACTCCCAGGTGGTCCGGGCTGCGGATGTGCTCCCGGTCACTGAGCGGCTCCAAGCGGTGTTTGCCACGCGAATCGCTGCGCTCCCCACCGCGACCCGCGAACTACTCCTCCTCGCGGCCCTCGACGGAACCGGCGACCTGCGCGTCCTTACCGAACCGGAGTTGCACGACGAAGGCCTGGAAGCCCTCGGGCCCGCCGAACGCAACCGCCTCGTCTTCGTTGACCCGACGACCCGGCGCCTGGAGTTCCGTCACCCACTGATCAGGTCCGCCGTCGTGGGGCTGGCCACCGACGCCGAGCGACGTCACGCTCACACTACCCTTGCCAGCCGTCTGGCCGACGACCCCGAGCGGCGGGCCTGGCAGCTGGCCGCGGCCGCTCTCGGTCCCGATGAGGCGGTCGCTGGGCTTGTGGAGGAGGTCGCGCAACGGGCAGCCAACCGCGGCGACCCGGTCGGCGCGGTCGCTGCCTTCGTCCGCTCCGCTGACCTCAGCCCCGACCGCACCAACAAGCTCAGGCGCATGGCGCGAGCCGCCTACCTTGGCGCGAACGTTACGGGAGACCTCGGCATGGCGCCCCAACTGTTCGACGAAGCTGCGTTCGAGCAGGACCCCGACGCCGCCCTGACCATGACCCTCGCTGCGGCGGCCCAGCTGCTCAACCAGGCCGGCGACCTCGACACCACCTATCGGCTGCTGGTCAACGCCATTGAAATGCGCAGCGGCCCCTTCCGAGCGGACGACCAGATCCTCGTCGAGACGTTGCACACGCTGCTGCTGATCTGCTACTTCGGTGGGCGCCCCGAGCTGTGGGAACCGTTCGACACGGCACTGGGCCGCCTGGAGCCCAAACCGCCGTTAGCGCTTCACCTGCTCAACCACACACTCCGTGACCCAGCGCGCACCGCGGAGGCGGTGCTGGACGACATGGACACCGCCATCGCGCTGCTGCACCGTGAGCAAGATCCCGCCCACATCAGACGAGTCGGCATCGCCGCCGTCTACGTCGACCGGGTCGAAGGCTGTCTCCCGGCGCTGCGGCGGGTAGTGGAGGACGGTCGCGCCGGAGGGGCGATCACCTCCGCCATCGACGCCCTGTTCCTGCTGGGCAACCATCACTACCTCACGGGTCAGTGGGAGGAGATGGACCAGGAAACAGCCGAAGGTCTGCGACTGTGCGTGGAGCTCGACTTCCAGATGCTCACGTGGCCTGGACTGTTCCTGCAAGGCCTGGTGGCGGCCGCCCGCGGAGACGACGCCACGGTCCAGTCGATGATCGACCGCATGACCGCGTGGGCTTTCCCGCGCCGCGTCGGCTCCGTCCAGGGCTACATCGCCCACATCAGCTGCCAGACGGCCATGGCACGAGGGGAGTTCGACGCCGCCTTTCGGCACGCCTCGGTGGTAAGCCCCGCCGGGGAGCTGGCACCGCACTCGCCACTCGCGCTCTGGCTGATCCTCGACCTGAGCGAAGCCGCGGCTCGCTCCGGCCGAACAGCCGAAGCCTCCGCCCACGTCGCAGCCGTCACCGAGGCCGGCATCGGGCGGCTGTCCCCGCGCCTGCAGCTGATGACGCTCGGCGCCACCGCCCTGGCTGCACCTGCCGAGGAAGCCACGCAGCGGTTCGACGCAGCGCTCGGCGCACCGGACGCCCAGATGTACCCGTTCGAGATGGCCCGCATCCAGCTGGCCTACGGCGAACACCTGCGACGCACCCGTCACGCGGCCACGGCCCGAGTGCAGCTCGCCCACGCCACCGACACCTTCCGCCGGCTCCGAGCACAGCCGTGGGCCGACCGGGCGGCACGAGAGCTCAGGGCAACCGGCCAGACCCAACCAGCGCCGCTAGGGCCTCACCCAAGGCAAAGAACACCCGCCAACACCTTGACCCCGCAACAGCGGCACGTCGCGGAACTCGCGGCAGCCGGCCTGACCAACAAGCAGATCGGTGAGCGACTGTTCCTGTCGCCGCGCACGGTGGCGACCCACCTGTATGAGCTCTTCCCGAAGCTCGGCATCACCTCCCGGGCCGCGCTCCGCGACGCCCTGGCCCCCCACACGCAGCACAGCGAAACGCCGGACGGTGCCGACCGGGTCTAGTGCGCCCACCAGAGCCCAGCGCGCGGCGCTCGGTTGGCCGATCTGGGTGTCGACGTCGGTTGCGACTTCTGGATGGGACTCGAGCAGCCGGACAACTCGGCCATCTAACCGGCACCAAACCCAGTCATTTGACGCACGCGGCCTCCTGCCCGCGGCTCCTAGCGTCGAGCACCGCACTGCGGATTCACCCGACCAAAGGAGAGCATCGTGAGCACCACAACCCCGACCATCGTGTTGATCCACGGAGGCTTCGTGGACGGCTCCGGCTGGCAGGCCGTCCACGACCTGCTGCGCAAAGACGGCTACGACATCGCCGTCGTGCAGAACCCGACCCTGTCGCTGGAAGGCGACGTGACCGCCACCCGCCACGTGCTTGAGGAGCACGACGGCTCGGTCGTCCTCGTCGGCCACTCCTACGGCGGCGTCGTCGTCACCGAGGCCGGCACCCACCCACAGGTGTCCGCGCTCGTCTACATCGCGGCGTTCGCCCCCGACCAGGGCGAGTCCGTTCAGACCCTCATCGCGGACCCGCCGCCTGGGGCGCCGGTACCGCCCATCCTGCCGCCCCGCAATGGCTTCCTCGCCCTAGACCGGGAGAGGTTCGCCGAGTCGTTCGCCGGCGACCTGAAGCCGGAGCTGGCCGAGTTCATGGCCAACTCCCAGGTCCCGTGGGGGCTCGACGCCCTCAGTGGCACCGTCAGCACCCCGGCGTGGCGGTCCAAGCCCAGCTGGTACCTGGTTGCGACCGACGACCGGATGATCCCGCCGCCGGCCCAGCGGGCGATGTCGGAGCGAGCCGGCTCCACCGTGGTCGAGGTCCCCGGCAGCCACTCCGTCTACCTCTCCCAGCCCGCCGCGGTTGCCGATCTGATCCGTCAGGCCGCGACCGCGGTCCAGCAGTCCTGACCTCAGCAGGGAGCCGTCGATGGTACATCGTCCCCACAGAAACCTGGCCGGCCTCCTGCTGGCCGGCCTCACCATCACCCTCCTCGCGGCGCTCGGCATCAGCACCGGCACCGCCACCGCGGCAACTCACGGCCAGCCCCAGTCGGTCAGCCAGGCCAGCAGCGCCAAGCCGACCGTCGTGCTCGTGCACGGCGGCTGGGCCGACTCCTCGGGCTGGAACGACGAGATCGCCAGCCTGCAGCGCCGCGGCTACCCCGTGCTCGCACCGGCCAACCCGCTGCGCGGCCTGTCCTCCGACGCCGACTACGTCCGCAGCGTCCTGAAGACCATCTCTGGGCCGATCGTCCTAGTCGGCCACTCCTATGGCGGAGCGGTCATCACCAACGCGGCGCGCGGCGTGCCGAACGTGAAGGCACTGGTCTACATCGCAGCGTTTGCGCCCGATGAGGGCGAGAGCCTGGCACAACTGGTCACCAAGAACCCAGGCACTCAAATCACCCCGGACGCGCTCATCGAGCGCCCGTACCCCCTGCCGGGCGGCGGCGAGGGCACCGACCTCTACATCAAGGCCGAGACCTTCCGCGACGCGTTCGCCGGCGACCTGCCGCTTCGCGCCACTCGGCTCATGCAGGCCACCCAGCGTCCGTTCTCGGTTGCCGCGTTCACCGAGCCCTCCGGCCCGCCGGCCTGGAAGACCATCCCGTCGTGGTACCTCGTCGCCACCGACGACCACGCCATCCCGCCGAAGACCCAGCGGTTCATGGCTGCCCGAGCCGGGGCAACCACCGCCTCGGTGAAGGCATCACACGTGCCGATGATGTCCCAGCCCGAAGCCACCACACGGCTGATCCTGCAGGCCGCCAACTCGGTCGGTTAACCCAACTCCCCTCGCCGGGCGCCCCCGCGTCCGGCGAGGGGGTTCTCACCTAGTGCTGTGACCGGGATGGTTCACCGTGATCGGAAGGCGGCTCGTGGGACGAGCGCACGCGAAACGGCTGGTATTACTGGGGCATGCAGGAAGAGACCGCACGTTCCGCAATCGACACGTTCATCTCCGCGTTCAACGCCTCGGACGACAGCTATGTGACTGCCCTGCTCTCCCAGGCCCTGACCTCAGACGTGGTCTTCTGGGGGCCGTTGGGTCGCAGCGAAGGAATCGGGGCGGTCGAGCGGTTCGTGCTGGACATCCGGCGCCACCCGGCGGGGACCGGCACGATGGTGCGCTGCTCAGCGGTGGACATGCCTGACGAATGGGCCCGGTACCGGTGGGTCTTCACCACGCCTGATGGAGGCCCCCGCCTGGCGGGAACGGATGTCGTCCATCTGCGACGGAGCCTCATCGACCAGTTCATCGTCTTCGCGGGGGAGATCGAGCCGTTCGCCTCCTGAGTCATCCTTCTGTCGCTGTCCTTCTCCTGAACTTGCCCCTTCGGCGTTCGGGAGCTGCGGTTCGCGGTTGGTCAGGCTGCGGTGTTGAGGGGGCGTCCGCCCCAGCGGATGCCCTTTTCGCTGCGGATGCGGGCGCGTTCCGTGCGTTGGGCGGCGAGTACGTCGGGGTGGCGGGCGTTGGTGTTGCGCCAGCGCAGGTAGCGGTGCAGTGCCTGGGTTTGCGCAGGGTGGCTGCGGTGGTGGGAGTTGGCCAGGGTGAACTGCCGCAGCGGGCCGAAGTGGGCCTCGATCGGGTTGGCCCAGGAAGCGTAGGTCGGGGTGAAGCACAGCTCGACCTTGTTCTTCTTCGTCCAGCGGCGGATGTCCACGCCGGTGTGGGCGGAGAGGTTGTCCAGGATGATGTAGATCGGGGCGCCGTCGGGTCGGACGGCGCGGATCGACTTGAGCGCCGTCAGGGTGTTGGCGGTGCCCTTGCGGCGGCGGTTGACGCCCCACAGGCGGTCGTCGCCCACGGAGTAGCAGCCGTGGAAGTAGGTGACGCCGTGGGTGCGGCGGTAGGTCGCCGGCAGCCGGTTTGGCTTGCCCTGCTTCGCCCAGCAGGAGCCTGCGGTGGGCCGGATCCCCAGGGGCCCGAACTCGTCGAAGGCGAAAGCCCGGTCCGGGAAGCGTTCCAGCACCTGCTCGATCCGGTCGAGCTTGGCGTCGCGATCAGGGTCGGGTGACTCCTTCCAGGTCATGGTGCGCTGGAAGGTGATGCCGCGGCGCCGGAGCAGGCACCGTAAGGCTTCACGGCCGATGCGGATGACACCTCCGTGCACTTTCCGCAGGTAGGCGGCGAGTTTGCGGATCGACCAGCGGGTGAAGGGCTGGCCGAGCTTGCTGGGGCGAGTGGTGGCCGTCCGGATGACGAAGTCCTCGTCGTCACGACTGAGTAGGCGGGGACGGCCTCCCGCCCACTGAGGGTCCAGGCAGGTCAGGCCGATCTCGTTGAAGCGGTGGATCACATTGCGCACGGTGTCCTCGTCGGCCTGGACCAGCTGGGCGATCACCGGCACCCGGTTCCCACCCGCCGAGGCGAGCAGCATCATCGCGCGCCGGTAGCGCACCGAACTCGTGCTACCCCGGCGCACGATCTGCTGCAGCTTCTGCCCCTCCTGGTCGGTCAGTCTGCGTACACGGACAGGCTCAGCCACCGCGCCTCCAGCGATCGGATCGGACGTCACCGCACATCCAACCGTCGCGACCACCAACCCGGCGAACCTTCCCGGTCAGAGCACTAGCCCCACCCATATCCCGGCCACCCCGACAAACACTGTCCCAAACGTGATGGCGATCGGCACCCAGACCATCGGCACCCAGACCAGTGGTGGCTTCAGGGACCAGAGCGCTATCGCGCCGATGGTCAGACCCATCATGAGCGGCCCGAGAAGCAGGCAGCGGTAACCGACGACCAGCAGCCGGTATGCCCACGTCGCCCGGATCCGCTCGACCGCCTTGTCGACCTCTGCCATGTCGATAACCTCCCCGGAGTCGCCGTGACTGTACCGACGCCCCGCTCTCATGCCATCCCGTCAGGACGAGGCGGGCACGGCCGGGCCTGGGGATTAGAAGAAGATCGAAGCGGCCTGGTAGAGGCACTGAGGCCCTGCTCAGACCGTCCGTGACTGTCGGGCAGTGTCGGCGCTCGCAGGCGGACTTGGCTGTACGGATGGCTGTACAGTCCCCGCGCATGAGCAACACCAACTCGCAAGACGTTCCTGACGGATTTGGTTCGGCAACCGCTGCGACGTTGGGTCTGGCTACCCGGTTCGCGCACGAGCTGGCCGGCGCAGCAGAGGTGAAGATCGAGAACCCCCAATGGGGCCTGGCTGTGACGATCACGCCGACGAATCCCGACGCTCGGGCCTTCGGATGGGCCGAATTCGGGGAGGAGATCGTCCTACAGGTTGGCGAGTACGGCGGCAGATGGGAACTTCGCCCGGCGCCCGAGGACCTGGCCTTCCTCGACGACATGGCCAATTCGGTCGTCGCGGGACGCGTCCGGGAGGTTCTTGCGCGGAAACGCTCCCTCGTCGAGGTGGTGATGCCCGATGGGTCGGTCGAGACCCATATCGGATACGAGGGCCTGGCTGGCTGCCTTCCGCTGCCCGCCTGGCGTCGCCGGTCCCGCAGCGTTCAATACGCGCCGTACAGTTCATCCTCCTGAGGCTGCCGCGTCGCGCCTCTGCCTAAAGCCCATCTCCGCCGTGACTCCGCACATCGTGGAACGGGCGCGGGCGGCCGATCTGGCGCGGCAACCTCAACAAGCTGATCGGCTGGAAGGCGGCTGTCGGGCGGGTCGGGCAACCGCATCTGCACTTCCACGATCTGCGGCACACCGGTAACACTCTCGCCGCGCGAACCGGGGCGAGCACCCGCGACCTGATGGCGCGGATGGGGCACGACTCATCCCAGGCCGCGTTGATCTACCAGCACGCCACGACTGAGGCGGATCGGGCCATCGCCCAGGCGTTGCACGAGGCGATGCGGGTCGACCGAAAGAAGGCCAAGAAGTCGGCCGACGGCTCGGGCAAGGCCAAGGACACGACCGGCAAGAAGTCGGGCGGCAAGAAGGGCAAGAAGCGGTCAGCGAACTCGGACGGGGCCGGGGATGACCGGGGCTAATGGCACGCCAATGGCACACGGCATGATCGTTGGCCTTGCAACATCGAAGGCCCTGGCTGGGACTTGTGTCCTGACCAGGGCCCTTCGCGTGGAGCGGGTGACGGGAATCGAACCCACACTGTCAGACCCGAAAATCCAATGGTGAGTGGGCAGGCGCCAGCACCCGGCGCAGCGCAGCGGAGCCGGGTTTGGGCGGCTGAGTCAGGCGGCT
>NZ_JBEYTP010000084.1:0-16160 GCF_040643125.1 Micromonospora sp. NPDC047465
ACCTGCAGGTCGCCATCGACGCCCACACCCGCCTCGTCGTCGCCCTCGGCGACCCGCAACCCGGCAACCGCAACGACACCATCGTCTACCGCACCGACGAGCTGTGGAGCCTGGCCAGCCCGTTGGTTCCGCCGCCGCCTCGACGCCCGCAGGGCGGCGGCACCCCACCGATCGAGGCGCGGGCGGTGTTCGCCGCGATCGTGTACGTGTTGACCACTGGCTGCGCCTGGCGGCACCTGCCACCCGGGTTCGGAGTCTCCAAGGCCACCGCGCACCGCCGCTTCGTCGCCTGGACCCGGGCCGGGCTGTGGCGCAGGCTGCACGTCGCCGCCCTGGACCAGCTCGGCGCGAAGGGGTTGATCGACTGGTCCCGGGCCACCGCCGACGCGGCGTCGGTGCGGGCGAAAAGGGGGGCGACCTGACCGGACCGAGCCCGGTCGACCGAGGCAAGCCCGGCAGCAAAATCCACGCCCTGTCCGACCGCAACGGGCTGCCCTTGTCCGTCGGCGTGTCCGCCGCGAACACCCACGACAGCCGCTGCCTGGAGTCCCTGGTCCAGGCCATCCCCGCCATCCGCTCCCGACGCGGACCCCGCCGCCGGCGCCCCGACAAGCTGCACGCCGACAAGGGCTACGACTACCCCCACCTGCGGCGCATGCTCCGTGCCCGCGGCATCCGACCCCGCATCGCCCGCCGCGGCATCGAGTCGCCGAACCGTCTCGGCCGGCACCGCTGGGTGATCGAGAGGACCTTCGCCTGGTTCACCGGCTACCGCCGGCTGACCATCCGCTACGAACGCTCAGCCAGCCTCTACTGCGCATTCGTCACCCTCGCCGCCGCCCTCACCTGCCACAAGCGCTACCTCAAACTCACCACCTGAGACACGCTCTAAAGATCTAGCTAGAGGGGCGGTTCACCCGCCCCTCTAGCTAACGAGTTAGCGCCGCAATTTATCTGTAGCTATGCTGGCCACGGGATCGATACGAACTCAGCAGACCATCCCCGTTCCGATATCACGACGGATATTCTGTGGCCATGTAACCCCGTCTTGCAAGGTCCACAACAGCCGCCTCTATAACGTCCGAGCGCACTTCGATTGTCACCCAGTAATCCTTGTGGCAGTGCGGGCACTCAACGTACCCGTCACCCTGGAAGTTGCCGTTCTGCGGACGCCGCCTGGGGGACCTGTCCCCCTTCACGCCCCAATCCAGCAAATCACCAATGGCGTACTCGCGGAACTCAAAGAGACCAAATCGAAACTCAGCCGCCACTGAGCCAAATCTGCCACAATATGGGCACCGCAACACTACGTTGAGCAGATTATATCCACTCACTATGGCATCACCCGCCTGATGTTGACCCCAGGGATCCGGGCAGTATGAGTTACGAAGTTGGTGAGGCGCTTCTCCATTGTCACCGCCGTCCTGCCGCTTGCTGCAGCGAATCCAATCAAAGCCGCATCACCCCGACCTTGGGCGCCGACAACTGCGCCAAACGCATTACGGAATGCCGAACTCGATGCCATCGCGGCGGCCTCGGAGCCCGAGATCACCAGAATGTTGTTGTCTGCCAAGAATCTCCTCCGAGCTGCTGCGCCGTGCGCAACGCTCGTAAACTCGCGGAACTGGTTTGGCGTAATAGCTACCGACGAAGCTCCACTGATAGCACTCATGGCCCCTCCATGCCCGTTCATCGCACGAACCATGAGGTCATTGTCCGCGAGAATGCCATCGCCGCAATTATGCACCAGAACCGCCGTGCTGCCGGCGACTACATAGTACGTGTGAACCTCGGCGACGGTGAGGTCACGCATGATCTGCGAGCCCACGAAGTCGTGGACCTTCGCGACAGTGACCACGTCGCCCGTGGCGGTTCTGAGTCGCTCCGTGGGTTCGAGGTCGGATGCGTCGACCCACTCGCTGCGGCTTTCGCTCCAGAACGGGTGGTGTTGGGTTGTCTTGATGGTGGCGAACTTGCCGTCGTCGGCCCAGACGGACAGGTCGGTGAGAGCTTGGTCGAGGTTGATGTGAAGTTTCTCGACGGACTGTGCGCTGGTGGTGTCGGTTTCGGGGTCGTGGGCGAGGACCTTGTCGCCTTCTTTGACCTCGGCGATGGGGCGGGTGCTGCCGTCGGCCATGAGGACGGGTGTTGCGGGGTCGAAGCTGTGGGTTGGGCAGCCGTCCTTTGCCCGGGGTGCGCCGCCGCCGCCATTGCCGCCCGGCTTGCCCTTGGTTTTCGGTGCTGGGGTTTTGGCGGGAGGTGTGGGAACCTTCGGGTTCAGTTTGTCAGCCAAGGCCCTCTTACGGGCGTCCGCCTTCATTTGGGCCATCTGCTGGGCCTCGACCTTGGGATTGATCTTTGGTGCAGGTCCAAGGGGGGCTTTGCCTGCAAGAGACTTAGCCTTTTCGCCCACTTTCTGGAGGCCAGCCTTGCAGAACGATTTCACTTTGCATGCCACGTCGAGGCCCGGGACCATTGAGGCTCCCGAGACAATGCCATTAGTGTAGTCACCCTCGGCGAAATACCAGACGGCATTCGCGGCATCGCACGGAGCTCCCAAGATTCCGCCGCCGATGCCGCAGGCGTCTAGTGCCTCATGCCCCTTCTCACTGCCACTCTTCTTGCCTGGGCCGAGCCCTCGCCCGCCACCGGCTCCGCCTTCCTCAACGTATTCCTGGCAACCGTATCCGTTCTTGTCCCACGGACACAAACCATCTGGGGTATCAATCCCCGCATATTCGGGGATGATGAGGCCGCTTGGGTCGCTGTAGGTGATGGGGTTGTTGGCGGCGTAGGTGTATGCGGGTAATTGTTGTGGGTTGCCTGGGTCGTTGATCGGGTCGACGGAGATGAACCGTCCGATTTTCGGGTCGTATTCTCGGGCTCCGAGGTGGGTTAGGCCGGTGGGGTCTTGGTAGCCGCCGAGGAAGCCTTGTTTGTTGGGCCAGGTGACGGCTGCTCCCCGTGCCGTCCCGTACGGGGTTTGCCGGCGTTGGGTGATCGTCTGGTTGGTGTCGGCGGTGACACTGATCTGTGCGGTGCCCTGATGGTCGCTGGCCAGCCAGGTGAGGCCGGTGACGGTCCGTTGGGCGATCGTTTCGTCGTTGAAGGTGTAGTAGCGGGTGGCGTCGACGGAGCCGGTGGCGGCGTTGCGCCGGATCTCCATCGACCCGAGGAACAGGGTGCTGCCGGTCGGGTCGTTGGCGATGAGCCGGCTGCCGTTGGCGTCGTAGATGTAGGAGTTGGCGCCGGAGCTGTCGGTCAGCGTGGCGAGGTGTCCCTCGACGTCCCAGGTGAGGGTTTGTTGGCCGTTGGGTCCGGGGCGGGTGGTCATGTTGCCGGTGGCGTCGTAGGTGTACGCGCCGGTGGTGGTGCCGGTGTTGTCGGTCCTGCTCCAGCCGTCGAGGCGGTGCGGCTGGGCCGCGCCCGCGGTCGGATAGCTGTAGCTGGTGGTGACGGTCCCGGTGGGGGTGCCGCGCTCGGTCTGAGTCAGCCGGTTGCCGACGCGTCCCTTCGGGTCGTCTGGTGCGCCGAAGCTCCACTCCTGCCAGTACGGCGCCGGTCCACCGAGACCGGCTTCGGTCGTGGCCACCTTGCAGTCGGCGGACGCGGGTGTCCATGCCTTGGTCAGCCGGCGCTGGTGGTCGTAGTCGAAGCACTGGGTGTCGCGTGGGCGGCTGCCCGGGTTGTCGTCGATCTTGAGGATGTTGCCGCTGTCGTCGTATTCGTAGGAGACCGCGGCGATGTAGGTGGGTGTGGTCGAGCGGCTGATGGAGCTGGTCTTGACCCGGCCGGTGGTTTCGTCGTAGTAGTGGGCCGTCTGCATGTATTTCGCGCCGGTCAGTTGGGCGGCGCGGGTGGTGGTGCTGACCTCGAAGAGGTTGGTGTAGCCGGTTTGGATGGTGTAGTAGCTGACGTCGCCGTAGTCCGTGGCCAACTGGTTGGGCATGGCGTACGTGGTGTCGTACTTGTAGGTCAGCACTTCCTCGTAGAGGCCGCCGGCTGCCGGCAGGGTGACTGTGTTGGGTGACCCGTCACCGTTGTAGGTGGCCTTCGAGGTGAAGCTGCATGCCGTCGCGCCGGCACCACAGAAGCCGGCTTGGGACGCGGGCAGGGTCAGTTTGGTCTCGATCGGCTGGTACTGCGGGTTCACCCTGACGATCTCGTCGCGGTACTCGTCGTTGCCTATCCAGCGGGAGGCCGACGTGGTGAGGCCCTTGGCCGGCAGGTCGTAGGTGTAGCTGATACGCCGTGCGCCGGTCAGGCTTCCTTCCCGGACGGTTTCCAGCCGGCCCATCCGGTCGTAGGTGTACCAGAGGTCGGGGGTGTCATCTCGGGAGTCGGTGGTCTTTTCCAGCTCGCCGAGGGTGTTGTACTGCATCGTCGACGTGCCCTTGTCGGGGTCGCTCGTCGAGACCGGTCGGCCCTGGATGTCGTAGTCGTAGGACCAGGTGTTGCCGGAGGCGTCGATGACGGTGGCCAGCTGCCCGACCGGGTGGTAGGTGTAGCGGGTTTCGTCGTAGCTGCCGGTGGCGGTCTGCCCGTGGTACTGCCACAGCTTTTCGGTGCGCCCCTGGGCGTCGGACCAGATGGTGGTTGCGGCCTCGCCCTCGGGTGGAAGGACAGTGATGTGGTCGCCGTGGTAGGTGGTCGACGTACGCGACGTCTCCACCTGCACGTCGCCCTGCTTGCCGAGCAGCAGCGAATGCAGGGGTCGTCCGACGGTGTCGTAGAACGTGCGGGTTTGGCTCGGCACGTCCTGGTCGAGCGGGCTTTCGATCTTGGCGAGGTCGATCGGGCTGTTGTTGTAGTAGGCGGAGTTGGCCTTGTAGATGCGTCCGGCGGCGTCGTAGAAGGTGTCGGTCATGATGCGACCGCCGCCGTAGGCAGCCTCCTGGGTCTGCCGGGGCCGTCCGAGTGCGTCCACAATCGCGTACGACAGGTCGAAGCCACCCCTGGCGTTGAGCGAGCGGGTGGTGATGGTCGACACCGACGTGTTGGACAGGTTGTAGGTGTAGCTGGTCGTCGGGTCTGACGGGAAGGTTACTTTCGCCCGTCCGGGCAGCCAGACGCCGATGTTGCGGCCCAGCGCGTCGTAGGTGTACTCGGTGACGCGAAGGTTTGGGTCGGTGACCTTGAGGGGAAGGCCTGAGACCGGGTCGAGGTCGACCGTGTTGGTCCAGTCGAGCGGGTTGGTGGTGACCACCTTCGTCACCGGCCCGCCCGTGAGCGGGGTGTAGGCGGTCTTGGTGACCTCACCCGCGATGTCGGTGGCTTCCTTCACCCGCCCGTGCGCGTCGTAGGCTGCGGTGGAAACCTGCTGGTAGGTGCGGGTGCCGCCGGAGAAGCCGGTCAGCTTCTCCGTCTTGGTCAGCAGGCCCTTGGTGGGCGTCGCCCCGTACGCTAGGCCGTCGAAGGAGAACCGCGTGTCCGCGGTGATCTGCTTCTCCTGCGTAGGTGCGGTCGCGCAGGCCCCCGCCCAGCCGTGTGTGCGCTTAACCGGGGAAAGTAGCCAGTTGGTGCCGGTGGTGTTGCGGGAATACTCGGTCTGCACGCAGCTTTCGTCGCCGGTCTTGGCGTCGTCGCCGCCGCTGTCGACGCTGGTCGGCATGCCGTAGGTGTCATAGGTGGTGGTGGTCGTGGTGCGACGGAACCCACCGTCAACGGCGGTGCGGGTCTTGACCGTCTTCACCCCCGCGTAGCGGGCCTCGGCGGCCGGCGTGCCCGATCGGGTCGCGCTCGCCGGGTCGGAGCGCCACATGTCGTTGACCGTCGCGGACAGGATCTGCGAGCCGAGCCAGGTGATCTGCTCGCGCGGCGTGCCCGCATAGTGGTCGTAGTCGTTGACAGCAACGCCCTCACGCCCCTGCACGGTCGTGGTGCGGGTGCCTCCGCCGCCGAGCTTGTCGCCATACATGCCGCGGAAGTAGAGGGTTTCGGTCTTGGTCCGCTCGGCACCTTCACCGACATAGGTGATGACGGTTGGGTAGCCCCGCCACTGCCCCCAGGTTTTGCGGTCGTCGGGGGCGAGCCCGTTGTCCTCGTCGTGGTGCCACAGCGGCAGGTTGTTCGGGTTCTGGTACTCGTAGGCGGTGCGCAGCGGCCGGGCTCCGCCGGTGTGGTCGATCTGTTGGACCTCGGTCACCACGTACTTGTGGAAGTAGTCGGTGATGGGGTCGGTGTAGGCCGGTGGGGTCCACTTCACCGGGTAGCAGCGCAGGGAGTTGCTGTCCAGCGCAGTGTCCGACGGCATGGTGCCGCTCTTGGCGCACTGGGCGCCGCTGTAGGTCACGTAGATCTGCCCGCCGGTCTCCAGCTTGATGGAGTTGACCCGGCGCCAGTTCATCGCCAATGCCCAGTCGCTGCCGGCGGCGTCGACGCGGTTGGGCATCTGCATGCCCTCGAACGTCACCTCCGGCGTTGCCAGCGTTGCCCCGTTGAGGCCGCGGTGGGTGATGCCGTCCAGCCACAGGCCGGCGCGGGTGCCGTCGCCGGGGTCGGGGAAGCTCTGCCGCAGCGTCCACGAGTCCGCGTTCTGGTAGGCGGTGCCCTTGAACACCTTGGTGATGACCACGGTCAGCCGTTTCGACGACCAGAACGTCGGCGACCCGTTGAGGCAGGGGTTGGTGGTGGCCGTGCACTCCTGGTCCCACGGGGTGTCCGGCCAGGTCGTCTCGTCCTTCGTGGTGCAGTTGCTCAGGCAACGGTCGACGTTGGTGAAGTCGACACGCATCGGCGCGTTCTGCACGTACGGGCTGGTGGCGGCGTACTCGGTGCCATCCCGGTTGTCGGTGCCATACTCGATCCGCGTCAGGTAGGCGGCCCGGTTATAGGCGACCGGCGTCGTGGCTTCCTTGTTCTTCGCGTAGTAGTTGGTCTCCTTGGTCCACCAGAAGGACATGGTGTTGCCGTGGATGTCCTGGACGTAGTCGAGGTTCCACCGCCATGCCTGCCGCTTACCTCCGCAGTCAGAGGCGGCGAACGTGGTCTGGTAGCACGGCTCACCGGGGTTGTTGCCGAAGACGGGAACGGTCAGCACCGAGTTCGTCGTCGGCCGGTCGGTGGACCAGCCCGGCAGCTGGTGCCGGCCGAACCAGTACTGCGTACCGTCGGCGGTGGTGATCTTCCAGTACTCGTTGTCGTTGTCGCCGTTGGCGTAGGCCGGCGTGGTCGACCGCTCGACCTTCCACCCGTTCTTCTTGCGCGGATGCCACGTGCCGTCGCTAGCCTTGAGCAGTTCGACAGCGCTGCCGCCAAGGGAGACCACGGCGTTGTCCGGACCCCAGCACAGGTCACCGGTCTTGGTGGTGTTGTTGGCCCCGGCGCTGTCCATGTCGTCCGCGCAGGCCTTGTACTGCCGCTCCACAAAGCCCGGCGAGTAGTCGAAGCCCTCGCCGATTGGGCCGGGCTGGTTGTTGCTGGCCGCGTGCCGACCGTCGACCGCCTGGGAGGAGTAGCTCAGGGCGAGACCGGGGGCGGGGCCGCCGGGTCCCGGCGGGGTTCGCATCGGATACGACCATTGGAACGCGCCGGTCGAACCTCCGTGGCTCCATGACGCGGACGGCGCCAGGCTGGACGCGGTGAAGCTACCCGCCCCACCCGATGGCCCGGCTGCCAGCGCGACCAGCGTGCCCGCCGTCCCGGCCGTGCTCGTCACGCCGAAGCGCTTGGCGTCCGCGGCCGATACCGCCGCTTCGACCGGGCGCACCGTGAGCTGCGCGGTCACGGTCTGCGTTCGCACGTCGTTGCGCGAGGCCAGCGGTACGACCGCGCACCCCGCTGCTGTCGGCGTGGTTAGCGCGCAGTCCGGGACGTGCAGCAGCCGCAGCCTCGATGACCAGTCCGCGCCGTATGCAGTCGAGAAGTCCCCGTAGTTGACGCCCACCTCGACATGGCCGACCGAGCGCGCCCCATCGGTCCGTCCGAGGCGCAGGAGCAGGCCGCCGCGTACCCCGGCTGCCTCCGCCGTCGCCTTCGGCAGCACCTGCACCCGCACGCTGGACGGTGGCGTCAAACCCGCAGAACGGGCATCACTGGAGGTGGCACTGACCTGCCGTACGGTCACGGGCAGCGACCCAGCACGCGTCGCCTTGTTAGGTGCCGACGTCCGCGCACCCGCTGCCGGCGTGGCCAGTTCCACCTCCGCGCTGCCGGCCGCCGGCCACTTCGGCGCGGGTCGCGTGGTCGCGCCCGCCGCGTGCGACGATCGTGGCGGCGCCGCGGTCGTCTTGACTGGTGCGACTGGCACCGACTCGTACTGCTGGGCCTTCAGTTGCTCCGCTTCGGCGGGTGCCTGTGCCTGCGCGGGTACCTGCCCTCCGAGCGTGGCGGTCAGCACCGCCAGCAGACCAGCAGCAAGGCCTCGTCGACTCCGGCCGTAAGACGAGCC
This sequence comes from Micromonospora sp. NPDC047465, assembly GCF_040643125.1. Classification (NCBI taxonomy): domain Bacteria; kingdom Bacillati; phylum Actinomycetota; class Actinomycetes; order Micromonosporales; family Micromonosporaceae; genus Micromonospora; species Micromonospora sp. NPDC047465. Next base: position 8,390 of record NZ_JBEYTP010000084.1, read on the forward strand.
GGTCCGGTGGCGAACCGGCCGTCGGGATCTGGGCGATCTCATCCTTACCTTCCTCTGAAAGGGGTGCGAGCACGCCACACGGTGTGCGTAGCGTGAACTAACGAACCAGCCGCAGACCGAGGCAACAGACTCACCGCCCCACGACTACGGGATCCCGGCCGTGAGAGTCGGTGGCAGAGGATCAGGCACCCGTCCCAACGGTTGCCCTACGGCACCGAACTCGCGGGCCCGCCGGTTGGACCGGTGATATTTAGGCCGTCTAGCCATTGGCTGGGTATCGAAGGGAAGCCTGCGAGTCCTAGGGCGTCGCACTGGAAGCGACGCCCTAGGACTTTCGGACCGTGTGGTTAGGCTGCAGAGTGCAGGTGGGTGATCTCGGCGTCGGACAGCAGCCCCTGCCACATCCGGACGCCGTCCACTGTGCCGCCGTTGAGGAAGAACGAGTTAATTGCCCGGCCGACATGCATGACCTGCGTCCCGTGCCAGCCGACGGTATTCGACCGAACTCCCTGAAGTACGCCGTTGACGTAGAGCCGCAACTCCCGGTTTGCCGCGTCGTACCGTGCGACCAAATGCGTCCAGGCGTCGAGCTGCGCGGGTGCGGTCGATAGGACGAACTGCCACTCGGCGGTTCCGACGTCAACCGACGGCATGGTGATGCACCACTTGTTCGTGTAGATGTCGTACATAAGGTAGTAGGCCGACCGGCTGCTGCCGTCCTGAGCCAGGATCGTCTGATGTTCGGCCTTGGTCACCTTGGCCCACGCGGAGACGGTCCACGACTGGTCGGTGCGCAGGACAGGCACGCTGGTGTCCGCCGACCCGGGACTACCGTTGATCGTCACCCCGGAGGTGTAGTTGTAGCCCTCGGTCCACATCGCTGACGGGTCAGCGGTCAGGGTCAACGGTCGCTGGTACCGTGAGAGGTCTGCCTCCTGGCGTGCCGTCTCGTCGGGGTTATCCATCTCCCACTGCCCGACTGGCGTAGGCGCCAGGATGTCAACAAGGTCCAGGTCGGGCACGATCACACGGTCCCACGTCCGTACCTCGCTGATAGCGCCGTTCCAGTACGCCACGTTGGTACTGTTCCAGCGCTCGCGGCCGAGGGTGATGTCTCCGCCGGCGTTGAAGGTGCGCGGCACGGTACCGGCCGCTACCTCTTTGCCGTTGATGTAGAGCCGCATCGCACCCCCAGCCGCGTCGTACACCCCTGCCACGTGGGTCCAGATCCCCTTCACCGCCGGGGGACCGAAGATGTTGGTGAACGCCGACGTGCTGACGTCCTGCTCGACGACGGTAAAGACCCACCGGTTGTCGCCCCACTTGCGCAGCATGAACGAGTCGGTAGCGCTACCGGGCGACCCGGCGATCTCCATCAATCCGTCCGCGTCAGGTCGCACCCACGCGGCCACGGAGTAGCTACGAGACGTGTCCAGGCCGACAGTAGGAGCCAGCGCGTGGTCATCTACACCGTCGAGCTTTACCGCCCAGTCCTTGCCCAACCGTTCGTGCGTGCCCAGAACCCGAGAATCGGTCCATGTCACGCCATTGACGAGGGTGGCTGCAGGGCCTGCGTCTGCCTCCGGTGCGAGCGTCGTGCCGGTGCCCTCGTCCATCGCCCACGTCACCTTCGGTGCGGATGCGATACCCGCCCGGAACGCGTAGTCGTAGCTCCCGTTGGACGGGTTGCCCACCTGGTCGCGGCTGTAGACGGTCAACACGTTCTCGCCAACCCTCGTCGGCGTCACCCACACGGTCACCGGGCCACCGAGAGTCGGCGGCTTGGCGTAGAGGATTGGACCACCGGCGACCTGGTAGGCGTAGTCGTAGACGTCCTGGCTGCCGTTCGCCGAGAAAGTAAAGCGGCCGGAGTAGCCCACGGAGCCACGATCCTCCTGATTCGTGCCAAGCGGCGGCGACTCCAAATACAGTCCGTCGGCCGCAGTCACCGTCGGGGTGACCTGTGGCCCGGCGTAGTCGACCGCAAACTCACACCACGGCGACCACTGAGCCGACACCCCACCCAAGGTGTCCTTGGTCTGCACCTGCCACCGGTACACCTCGCCGTCAGCTGTCTTGGTGCTCAGTTGCACCTCAGCCTTCGCTCCGGGCGCGACGCCCGTGTCCGTCTTCGGCCAGCCGGTGACCGTCTCCCACGTCGTAGAGCTGCTCTGCTTCTGCAGGGCGAACACGCCCGACAGGCTGCCGCCGTTGCTGCCGTCCGGGTCCGTCAGCGTCGCCTTCAACCACGGGTAGTCCGCCCGCACCGCCGGTCGGGAAGTCCCCGTCACGCACGGTAGAGCCGGCGCCGTGTATCCGGCGTGGGTCGACAACTGCGCGGCAGTCGGAGTGTTGGGGTTGGTGTTGTACTCCACCGTCAGCTTCGTCTGCGCCGGGTCGAACTTCTTCCACCACGTGCTGGTCGACTCCGACGTGCCATCAGACTGCCGGTTCGACAAGGCCAGGGTGTAGTTGCTGTCGCCGCGGTGCGCGATGATGTCGTTCTTAAGGTTGGTACTGCTGAACTCCATCGGCAGATCCGGTTGCGGATCGTTGTCACAACTCGGTGCAGCGGGCGGCTTGTGCGCGTTGCCGGACCGCTGCTCGATCCACAGTGCCAGGTTCGGCCCGTCCCACGTTTGCTTGCCGCTAACGGTGAGATCCGCCGTCCGCCACAAGTTGACCGGGGTCGCCGTACACGACCACGAGTGGATCAACTCCGTCAGGAACTTCGCCGACCGGATGTTCTTGCCCGCAAGAGTGGACAGGTTGAACGCGAAGAACGACCGGAACGTGCCATCCCCTGTCGGCTCGACGCCGACCCGGGCGATTCCGTCACTGCGGGTCGCGTTCTCCGAGCCCGCGTATCCCCACCGCAGCTTGTTGATCGTCGTATATGGGTCGATCACCACGGGGAAGACGGTGTCCTCACCGCGCAGCAACTCCAGGTCGGGACGGACCACCAGGTCCGCGCCCTGAACATCGGTCGGCAACTCCGCCTTGCGCGCCAGATCCGGCGGCGTCAGCAACACCTCATCACTCGGCTCGGCGTCGTCGGTCGAGGTCCGGCTCGTCGCTGACCTCGCCGCCGGGGCGGTTCCGGTGGAGTCCCACATCAGCGCGTTACCCGAGGACAGCAGCACCTCGCCTGCCGCGTCGACGACCTCGAAGCCACCCTCCTCCCGAGACCGCTTCGACAGGCCCGGAGTCTCCAGCGCAAACCGCAGCTCGGTCAACGCGGGGTTCATAGCTGCCTGCGCCGACTTCACCACCAGCACCCACGTGAACCCGTCGGCCAAGGCCCGCAACCGCAGGTCAACGTCCGGCAGCACCGACTCGTAGACCGCCGTGTCACCCTCCAACCGCGGCTCGGCGAGGACACCGGGCCACGACATGGTCGCCTCACCACCCGCCAGCGCCACCCGCACCGCAGCACCGGTGCCACCGGTCGAGAAGGACACATCCGCCAGGGTCGCCACCGGAGCCACACCCCGCTCGGTCCGGCGCAGGGTGGTGTCGATCTGCCGCCACGCTCCGTCGCGTCCCTGCGCCCACCGCGGGCCGGCGTACGACTCGAGCAACAACGAGCCCTGCGGAGTCGCGACCGCCCGGGACGCCTCCGACTTGGAACCGGCCACCTCCACCGGAACGCCCAACCGTTGTGCCGCCGCCAAGGCCTCCGCCTCCGCGTTCGACCCGGATGGCGCATCCAACGGCTCCGCGTAAGCGGAACGGGCCCCAGGTATCACCGCCACGCCTGCAGCCAGCAGCACCAGCGGCAACAGAAGCCTTCCCAGGCCATGTCTCCGGGCAGCCATCACCGAACGACGCCGCACGTCGCCCTCCCCCGCATCAAGGTCATCCGAGGAGCGAGCCCCCCGGGCAACATCGACAACCCGCCCAGGTGTCACTCACCGTAATCAACCTGTTGCGTCTGAACAGGCAAGATCAAACACTGTCGCCTGGAATCCGTCAATGATGAGTTCATCCGCCCAGGTTTGAGAGACCGCGAACACCCCTACTTCTGAACGCACCGAAGCCAACGCGACGATCACCTGGTGTACGGTGCTGCCGGCCGAGACGGAGACGGGGTGCAAGGTATGACGAGAACAAGACCGAACGGCGCCCGCAGGCGGCTTACTGGCGTCGTGGTCGTGCTCCTGACTGGGCTGCTCGCCGCGACCGGATGCACACAACCCGGCGATACCCGCAAGTCAGAGGCGCAGACAGCCCCTTCCCCCACCACTGCCATGCGACTGGACAAGCCGAAACGGCTGCTGGACCGCTGGCCCGAATCGGTCGACCGATCACTGCACAAGACCGCCCAGCAAAACCTGGGAAACCTCAAAAAACTACTCGGCGGTGAACCGACCAGCGCCATCGGCACCGCCTACGTCACCTGGGAAGGCGAGTACCTGCCAGAGCGCGGCTGGTACCGACCAGCCGGAGGCAGCACCGTCCTCATCAGCGGATTATCCGGCACTGTCAGCGACCCCAGGGCCACACTCAACGCCGCCTTCGCCAACCTGACCCGCCTCACCACGGTCGCCCCCACCGCGCCTGGCCCGCTCGGCGGCGAGGCCCGCTGCGGCACCGGCCAAGACAAGGGCACCCACATCGAAGCCTGCGGCTGGGCCGACAATCACACCGTCGCGCTGGTGACGTTCATCGGATTCCCCGCAGCGCAGAGCCGAGCCGACGACTTCCGCCAGGTCCGATCACAACTGGAAAACCCCGTCCGCTAGGGTCTGGATCGAAGTCGGCCAGCGCCTTGGTCAGTCCGAGTTAACCAGACGAGCACCCCAGGACCGTCCGGCGTGATCACTGGTATCCATGCCTCGTCGATGTCGCGGATCCGGCTTTCGTCCAGGCGGAGGGCGTGCGGCTCCTCGCTGTGTCCACCGCAAGCCCAGTAAGAGATGCCGCCGATGATCTGGCTGAGCCTGGCGGAAGGGCTCGTTCGTCTTGAGCCACGCGGCGGTGAAGGCGTACGTCTCCGCGTCGCGGACCTCGGCGATCACGGCCGGCACGTCTCGCGACGACCGAGCTGTTGTGGGTCACGCCCCTGCAGGTCCGCGGGCGAAATCGACGAAGCCGTCACGGATCGCCGTTACCGGCGTCTTCGGGTGCGGGACGACGTCCCGCCAGCCGACGGTATCCCGCAACCGCTGCCACACCGCCAGGTGGTCAGGCGTGCTCAACGGCTACCTGCCGGGCCAGGTCCTCGGCTACCGACTCCACGACCGCTCTCGGCGGCTCGACCCAACTGTCGAAGCGGCCAGCGACCGCGTGTTCGAGCAGTTCCTTCCGGCGGGTGGACTTGATGCCGGCCGCGTCGAGAAACCAGCCGAGCACGGTCATGCAGCAGCCGTACCAGCCGGACTCGTACTGCGTGCGGTCACCGACCGCAGTCACCAGGTGAGCAACCGCGCGCTCCCACCCGTCCAGGTCGTCGGCGGGAAGCGGCAGGAACCGGTCGAACCGCTCTGCCAAATCGTCCAGCCAGTCGCGCCACTCCACCAGGGCCGCGGAGATCGTGGCCGCGGTCGCCTCCGGCGTGGTGACCGAGTGCGAGAAGCAGCACCAGGAGCCAACCGGGCCGCCATCCAAGTCGCCCTCGCCGACCGACCAGCACCAACCCACCGCCCACCGCCCGTACCGGTCGACAAGCCCGGCCGACACGTTTTCCAGCCACAGGTCTCGGAGGCGCCAGTCGGCCCCCGGTGACGGGAGTTCGGACGCCGCGACCAGATCGCTCACCACCGCCCGCACCGTGTCCGGATCGAAGACCCGATCCGCGGGATCGGTATCCGCCCAGCTCAGCTGCCTCGGATGGGGCAGACGGCGGTCCTGGGGCGCCGTGTAGATGGTGATCCGGCCATTGCCCTGAACAGCCCGCCAGGCCGGCGGCTCGCCCGTACCGTCCGCTGCTGCCGGGGCCGCGCCCGCGAAGCGGCCGCGGGCATCGGTGGCGAGCTCAACCAGCAGTTCATGCCAGGCCACCACGGCGTCAGCGAGGCGGGTCAGCTTCTCATCCGGTGTCGCCACTGCAGGACGTTCCGCCCTCCAGAGCGGAATGACCCCGCGGTCCTGGTAGTCCTCCATCGCGACGGTGTACCACCAGCCCACCACCCAATCGCCCAGGTGCTCGACCAGCGCCTCCGTCATCCGGTCGTACCAGAACTCGATGAGCCGCCAATCAGTGCCGGCCGGCGGGACCTCGGCGGCCGGCGGTAGCGCCCGCACCAGCTCTGCGACACCGGCCGGGTCGAACGCGGGCCGCGCGGCGGGGTCGACGTCTCCCCAGGTGAGTCTCCAAAACTCGGGGAGATTGACTCGGTCAGTTGTCACACTCGGCCTTCCGTACGGCAGCCGAACAGCTTAACGAGTCCGCCCTCCCGATCGCCGCCCCGCCATCGACGAAGTCGCTTTCGTTCGACGGCCCTCGGGCGCTTCCATGATCGCTTGCCCAGTCATGCACCCCACCAACCGCAGCCTTCTCCTCGAGGGGCAAGACATCCGCTCATTAGCAGATGCGGATGCCCCGTGGACGTCACCGGCCTGATGCTTCGTCGATGCCGTACCGCACCATGACGTGCAAGTCCTCGGCGAGTAGATCCCTCGCGAGGCCACGATCCACGAAGGTTGCTAACGATCGGCCGACCTCGTCTCCCGCCACATCGACCAGGTCCTCATCGTGTGCGGCGCGCCGCAACGCGTCCAACGCGCGCGGATCGTTCCTGTTCGCGAGGTCGACCGCAGCCTGGCACCGGAAATCCGGGTCCTCCGACTGGTCCAGCAGCACCGCGTGCAAGCGCTCGGCGCGCCAGTCCCATCGCGGTTGCCCGGCCGCCCGCAAGCCGTCGCGCAGTTCCCCGGGCGGCCGGTATCCGTGTTCTTCAACGTAATGCAAAATCATCATCGGTGCGGCGTAGATCTCCCCGTCGGGCAGGTAGTAGCGATACTCGCCGTTACCCTCAAAGGCCCCACAGAAGTCACAGTCATGCCAGCCGAGCGTGACGCTGCCAAGCCGCCGAGATGCCACCCTGAGCCGCTCCATCTCGGCACCAGTCATCGGCGCCGCGCCAGCGCCCTGCACCCCGTAACGGCGCCCCGGCCACCCGACGGCCCGCATCGGCAGCGGAGAACCGAGGTAGTCGTACGGCGACAGGTCAAAGTACTCCACGCCACGATCATCCGGCATGCAATATCCGAAATCTTCGGTTGCCTTCGGTGACGAGCGCTTCGCGGCAGATGCGGATGTCAGCGGCGGCCAGAGCCCGGCGTGCGATAGTTGCGCGCGTGACGTTTCCGCTCGAAGCGCTGTCCGTTGCGGTTACGGCCCGTGCCGAGACTTGGGCGCGGCTTAAGATGCGCTGGCACGCTCGCCCAATCCAACCGAACTACGGCAAGCCGGTCGTGAGCGTCGACTTCGAGTCTTCGGCGTGGCTCGCTCAGGTCACGATCTGGCTCAGCGGCGAGGCGGACTTGGACACGGTCCGCCTGGCTGACGACAGGATCGTCAACAAGCACTACGAACTTACCGGCTACGGCGATCTCGAAGTAATGCTCGACGAGTTCGTCGGTCTGCTCATCGACGACAGGATTCCCGGCGCAGCATTCGTCGCCCAGTGGCCGGGAACGACCGCCTGACCGTGCGCGCCGATGCACGCTCATCGGCAGATCCGGATGCCGGAGCGGTTCGCTCCGATCGCCGCTCACCACAGCCACCGGGCAGCCGGCGCATCGAAAAGGGATAGGACAAGCGACA